>DAOUEJ010000230.1:0-21747 GCA_034430615.1 Anaerolineales bacterium | reverse complement strand
GCGGGCGCTGGTGTGCGCCCGCGGTTGCTATTCCTGGTGGAGGCTAACGCTGAGCAGGCGCACTGCGCGTGGGTACGTCGGCACCGAATGCAACAGCGGTGGGGCGACCCGGGAGGATGTTCATGCTGATCTTCGACATTGTGCACCTCTTTAACTTGAATACCCGGCCAGTCTACAGCCTTATACGGCTCATGTCAAGAATCAATGGTTGATTGTCATTTGAAATTGAAAACTGGACTCTTTGCAATTGAAAATTGGACTCTGATAATAAGCTCCCTCACCGATTTCAGGAGGGAGCCATGGTCCAACTGCACAAGAGGTTTTCGGATGAACAGATTGCCTAAGGCCCAAGACAGGAGTTTGGGAGCGAGTAACCGCTGTGCGCTCCGGAACAGGCATGCTTGGCTCCACTCTGCTCCAGTTAGCCGGTGAACTGGTGCCCGTTTGCGAGCATGCGCCAGGAGAACGAATATTGCGGACTGGCAGTAGCCGTCGCGGGATTGGCAGTTGGCGACATTCCACCGCCCGCCGCCCTTGAGTTGGCCGAGTATGGTAGAAGGCTCGCCGTCCGTCAGGTACCCGCTCACCGGGTAGACCGGATCGGGACCAGTGCGGCAGTTCGTGTTGATTTCGGCCCGGATGGAGAGCAGGCTGGAGGTCGGCGTGGGGACCGGCGTCCAGCTCTGTTCGTGTGTCGGTGGACTCTAGGGCGTTGCGGTTGCCGCGGGAATGAGCTCAGCGGCGGCCGTCTTCACGACGCTGTCAAAAGCCAGGCTGGCTGCCACCGAGGTCTCCACGCCCGCATCTCTGCGTCCGTACCCTCGCTGGTTGCAGCTGTGTAGGCGCCCGGGATGAGCGTCAGTGAGCAGCAGGGCAAGGAACCCAGGAACGTGGCTTCTTGGGTGAATGATCGAGGGATATTCTCCATCTCAAGGTTTGAATAGGACCAATATAGTCACAATATATATCGGGGGTACAGGTAGCTGTCGGGGAGCAGCCCGTTGGGTTAGCCGCTCAGCATCGCCCGGGCCCGCTCGAGGGCAGCCGAGCTTCCGATGAGCCCGATCAGATCATCCAATTCGAGGCGCGTGTCACCATGGGGCACTATTACAGTGCTGTCGCGCTGCAGGCTGAGGATGAGAGCGTTGCCCGGCAGGCGGATGCGCCGCAGTGGGGATCCAGCCAGGATCTTGCTGCGTACACGAACTTCGGTAACGTCGATGTCATCTGATGTGTCCTGGGTCAGGAGGTCGAAGACAGATGGGTAGCGTAAGGCGCCTTCCAATGCCATGGCGATTGCCAGAGCCGGCTGGACGACTTTCACGCCGCGCGCATGCAGGCGTGGTATAAGCTCGACCTCGCTGATGCGCGAGATAACCAGCGGGATGCGGAAGCGGTCCACGGCCAGGTCGCAGACTTTAAGCGTCTCTTCCACGGACGTCGTCAGATCAACAAGGGCACGGGCTTGATCAGCCCCGGCTTGCTGGAAGGCATCCTCCAGGTCTGGACAGCCCAGCACGAGTTTGACAGCCATTTCATGGAAGGCCTGCAGACGGCTTTCATCCGGACAGATGACATAGACCGGTTCTCCTGACTGGATCAGGCGTCCTACCAGGTACTCGGCCAGCTGATCCTGGCCAATGATGATCACACCGCTGCGGCGGATCTCGTCACGCTGTGGGTGAAGCCGGTTGAAAGCTAATGGTGAGAGTGTGACCGAAATCACGGCCAGCAGGATCACAGCGGCGTTGATCGCGTCCGTGATCAAGCCCAGGCTGAGGGCGATCGAAGCGGCGGCGATAATCAGGGATAGGCGCGACGAGAGCAGCATCCCGCCTGACAGCGTCTCCCGCCAGGAGAAGCTGCGCCGTAGTAAAAGCGCTGGCACGATCTTGACCAGGTAGGCGATGACGACCAATATAGGCACGAGCAGCATCGCCTGTGGTGATCCGGACAAAGCCGCCAGGTTGAAGTTCACGCCAACCATGATGAAGAAGATTGGGATGAAGAAGCCATATCCGATCGCGTCCAGCTTCTCCTGTGCTCCCTCGTCGCCAACGTCCGCCACGAGACCGGCGATGGCACCGGCCAGGAAGGCGCCCAGGATCACTTCCACACCGAGCGCTTCGGCTAGTACGACCCAGGCCACCATCAGGGCGAATGCCCCGCGAATGCGGATCTGAGCCGTGGCGCTCGAGAGTTCACGCAGGATGCGTTGTAAGAAGAGAGCGCGTCCAAAGCGCTGCACCAACCTCACGGCCAGGATGAACGCCAGGAGCAGTGCCGGGATCAGCAAGAGATCGAGGGTAAGGCCGGTGCTGCGGATCGCGATCACGACTGTAAGCAGCAGCAGCGTGGCGAAGTCGGCCACCGAGGCTGCCACGAGCATCACCTGCCCGAACTCGGACCCGAGCAGGCTGCGTTCTTTCAACACCGGCACAACGACCCCGAGCGAAGTCGTGCTGAGGATCAAGCCCATCAAAAGCGGGCTGTCAACCAGGCCCATCCTCATCAAGACGGCCGAGGCGCCCAGCGCAAAGCCGAGCGTACCAATGAAAATCATGATCGCCATCGGAAGTGGTCGGCGGATATCCAACGCCTGGCGGATGGAGGAGGGTATTAGGAGATCGAAGTTGACTTCCAGCCCGGAGAGGAACATCAGGAAGGCGAAACCGAATTCAGCCAGGAAATCGAGGATAGGCGAGGACTCGATCAGGTTAAGACCGCTGCGACCGATGATGATGCCGGCCAGGATCTCTCCGACGACGATTGGAAGAGAGATGCGGCGTACGCGGCTGGTGATGATCGGCACAACCAGAGCCAGGCCGGTGATCAGCAGTAAGGCGATGAACGGATTATTTTCCAATCAGATCTCCAGATATCAGGACCGGCGCTCAGGAGGATAGAGGGTTTAGGAACATCGTTCCAGACTATCGTCCATCGAGTTCGATCGCGTTCAGCATGTCCGCCAGCAGCCCGTAGGCCGTCGTTTCTGGTCCCGGATTTTCTTCCAAAACAGTTAGGGGACCCAGAACGTCACTATGGAATGTGATAGCAGAAGAGGTGCCTGAAATGGCGTATAGCGGATCCTGGCGGGCAACGATCTCTGGTCGCACCTCGGCCATCACGCTGCCCGTGGTGCGACGTGCGGTGCATACCAGCTTCCAGCGCTGGTTGTTTTGCGAGGCCTGCTCAATCATTTCGGGGGTAATGGCCTGGATGCCCTGGCGCACGACCTGATTGGGTTTAAGGGGGTGATCCATCAAGACCGTGACCAGCGCGGCGACTTTCACCGCGGCGTCCCAGCCCTCGATATCGCCGGAAGGGTCGGTCTCAGCGATGCCGATCTCCTGGGCGTAGACCAGGGCTTGCTCATACGATGAGCCGGACTCCATCATGGTCAGGATTAAATTGGTGGTTGAGTTCAAAATGCCCCGGAACGAATCAAGCTTTGCGCCCGGGAGAGAAGAACGCCAGAGGGAGAAGATCGGAGCGCCATCCATTACCGTTGACTCGAATAAGAAACTGCGTCCCCGTGCGGCCGCCAACCGGCTCAGCTCGTGGTAGGCGTGAACAACCGGGCCTTTATTAGCGGTTGCCACATGCATACCCGCTTCGAGCGCAGCCCGTATGTGGCTCACGGCTGGCTCGCCATCCGCATAGCTGACGGGCGTGTTCTCGAAAAGCAAATCCGCAGCGCAGCCGGCGATGAAGGTCAGCGCATCAGGCGGTGCAGGGTTGGTCGAGAGCGCATTCAGGGCAACCCCTTGGGCGGTGATATCCAAGGCCTGAGCGAGGTCGATCCCGTCCTGGTCGATGGCAGCGCCGTGAGATCCGGTCATCAACCCCACAACCCGCCAGGAAACACCGTAACGGGATTCAAGTTCGGATCGTTTGGAGAGCAGTAGACGGGCAAGAGCGCTTCCGACATTGCCAAAGCCCAGGAAGGCGAGACGGATTTCACGCATAGAGGATTCGGATCCCCTGACGGGTCAGCTGATTATACCAACGGCCATGGATAGGGCCGTCCGGGTCCGGGTCCGGGGAATTCCGGCTCGCTGAGCAGTGCGTGGGCGCGCTGCCTCAGAGCCTCGATCTCGGACTCCTCCAGCAAGTTTGATAGCTGGTCCGAGAAAGGGCTGCCCGGGGTTAATTGGTCAAAGAGGTTTTGAATATCTAACAGCAGGTTGCCCGGGATCGGCTCACCGATGAAATCCCATATGACGGTGCGGAGCTTCGGCTCAACGTGGAAACACACGCCATGGTCGATGGACCAGAGCTTTCCACTTCCATCGACGAGGATGTGTCCACCCTTACGATCGGCGTTGTTGACCAGGATGTCAAACAGCGCCAGCGGGCGCAAACGTTGTTTTTGCGTCTCACTTAACGTGAAGTAATGTTCCTCTGGATTGGCCTCGATGTAGAACTGGAGGGAACCAGGACCGGCAGGACCGTCCTGGCGCAGGATTGTCGGCGGCACCAATCCCCACGTCAGGGCCTTGCTCACCAGGTACGCTGCCGCTTCACGCTCCACCAGACTGCCGTGTGGGAAGTCCCAGAGGGGGCGTTCTCCGCGTGCAGGCTTGTAGATTGCTTGGATGGATGTTTCATCCTGGCGTATGCTTACGAGAAAGGTGTAATTCGATCCCCACACAACCTGGCCCAGCGGCTCGATCGAGCCGTGCTCGAGCAGGTCCAGGACCTCGGACGTGTAATCTCCGGTGTCATCCACGGGTTGATTAGTGTCTGGGCGTGGTGAATGATCCATGTAGGCTGAGGGGGATGGTTAGTGCTTGTGTCCGTTGCGCTTGGGACAAAAATGACCTTCCGGATCCATCGGTTCACCGCAGTTGCCACAGATCGGTCGGCCCTGCTCCGAAACGACAAGTCCCCACGCGCACATCTTGCGCAATTGGGAACGGCTGCACCAGAAGCGTGCCACGGCTGCAAGGTCGGGGTCTGCTTCCGGTGGTTGGATCTCACGCGCCACGAGCACGAGTAGATCACTCTCTTCATCATAGCCCAGGCCCATGTGTCCGACGCGGAAGGCCGGGTCAATCGGTTCTTCAAGCCCCATCTCGACGTCATCATATTCGGCCGAGGCCTGCGGCAGATCGGGTAGGCGATCTTCCAGGTCGATCAGGAATTGTTCGAGGCCGACTGCCAGGGATTGGATCTGCTGTTTTTCGACGATCAGTGTGACAAGTTGATCATCCGCCCGGCCTTGCAGATAGAAAACACGCTTGCCCGGCAGCCCGATGGCGCCAGTTGTAATACTCTCTACAGGGTGCAGTTCATAGGTGATCGAAGCCATAGTCGGAAGACAGTCTTGGTATACAAACCAGGGTCGACTCGCTGGAAGTATATCACCCCGCTTGATCGGGATGGGTGGCGCGGTTGTCGTTTAGCTTGAGCAGCCGGACGAAGTGTTCACCAAAAGCCAGGACGCTGAAGGAGGCCGGATCAACGGTCAGGCGTTGGAATAGATCAAGCGGGAGGCCGAGGTAGTGAGCGATGGCAAGTTTGATTGGATCAGAGTGGAACACCACGGCGACGATCGCCTTTTGGCCGCGATGACGAATTTGCAAGTCCTCCAATGCAGCGACGATCCTGAACTGAGCTTCAGTGAAGGACTCGCCGTTCGGGAAGCGGGCCAAGGAGGGGCTGGTCTGTATCGCCGGCCAGAGCTTCCGGCGCCGCAGCACTTTGAGTGAAGCACCCTGCCAGGAGCCGTAGTCGATCTCAAGCAGTGCCGGAAGCGGTTGGACTTCTTTGCCTTGCGCAGCTGCGATCGGGGCAGCAGTCTCCATCGTGCGCTCAAGCGGACTGGCGTAGATAGCCTGGAAACGCACCGGTTTCAACAGCGCGGCCAAGGCTGTGGACTGCCGTTCCCCGAGTTCGGAAAGATGCACACCGGGCAGTCGTCCGGCGAGCTTGCCCTTGCCGACATACTCGTTATGTCCGTGGCGGATCAGGTAAAGAAGCGTCACGTCTGATCCGCCCAGGTGGTGCGCCGGCGGGCGCTGAAGCCGCGCTTGATGCGTTCGATCTCGGTCTCGCTCAATTCGGGTATCTCAACCGTAGCCTCGATTTCCAACGCCGCCCGCTGAGCGGACCGCCAGCGTTCCAGTCGCTCCTGGATCTGGGGCTCTTGGCCCTGATCTCCAGGTTGATAAAAATAGGTTCCGAGCAACTCGTCGGGCAAGTAACCCTGGCCGATATGGTGCCCATCATGGTCGTGTGGATATTCGTAGTCCTGGCCGTGGCCGAGGGAGCGAGCGTCCCGGCTGCCGTCCTTCAGGTGTTTGGGGACCTCGACCACGCCGCGTTCCTCGAGCAGTTTGTAGGCCTTAAAGTATGCACCAGCGCTGTTTGATTTTGGAGCGGTCGCGAGGTAGAGCGTGGCTTCAACGATCGGGTACACACCTTCCGGGAGTCCGATGAACTCGAAGGACCGCATCGCAGCGGCCGCCACAACCAGTCCTGAAGGATCGGCAAGACCGATGTCTTCTGAGGCAAGCACAAGCAGCCGGCGCAGGATGAAACGCGGATCCTCGCCCGCGTAGAGCATTTTCGCCAACCAGTATAGTGCGGCGTCAGGATCAGACCCGCGCACGGATTTAATAAAGGCGGAAATGGTGTCGTAGTGAGCATCGCCGTCTTTGTCATACAGGACTGCCCGGCGCTGGATCGATTCCTGGGCCACGCTGAGTGAGATCTTGATGGTGTTATCTGGGTCAGGCCGGGTTGTCTCGACGGCCAGCTCAAGCGCGTTGAGCGCGTTGCGGGCGTCACCGCCAGCCACGCGCACGAAATGCTCAGCTGCCTGGGGGTCGAGCTCGATCTGGCGTTTCCCGTAGCCGCGCTCGGGGTCGGTAAGCGCGCGCTGCAGGATAGCGAGCACATCCTCGTCCTCAAGTGGGCGCAGTTGGAAAATGCGCGAGCGTGAAACGAGCGCACCGATCACCTCGAAGTAGGGATTCTCCGTTGTTGCGCCGATGAGGGTGATCGTGCCGGTCTCTACGTGGGGCAGAAGTGCATCTTGCTGAGCCTTGTTCCAGCGGTGGACTTCGTCGACGAAGAGGATCGTGCGCGTGCCATACAGCATACGGCGCTCATCGGCGGCCTTGATTACCGTTCTGAGCTCGGCCTTGCCAGCCAGGACGGCGGAGATCGTCTCGAAATGGGATTGGGTGGAATTGGCGATGACCATCGCCAGCGTGGTTTTACCCGTGCCAGGCGGCCCCCAGAGCAGGAGCGAGGAGAACAGGCGATCAGCTTCGATCGCCCGCCGCAGCAAGCGGCCCTCACCGACGATTTCGTCCTGGCCTTCGAACTCATCTAACGTCCGAGGGCGCATGCGCGCTGCAAGCGGGGCTTCGCGGGCGATGCGGTCCTGCATGGCGTGCTGGAAGAGGTCCATACCCGTCGATTGTACCATCGGGGGCTCGTCCTCCATGTCATCCCGAGGAGTGACGCGACGAGGGATACCCGGGACGTCTCATACGAAGTCCGGGCTCATGAGGAAATGGCGACTTGCTCTTCTTACATTCTGGGGATCCCTCGCACTACGTGCTCGGGATGACACATCCAACGAATGTCATCTCGGGATACCCACGAAAAGGATCTCCTCTCCGTGCCTCCCCGAGCGAAGCCGAGGGGCCCCGAGACGACTCGTTTCAAACTCCGGCTCATGAATCGAATACGCCTTGTTTCTGAGCATCATGGGGATCCCTCGCATTCCGTGCTCGGGAAGACAGAGGAGAAGGGTTCAGAAAGACCCATGAATGTCATCCCGAGGAGCATTGCGACGAGAGATACCCATAACGATATAGTGAAACGAGTGGTTCCAGGAAGAAGGGAGGGACTGCGCAGCCCTATGTTAGAATCCGGCGCAGGCCGTCACATCGGGCGGACGAGCGTAGGGAGGTTCTTTTGTCTGAGGAAATCGTTGTTAAGGATAACTGGGTAGTCCAGCTCGATTACAAGCTCACCGTGGATGGTGAGGTGGTTGATACGGCCGATCCTGAAGATCGCGAGCCGATCGAGTTTATCCAGGGCCAGGGCCAGATCATCTCGGGCCTGGAAACTGAATTATACGGCATGGCGGTCGGGGAATCGCGCCACGTGGAAGTCAAGGCCGAAGACGGCTATGGTGATATCGATGATGAGGCGTTCATCACCGTTGAGCGGGATGATTTTCCCGGCTCGATCCCGGTTGAGGTAGGGACAGTATTCGAGATGCGCGAACCGGAGGGCGACCTGCTGCTGGCGCGCATCATTGGGATTGAAGGCGATGAGATCAACGTGGATCTGAACCATCCCCTGGCCGGCAAGGACCTGCACTTCGATGTGACCGTGCTTGCTCTGCGGGCAGCGGCACCCGAGGAACTCGATCACGGCCATGTTCATGGCGACGGAAGCCACTGAGCCTGCTTAATCCGATAAGACACAGCATGTCTGTTGACGCCGGTCTCGTACTCGCCTCTGCTTCACCACGTCGCGCCGAACTGCTGGCGCTGACCGGGTGGAGATTCGAACGCTGCGAGACTCATTCGGACGAGTCGCAGCGGCCGGGCGAATCACCCCGGGCAATTGCCCTTCGGCTGGCAACAAGCAAAGCACATGCCGCGCGGCAAGTTTGTGAGCCGGGCAGTATAACCCTGGCCGCAGATACACTGGTCGTGTCGGGTGGAAAAGTCATGGGCAAGCCGCAAGACGATGAGGATGCACAACGAATGCTTCGGGAACTGCGTGGCCGCCATCACACTGTAATCACGGCCATCGCTCTGAAACCATCCTGGGCGACTGAAATCTACAATGAGATTTGTGAAACCATCGTCCCGATGCGCGCCTATTCGGATGCGGACATCCGCAGCTACATCGCGGGTAGATCGCCTTTTGACAAAGCGGGAGCCTACGGCATCCAGGATGCGATTTTTAACCCGGCCGATTTGGGCGCGATGAGCGGTTGTTTCGCAAACGTGATGGGTTTGCCGATTTGTCATCTGGCCCGCGCTATGCGTGCACTGGGTGACACCCCGCCGGTGGATATCCCGAGCGCGTGTATGCGCCACACAGGTTATGATTGTGACGTTTACTCGATGATTGAAAAGGGAGAGTTGTGAAGCAACGTTTGCCTGTACTGGCACTGCTGGTGATGACGCTGGTGGGCTGCACGTTCTTTGGATCGGGAAGCCCCGAAGCTGGGACGACGCCGACGCTGCCCAATCCGGTCCAGACGACCGAACCTGCGCCCGATCCAAATAGCGCCGCCCGCCAGTTTCTCGACGCCTGGGTGGTCGGAGATTACGAGCGGATGTATGCGATGCTCAGCCCCGGGGCGCGTGAAGCTGAGCCGCTCGAAGCCTTTAGTGAAGCCTATCGGACCGTTGAATCGACGCTGGCTGCCTCCCAGGTGGAATACCAACTGGTCTCGGCGCTCGTCGCCAGCCCCGCGCGAGGTGAGGTTCGTTTCAGGGTGACGCTGCACAGCGCGGTGCTGGGTGCCTTCTCGCGCGAGACGCGCATGGATCTAACCCGTGAACAGGGGGGGGATTGGCGCATCGATTGGACGCCAGCCACGATCCTGCCTGAGTTGGAGAATGGCCAGCTGCTTTCGCTCCAGATCATCAATCCGGCACGGGCCAATATCTACGACCGTCAGGGTCAGGCACTGGCAGCCGAGCCGCTGGCCGGGCAGGACAACGTCGCCGGGTTGTGGATCGTCCCCAACCGCATCGGTGGTCAGGACGCTGAGGAGAGCATGTTGAGCACGCTGCGCCGCTTATTCAACTTGGTCGACGTCGATCCGATCCTGGCTCGCTATGATAACAACCGCAATACGGACTGGTTCACACCGCTCGGTGTTGTGCCCTATGAAGATTATCAGGCAGTAGGTGGCCTGCTCGGGTCGGTGGGTGGGGTCTTCGCCCAGACCTACGCCGCACGCTACTACTATGGCAGCGGACTTACGCCATTTGCCGGCGGCGTGGCGCCCCATGCGGTTGGTTATGTGGCACAGATCCAGACCGAGGAGTACGAGCAGCGTTTGAGCGAGGGTTACAGCGGCGACGAGTTCATCGGGCGGATCGGCATCGAGGACGCCTACGAAAAGGAATTACGCGGTAAACCGGGCGGCACGCTCTATTTGCGCGACGCAGACGGTAATACCTTGCAGGTTGTCGAATCGCGCGCTTCAGAGCCGCCGTATGCCGTCTACACCACGCTTGACCGTGATCTGCAGGAGATTGCCCAGCGCTCGCTGGAGGGCTTCTCGGGCGCGATCGTCGTGCTTGAGCGCGACACCGGGGCCGTGCTGGCAATGGCCTCCTCACCGGCCTTCGATCCGAATCTGTTCAATCCGCTCAACCCGAACTGGGATGACGCCACATTCCAGATGCTAAACAGTTCCAATCAGCCCTTTGTCAATCGCGCCGTCCAGGGGCTGTACCCGCCCGGCTCGACCTTCAAGATCATCACCATGGCTGCGGCGCTCGAGAGCGGGTTGTTCGAACCGGACACAGTCTATAATTGCCCGTCACAATGGACCGAGGTTCCGGGACTCGTACTCGATGATTGGACCCTTGAGCACGAACTGCCGGCCTCCGGTGACCTGACGCTGCAGGGTGGTTTGATGCGCTCCTGCAACCCGTGGTTCTACCACATCGGATACACGCTCTACCAGAACGGCCTGCCCGACGCTATCTCGGAGATGGCGGTGGGCTTTGGGCTGGGGCAGTCGACCGGGATCGAGATCGGCGACGAGGCAGGCACCGTGCCAAGCTCGGAAACCAAGCTCGCCCGCACAGGCGAGGCGTGGACCTTCCGAGATCCGGTGCAGCTGGCGATCGGGCAGAACTTCCTCGAGGTGACCCCGCTCCAGGTTGCGCGCTATATAGCTGCCGTGGGAAACGGGGGAACCCTATACCAGCCCCAAATTGTCTCGCGGGTGGAGAATGGCGAGGGTGAAGTGCTCGAACAGTTCGCAGCGGTGGAACAAGGCACGCTGCCTGTCAGCCCGGAGACACTGACCGCCATCCAGGAAGCGATGGTGATGGTGATCGAGAACCCGCGCGGCACAGCGTACCGCCGCTTCTTGGGCCTCAACTTGAACGTAGCCGGCAAGACCGGAACCGCCTCCACCACCGGCGTAGCCGAATCGCATGCCTGGTTCTCTGGCTATACGTTTGAAGGGCGCGAGGATCTGCCTGACATAGCCATCGCCGTAATCGTCGAGAATATCGGCGAAGGCTCAGATTATGGCGCACCGATCTTCCGCCGCCTGGTCGAGACCTACTTCAAAGGTCGTCCGCTGCAGCTTTTCCCCTGGGAGGCCAGGATGTGGGTTGAGCGCACGCCTGAACCGGACGATGGGGAGGGAACCCCCCAACCTTGACCGTCCCCGATCCAGACGAGCTGCGTGGTCTGATCGTCAAGGCCCAATCGGGTCTTTTCGAAGTCGAGACAGAGGAGGGGGTCATCACTGCCCGGCTGCGAGGCCGGCTCACCCAGGGCAGGCGTGAGGGGGATGCGGCTGCCATCGGTGACCGGGTGCGTGTAAGCCGTCTGGAAGACGGGAGCGGTTCGATCGAAGAGATCGAAGAACGCGAGCGGGTGCTCTCGCGTCAGGCACCGGGCAGGCCTGACCAGGAGCAGGTGCTGGTCGCCAACCTTGACCAGGCATTGTTCGTCTTTGCCTGCGCCAATCCCGATCCGAACTTCCGCATGCTTGACCGTTTCCTCGTTGTGGCTGAACGCGAGGATATCCCGGCCTTGATCATCGCCAATAAGCTTGATCTGGTTGTCGGCCGCAGCGCCCGGTCGGAATTCGATCCCTATGAGGATCTCGGCTACCCGGTGCTCTATACCTCCGCCGAGACGGGCAAGGGGGTCAGTAACCTTCGTAAGGTACTGCGGGATAAGATCTCCGTGTTCGCCGGTCCATCGGGCGTGGGAAAGTCCAGTTTACTCAACGCCGTGCAGCCCGGGTTAGAGTTGCGCACGCGCGAGATGAACCAGGCCACCGGTCGCGGCCGCCATACGACAGTGGCTCCGAAGCTGATCGCCCTCGATTTTGGAGGCTATGTTGCTGATACACCGGGATTGAAGGCGCTTGCACTTTGGGACATCGAACCCGAGGAGTTGGACGCCTACTTTCCGGAGATGCGGGAGCTTGTCGCTGGTTGTGATTTCTCGGATTGTACGCATGTCCATGAGCCAGGCTGTGCCGTGATCGCCGCAGTCGAGGGAGGGACCATCACACCCGAGCGCTACGATTCCTACCTGCGTATGCGGACTGGGGAAGACAACCGATAGTACTCTGGTCCTGTTGCGCGCTTATCCTTTCGAATCTATGCTTGGAACGGCTGTTCGTATAGCCGTGAAAGGGGTTCCTCCATCAGGATCCGCCGCGTCCTGCCATACTTGCTTGCAACGCTGCTCCTGCTTGGGCTGACCATCCCGGTCCTCGCCCAGGGTGGAGTAGGCCGCTATTACTCCGAGACCGGACACACCCTCGACCCCGAATTTACCGACTATTTCGACTCACATGGCGGGCTGGATATCCTTGGCTTCCCGATCACGGATGCTTTTGTCGACTACTGGACCGGGCTTGTAGTTCAGTACACCCAGAACAGCCGTATGGAGTACTTCGCCAACCCAGGCACGGGGAGTATGCAGGTGGGTTTGAAGGAACTGGGTGTGGTTTTCGTCGGCGAGCGTGCGCTGAACCTGGCCGATCCGCTGGCGAGCGGCTCAAGCGCAGACTGCGAGTACTACCCGATCAGCGGACACAGCGTGTGCTTCATGTTCCTCGATTTCTATCGCGACCATGGAGGTCCGCAGCTCTTCGGCTACCCTGTTTCCGAATTCACGATCGAGAATGATCGGCTGGTCCAGTACTTCCAGGGCTTTCGTCTTGACTGGTATCCGGAGAATCCTACTGGTGGACAGGTGCAGGTTGCCCCCCTCGGGCGGATGCATTTCGAACTCATGGAGTACGATCGCGAACTGCTGCGCCCGAAGACACCGAATGACGCTCAGCTTTACCAGGTCGTCAATCTGATTCCCCAGGCCTCAGTGGCCCGGCCAGTCATGGGTTCGAGCGGTGTGCAGATGGTGAATGTGGTCGTGCGCGACCAGAACCTGCTCCCGGTCGAATCGGCGGCTGTGACGCTGGTGGCGCACTTCATAGGCGAAACTCGCACTCTCCTGATGCAGCCTACCGATGATAAAGGCGTGAGCTCGCTTGAGCTGTCCTTTGATGGGCAAACCCCCGGGGCGGAGGTCGACCTGGAGTTCTTCGTTGTTTCCGGGACCGTCCTCACGATGACACGTGACTCGTTCCGGATCTGGTGGTAGGCTCCATACTCCGGCACACAACCCGCTTTCAGCGCAATTAATCCGACATCTGGCTCGCATCCTTCAGAGAGCGCGGTCACGCTTCTGAATCATCCTGCAGGTCCATGCAAGGGAGCACTTTCCAATGATGCTTGCGTACGAGGGTGCCATGTCAGGAAGTTCTCTAGCATACACGGAGGGTATGCATGAATCTTTCTGGAATACTTCTAGTTGCTGTGGGGTTGTTCAGCATGGCAGGAGGTATCCTCAATTGGAGCTGGTTCATGAATGCCCGCAGGGCACGCGTCTTGGTTCGGATCATTGGGTAAGGTGGCGCGAGAATGTTCTATGTACTGCTTGGGGTGGGTCTTGTCGTCCTGGGTGGTTTGATCACAGTTAACATCATCCTATGGTGCAAAGCTGGTAAACACCACCAAGGAGACCGCAGGCATAGGTTTCCATTCGCAAGCCGCTGCGCATTGGATGAGAGCGAATGTATTCTCCCGGGTACCAGGAGAGTGGATCGATGGAGCTTCAAGCGGTTAATCTGCGAGAGAAGCTGGTCAGGGTTGATGAGCATTGGTCGCCGCGCATCATCGCCCGCATGAACGACATACATTTCAAACTGGCCAAAATCGAAGGGGAGTTTGTTTGGCACAGCCACCCCGAAACGGATGAAGTGTTCCTCGTGCTACGGGGCGTGATGCGGATCGAGTTTCGTGATCTCGACCTCGAGCTGGCGGAAGGGGAGCTGTGCGTGGTCCCGCGCGGCGTGGAGCACCGCCCCACGGCCGAGCATGAGTGCGAGATCATGCTGATCGAGCCGGTGGGCACCGTCAACACAGGTGATGCGGGCGGCGACCGGACGCAAACCGAGGAGTACTGGATCTAATATCTCTCCCTGTCATCCCGAGGAGCCAGGTGACGAGGAATACGAGAGACATCTATAGCTGAGGACCAGGTCCCGGAGAGCGAGCCGTCTCGCCCGTTTTCCAGTGAGGCACTAAATCCTCCGAGATATCATGGGGATTCCTCACCCTGCGGGTTCGGAATAACACTTCCTTAATGTCATCCCTTGGAATCTGCGATGGGGATCACCCCTCTGTGCCTCCTCGAGCACAGCGAGAGGTCCCCGAGACGAATCAAGCAATAACTGGGCTCATGATTCAACGGGCATTTGCTTGTGGATATCATGGTAATCCCTCGCACTACGTGCTCGGGAAAACATGAAGGGGGGGTGAAGCCTAAAGTGGTCGCAGAACCCGGTCGTCGCGCAGCTGCTTGAACCAGAGTGAGGCGCCGCGCGGCATTGACTCGAGCGCGGCTTCCTGCCAGGCACGGACACCGAGCGCCTGCACTGTTTGAGGGCGATACCCGACAGCCCGCCAGGCGCCAACGTGCTGCGCCAGGTAGGGAGGCAGGAAGAGGAGCGAAGCTTCGCTTTGCAGTTCGGTAGAGGCTCTCTCAACCTCCTCCATCAACGCCGGTATCGCATCATTGAGCAGCAGCCCGGTTTCAAAGTACAGTTCATCGATACGTGTCACCAGGTTCTCAACTTGCCACCCGGCCAGGCCGGAAATTTCACTATTGCGCAGGATCAATAGGTAGGCCTTTTCCCCGAAAGCAGCCATCACGTCCTGGCGGGTCATGCGTTTCTTGCCGTGGGTCACCTGGGTGATGAAGCGTGCGATCGCGTCGGCATCCTGCGGCCGGCCGCGGCGCACGATCAGATCGCCGGGGCGTAAGACGGGCGGTTCTGGCAGTAGTGGTTCTTCAGGCTTGGGAAGTTTGTTCCAGGCTTCCTGAACCTGCTCCCAGGTGTTATCAAAGGAACCGGTGTTGCGAAGCACGAGCTTGGCCGCACGCAGCTTTAACGCCTGCGGCGATTGGGCCGCAATGCGTTGGCGCGCAGCCGCTTCGGACATGCGGCGTTTGTGCATCAGGCGTGCGATCTGAAGTTCGGCGGGGGCATCGACGACCCAGATCGTATCGCAACCGGCAGCGAGATCCGATTCAAGCAGCTTGATCGCCTCGATCGCCACAATGCTTTGCTTTGCCCTGCGAATTAACAGATCGACCGCGTGTGCGACAAGTGGGTGGACAATGGCCTCCAACCTGACGAGTGCGTTCGGGTCGGAGAACGCGATTTTTGCCAGCTTGCTGCGATCGATCTGGCTTTCTTCATCAAGGATCCATTCCCCGAAGGTTTTCAAGACCAGTGGATATCCGGGAGCGCCCTTGGCCATGGCGCGGTGAGCGAGTGCGTCGGCATCGATCCCGTACGCGCCAAGATGCTCAAGCATTTTGCGCACGACGCTCTTGCCAGTGGCAATATTGCCTGTGAGGCCTATGACGTACTTACCTGCCCAACGACTCAAGGTTGACCCTCCACGGGAGTATGGAATTTCATTCTAGCCGCATGAGGGTGGGATGTCAAAGTAGGAATCATCACTGCGGACGGACGTGAACGACTTGTGACCCCACCGCAAGGTAGATATCATTTGGTGGACCAAGGGTCATAGCGCTGATCTCGGCTTCGAAGGGTTCGAGTGGAAGCAACTGCCCTTGATAGACCAGGCGAAGGCTGTAATGGAAGACGCTATTGCTGAGTAGGTCCAGGAAGTAAAGCGCCGGTTCCGGTGGAGAGGAATAAGCCATCTCGACCGGAATTGCACCCGGGATCTGAGCGGTAGGTTCGAATCCAGGACGTTCATCCTGGAAGTACGGTTCGGCGTCACATTCCACCCTGATCCGCCGGGAACCATCATCCTGTCTTGCGCCAAGTGTGCGCTGGCATCGATCAAGCCGTCCATCGGCGTAGAGGATCACCAGTTCGTCCTGGGCAAGGGCAAGATCAACCGCACCTTTAAGGTCGCGCACATCTTCAACAAAGAACAGTTCGGGAGTTCCGCTGAAGAAACCACCCGAAGCTTCGTAGATCCAGACCGCATTCAAAACCGGATCCAGCACATAAAGTGATTCGGCGAAGACATCGATGGCCTGGATCCTTCCCCAGCCCAGATCCGGCGTGGTCAATTGCGAAACGGCTGGTTGCCGATCGGGCGCACAATAGAGTAGGGTTCCATCGGCATCGATGACGACGATGCCTTCCGCTCCCAGTGCTCCCGGAGCAGGCTGCATCACGATATCGACAGGTTGGCCCAGATCGGGGAATGGGTTCGAAGGACTCAGACAATCGAAGGTCGAGTCAATTTCGAAGCCGCGTTCGGGAGCTCCCCATGCATGACGGATGATGGGTTTGGATGAGTCGAGCACGAATAAGTCGGTTGTCGATGCGGCCAGGGCAGTGATTTCGGCGTCGGTTCCAAATCCGCCACGCACCACGGGTTGAAACTCGAGACGCTGCACTAGATTGATCTCATCCAGCGAGCGTTGAACCTGAGAGTGGAGCTCTTCTGAACTCGTGCTGCTTCCATAATTAGCGGCCAGCTCAAGCATGCGCTGCGCCTCTTCCCAATCTGGTCGGGCTTCCTGCGCCGAGGAGCGGGTTTGGGCCCGGGCGGCAGCGGTGATGGCCTGATCGAGATAGGTCTGGAACTGTTCGCTGCGGCCCCGTCCAAAGTAGATCAGTGAAGCGATGGCGACGATGATCAGAGGCACGATGATCGCAGTGCCGATCAGGATCCGCCGCGAAAGCGCATCTGGCTGCAGCGGCTCGCTTAAACCGGGAGCGACCCGGCTGATGAGACCGGAGGCCAGCGTAAGCAGGCGCCGGCTGATGCCGCGCCACAGTGACCGGGCTGTCTCAAGGTAGGGTTGAAGGGTCGACGTTTTCCGGGGTTGGCGCATCCCGATTGTGCTTCGCACGGCGCGTTCTCCGGGTGTCGGCGCAGCAGTTGTGATGTCTGGATCGGAAGCGGTGAAGACCGGCTGCAGGCCGGCTGAACCGTGCGGCACAATGCGTGCCAACACCCCGGTCAGATCCTGCCCGCTGGCCGCTACCAGGCGATCGACAGCCTTATCCAACTCGAGGGTCGACAATCCGGCCAGAGTCGCATCCGACCAGATTTCGCTGGAAGTGGTGGTGAGGATCAGGAGATCCGTTGCCTGGACCTCGAGGTGATAGTAGCGGATGTGTGGTGCAAGGCTAATCCCGAGGGGGCGCTGAGCGGCCTCCTCAGAAGTCATCCGGTTCACATTTCCCGGGCGCACAAGCACAGCCTGTCCCAGGCCAGACTGACCGATATATAGATCGCGTCCGCGCAGCACAGCGCAAAGCAGGTTGCCCTGGAGGCTGATCTGTTGCTCTTCGCCCTGGTTGGCATCGATCACCTGGTCATTGACGACCGCGATTGCCTCACGCATGGCTGACGTCACGGAGCCCGGGGTGAAGTAATAGGCCTCGGCTGCGAGCGAGGTCAGGTGGTCGAGATGACCCGGGGATGCAGCGCTCGACCCGAGCAGGTCCAGGGTGATGAAGAAGAAATCCTCCTGGCGACCTCGCGCTGCCCTGCGGGGAGCGGTCTGGGCGAGGGTTCCGGGTGGTGGGGTGAGTCGAGCTCCACCACCGGCGATATGGATCAATGCAACATCGGCTTCAAAAGTTTGTGTCATCTTGAGTATTGTACAGGTACGGATTCCGGCTCGCAACGTACGGTGCAAGATGCTTGCCGGGACTGGTAGAATGCAGGCGGTCGGGTGGACGGTTATTTATGATGCGAATTCACTTCGAACACAACCCGGATCGGTTCCAGGCACTAGCCGAGGAGTGGGATCTTCTCGTCACGCGGAGCAATACCAGGTCTCCCTTCCTGCTGCACTCATTTCAGAGTGCTTGGTGGGCAACCCGCGGTGGAGGCGAATGGCCGAGCGCGGAGCTGTGGTTGGGATTGGGCCGGGATGACGGAGGGGAATTAAAGGCGGCCGCACCGCTTTTCTACAGCCCGGGGCGCAGAGCATTGATGCTTGTCGGCAGCATCGAGATCGCTGACACACTTGATTTCCTCGGATCCACCACGGTGATGTCCTCCTTTGTACCAGCACTGATGGATTCTGTTGATGATGCCGGTCCATCTGGCTGGGAGATCCTGGATATATATAACATCCCCGAAACGTCGCCAACGATCGCTCTGCTCGAGGCAGCTGCAGTGGAGCACGGATGGCGGGTTGAACGCGAACGGCTCCAACCCGCGCCCTACCTGGAACTCGGTTCGAGCTGGGAAGATTACCTGGAGCAAATCGATAGCAAACAGCGCCGGGAGCTCAAGCGAAAGCTTCGAAGGGCAGAGGTATACCCGATGAGCGTCAGCTGGCGGATGTACGAACCCGGGCACGATCTCGCTCGTTGGGTGGATATCCTCCTGGATTTGATGGCCTACGATCCGGAAAAACTAACCTTCCTGACCGCACCCATGCGCCAGCACTTCCACTTGCTGGCCGCAGCGGCCGCTCGAGAGGGATGGCTGCAAATCGCGCTGCTTGAGGTGGGTGGTGAACCGGCGTTCGGTTACTTCAACTTCGATTTCGACGATATCCTGTGGATCTACAACTCGGGCTTTAACCCACAACATGCGGCGCTATCACCGGGCTGGGTGCTCATGGGCCATCTCATTCACTGGGGGATCGAGCATGGCCGGAAAGGGGTAGATTTCCTGCGTGGGGCTGAGACCTACAAGTACCGGCTGGGAGGGGTGGATCGCTACATCGAAAGGGTACGACTCATCCGTTAAACCGCTCAGCCGACGAATATTATGGCGTGCAGGATTGGGAGAGGATCTGGTTCACCAGGGCCAGTAGCCGAACCACCAGAGTGTGGCCATTGCAAGCAGGGTGACCAACACCAGCGCTATTGCGGCGGGTACCGTCTTTAGCAACCTCCGCGAGCGAGGACGGGCAATGAAGATCTCGCTCTCCAGGGGGGTTGCAAGAACAACCAGCGTGATATTGTCGCGACCACCGCGCTGAAGGGCCAGATCCGTCAGCGTCTCCACGGCGATCTCCGGGGGGCGTGTGGTCAATGCGGCGTGGATTTCCTGGTCCTCGACCAAATCGGTCAGGCCATCCGTGCAAAGCAGAACCTGGTCACCCGGATCGAGCGTGACCCCCTGATTGCTCAGTGCCTGCGCATCGCTCTCACCATCTTGAAGCAGCATTCGAAAATCTGCATCCGGTGGTTGCTCTCCACCGATATGACGCCGGAGCACATGTGATTGTGGGTGGTCACGGGCTTCGTCGGGGGAGATGATGTCGTACTCGATTGCTTCCTGAACCCACGTATGGTCAATGCTTATTTGCCGCAATTGCCCAGAGCGAATCAGGTAGATGCGGCTGTCACCAACCGTCGAAGTATAAAGAGAAGAACCGATCATCACCGCGATGGCGATGGTCGATCCCATCCCGCTGCGTTCGCTTGATTCGGAAGCAGCCTCTGCAACGACCTGGCTGGCTTCAACGATGGCCTCTCCGAGAAGTGGAAGGGGGTCTCCACCCTCGAATCCTTTAAAGGTGTTGAGCAGGGTTTCGACCGTGAGTTGTGCTGCAACCTCCCCCGCCTGATGCCCCCCAATCCCATCGGCGACAACCGCCAAAAGGACCGGTTGCTCATTCTTCCCGAGCCGGTAGCTGCGAACTGCGAACCGGTCTTCATTATTCTGCCGCTGCTTCCCGGTATGGCTGCCGGTAGCTACGATGACATGAGGGGGATCTTGGATGATCACGTGCTTTCATCTCCATTGGCTATTCCGGGGCGAGGCCGGCCCTGAGCGGGTTCGACCCGGATCCGGCGAGGCGGAGGTGCAGCAGCCAGTTCAAAACGGAATCCAGCAGCACCGAGGTGTACCAGATCGCCGTGTCGCAGCCGCTGGCCAGTGGTGGGGACTTCCTCGTAATTTATCCACGTTCCCGCAATTGTGCCCTGGTCGCGTATAAGATACTCGCCATCAGCCTGTCGGATCAAGCGTGCGTGCATACGCTCCACCGATGAATCTTCGATCGGAACGGCAGCGTGCGAAGGGTCGCGTCCGAGAATGGTATCAGTCCCGATGAGCGGGATGTACTCGTCGCTTGAGTCGAGAGGGACGAGGAAGGCTTCCACGGGTTGTTCGGGAAGCTCGCGCTGCAATGCTGTCCTGCGCAGGAGCATGGGCCGCAGGTTTTCCGTATCGTCTCGGCTGGTTCGAATCCCAGGCTTGCGGGATGTAACAAGAAATGCGGCGAGTAGAACACCCGCCAGGAGGACGCCCAGCGCAAGCAGAAGCGAACCCAGTGCGGGGCGGATCGCGCTCAGCCCGCGCGGTGGCAATTGGACCTCAAAGGAGATCGTATCAGGCGTTGATATACCCTCCAGCCCAAGCGAATCTATCACCGCAACCTGGACCGTGTGCTGTGAAGTGACGAGGACCGAACGCAGGTCCCAATCCAGAACATTAAAGGGCGGTTCGCTGCTCCGGGCTACGGTCTCACCGTCCACAATGAGCCGGCTGGCAGTGATCGGGCGAACGTATCCGTCTGGGAAACTGACTGCAAACTCGATGCTGGTGGAGGTTGGTGGCAGGGCCTCCAGCGTCAACCCGGGATCATCTGAGGCCCTCTCGATGATTTCGGGTAGGTTGAGCAGGGTTACCTCGGCCGGCTCGATCTGGAGCACATAACTGCTGGTTGCGCTTGTCCCCTCCTCACCGATGCTGACACGGATCTCATGCGGTCCTGATTCGGCGGCACTCGAGCGGTAGGTAAGGAGATACTGCTGCCGCTGGGAGAGGAGGATGTCAGCCAGGTCTTGCAAGCCAGCAGGTTCTTGGAAGCGGAGAAGATAACCGCCGGTTTCCTCAGCCAGACTGAGCAGGATTTCGATCTCGGGCTGATCATCCTCGGTTGTTTCACCCATCAGGATTGGGTAGATAGTGGTCTCCGTACTGCGGGCGCGGGTAATGATGTTGGTGAGTGGAATATCGCGCGGCTGGCGCAGGAGGGTGGTCACAAAGATCAGGCTGCTGGGTTTCCCGGATCCGGGATCGAGTGCGATGACGTAGTCGAGGGCACGGAAGAGCAGTTCATACCCTGTATCAACCTCCGTAAAGGTTGGCTGCGTTGTATCCAGCGCACTGGCGAGTTCTGCCATGCTGTCGCCATGTTGTACGAGCACCGAGTCGCTGGTGAGCAGGGTCAGGTCATCGACCCCGAGCTGGCTGAATGCCGCCTGGCTCCACCAGGACAGCAGCGCAGCTTTTGCCCGGTCGAAGCGCGAGCGTCCGAGTGTGTCGCGGATCCGCAGCCCCACATCGGTATTGAGGGCGAAAATCATTTGAGAACCGACCGTTTCCTCGTCAAGGCTGAGGCTGGTGATCGCACTCCCGTCTTCTTCCAGAATGAAGTTACTCACCCCCAGGCTGTCCACCCGCATTCCGGTCTCATCAAGAACCTGGGCATGCAGGCTCACGAGTGGGA
>DAOUEJ010000229.1:0-2542 GCA_034430615.1 Anaerolineales bacterium | reverse complement strand
CCGAGGCTGCTCGCCTACCCTGGGAGCCTTGCCTCGCCCAGCCCCTTTAGGAGCTGCTCTCGATGGGCGGGGTTCTTGTATGGCCGGGTCTGTATCCAGCGTTAAACGGAGAAACCCGGATCCAGGGTAAGCACCTGTTCGACCTCCCATTCGGCCTTGCCGGGCTCGCCCAACCGGCTATATGTGGCCGCAAGCCAAACATGATTCGGGATGTGGTTGTAATTGCGCTCCTCCGCCTCCCGAAAGGCTTCGAGCGCCTGTCTCTACCGCCCCCGGTAATAGTGGGCCCGTCCCAGGTGCCCGTAGTAGATGAAACTGGAGCCCGAGTCTAACCCGAAGTTCCCTCCAAAAATCGGCCTGAAATCAGCGTGAGCTGCTGAAGCACTTATAAATTCCTCCTCTCTTTAAGCTCTATATGTTCCCATGTAATAAGCGTTGATAATGCTTGCAATTACGAAATGGTATGCTATCCTTGTTCCCATGTACGTCGAGATCGTGCCCAATCGCAACTCCCGACCGGCGATTCTTCTGCGCGAAGGCTGGCGTGAAGGCAAGAAGGTGTGCAAACGCACGATAGCCAACCTCACGGATTGGCCGGCCCAGAAGGTGGAGACCCTACGCCGGGTGCTCAAAGACGAGGCGCTGGTTTCTCCGCAGGAGGCCTTTTCCATCGAGCGCTCCTTACCCCACGGCCATGTGGAACTCATTCTCGAGGCGATCAAGCGCATCGGCGTGGATACCCTGATCAGCACCAAGCGCTGTCGTGAGCGAGATCTCGTGATCGCGATGATCGTTGAGCGATTGATTCACCCCTGCTCGAAGCTGGCCACCACGCGACAGTGGCACAGCACCACCTTGGCCGAGCAGCTGGAGGTTGGTGATGCCGACGAGGATGAACTCTATGCCGCCATGGATTGGCTGTTGGCTCGCCAGTCACGCATTGAGAAGAAACTGGCGAAGCGCCATCTCAGTGAAGGCTGCCAGGTGCTCTACGATGTGAGCAGCAGTGACTACGAAGGCCACACCTGCCCACTGGCCCGCCACGGTCACAGCCGGGACCAAAAGCGGGGTAAACCAATCATCGTCTACGGTGTGCTGACCGACGCCCAGGGGTGTCCGCTGGCGGTGGAGGTCTATCCGGTCAATACCGCTGATCCAACCACGGTGCCGGATCAGGTGGAGGCCCTCAAGCAGCGCTTTGGGCTCGATCGGGTGATCTTGGTGGGTGACAGAGGCATGCTGACGCAGACCCAGATTGATGAGCTCAAACGCCACCCTGGTGTGGGTTGGGTCTCGGCCCCGCGCAGTGAAAAGGTCCGCAAGCTGTTCGATCAAAAGTATCTGCAACTGTCGTTGTTCGATCAGCAGAACCTGGCGGAGATTCATTCTCCGGATTTTCCCGGCGAACGCCTCATGGCCTGCTTCAACCCCCTGCTGGCGCAGGAGAGAAAACGCAAGCGCCATGAGCTCCTGGAGGCGACAGAACAGGCGCTAGAGAGAGTCAGCAAAGAGGTCAAGCGCAGAACCAAGAAATCCCTGAACGCCGCTGAGATCGGCACGAAAGTCGGCAAGATCATCAACCGCTTCCAGATGGGAAAACATTTCGAATTGTCCATCTCTGATGGGCCATTCAGTTATGCCCGGCGAGCGGATGCCATTGAGCGTGAGGCCGAACTGGATGGGATCTGTGTCATTCGCACCAGCGAACCCAGAGAGACCTTATCCTCCGAAGATGCAGTGCGCAGCTATAAAAACCTCGCCCAGGTGGAGCGTGCCTTTCGTTCGCTCAAAGGACTGGATATTCGCATTCGACCCATCCATCACCGCACCGAAGATCGGGTACGTGCCCACATCTTCATCTGCCTGCTGGCTTATTATGTCGAATGGCACCTGCGCCAGGTGTTGGCGCCCCTGTTGTTTGATGATGAAAGGTTGGCGACGGATAGAAAACGACGCGATCCGGTTGCCCCTGCCGAGCCATCCGCTGCAGCAAAGGCCAAGAAGGTCGAACGCGTCACCGAAGCGGGATTGCCCATCCATAGCTTCAATACACTCATGATCGAGATGGGTACCCGCTGTCGTCATCGGTGCCGAGTCAAATCAGATCCACAATGCCCGCCCATCTTCCAGGACACTGAACCCACTCCGCTGCAGACTCGCGCCTTGGAACTGACCCGCTTGTTGCCAGTACAGGGAATTTAATTAAGGCTGTTTCTTTTGTTTTAACAGCGGCTTATGTCGATTCCCTGCCGGGAACTTCGGTCTAGACCTCAGAATAGTGTGGGGCATCTTGATGGCGTCGGTGCTGATCGTGGTCGGCACCTTCGCGCTGCTCCTGCGGGTAGACATGCAGACCACAGATCTCGATAGGGGGAGCGCCGACGCGGTCAACACGCCACTCATTCATGGCGGCCGCCCTTTGGTGAGGGAAGGGCATCAATAATGGACCAGTGGGGTGAAAATGCGACCCCTCTGGCTACCCCCTCTTCTAACCCATTGATTGTTCGTTCAGACAGGGGGTGAAGATCTTTTTAGAGCCTCA
>DAOUEJ010000228.1:0-1539 GCA_034430615.1 Anaerolineales bacterium | reverse complement strand
TTGGATAAGAGAACCTTCCTGCCGGAAGGTCCTTTCCGAATCCATATCACCCCTCGAGATTGATATTTAAAGTACCCGGGATTTCTTTTGCTCAATCCTGATGCAGATCGGGCAGCAGCCAATCCCGGGTCAAGGCATTTACAAACCCGCTTCCCGTACATGAATTGGACTTAAAGTCGAGAAAGGCCAATAATTGGGCCCGGTTGGTCTGGATCCGAGGGCAGCGAAGGCTGCGAAACTAATTAGGTAAACGTTCACACAACCTGGCGATACAGAAACGAAGGGAAGAAGGAGGCAAGCCCCCCATGGACGATGAAATGCCCATGGCAACTGGTGACTTCGACGCCGCGTATGCGGATTTCATCGCTGGCTACCCGGCATTTGAGGGCACGACTGTGCTTGATGAAATGCGTGAGAGCGAGTACGGGCGGCTGGATCGGCTCGGGCACATCTACCTCGATTACACCGGTGGAAGTTTGTACGCAGAAAGCCAGCTCCAGAAGCACTTCAACCTGCTCAGTGAGAATGTATTCGGGAACCCGCACTCGATCAACCCGACCTCACACGCGATGACGGAGCTGGTCGATCGAGCTCGCGCTTCCGTGCTGGAGTATTTAAACGCCTCGCCAGATGAGTATGTCGCCATCTTCACCCCGAACGCCAGCGGCGCGCTAAAACTGGTCGGTGAGTCCTACCCTTTCGAACCAGGCGGCCGCTACTTATTGACGTACGACAACCACAACTCGGTCAACGGGATTCGGGAATTCGCGCGAACGAAGGGAGCTTCGATCATCTATGCTCCGGTTTTGCCGGATACGATGCGCCTCGACCGGGCACGGATGACCGAACTGTTTGGTCAGGCGCAGGCAAGTGCCAGTAACCTGTTCGCATACCCGGCGCAGTCCAATTTCAGCGGTGCCCAGCATCCGCTGGAGTTGATCGGTGAAGCGCAGGGGCTTGGCTGGGATGTGCTGCTCGATGCCGCCGCCTTCGCTCCCACCAACCGCCTCGATCTCGGCCGCTGGCAGCCAGATTTTGTTTCGCTCTCCTTCTACAAGATGTTTGGCTTCCCGACCGGGGTGGGGTGCTTGCTGGCACGCAAGCCGGCGCTCGAGAAGCTGGTTCGGCCGTGGTTCGCTGGCGGCACAATTAAAATCGCCAGCGTCCAGGCTGATGGCCATTTCATGGCCCAGGGCGCCGCTGCTTTCGAGGATGGCACGATCAACTACCTGGCTTACCCAGCAGTGGAAGCGGGTCTAGATTACATATCCACGATCGGGATCGATGTCATCCATGCGCGCGTGGCATGCCTCACCGGTTGGCTTCTGCAGAGGATGGGTGCTTTAAAGCACCAGAATGGAAAACCGCTGTCTATCATCCATGGCCCCACCGGGCTAGATGAGCGGGGCGGGACGATCGCCTTCAACTTCCTGGATGAGGACGGCGAGTTTTTCGACCTGCGGCTGATCGAGATTCTGGCCAGCCGGGCGAAGATTTCCCTGCGAACGGGATGTTTCTGCAACCCCGGGGCGGGTGAGA
>DAOUEJ010000227.1:0-1737 GCA_034430615.1 Anaerolineales bacterium | reverse complement strand
GTATATGCGCAGCTTGGGATTGTTGGGCAAGCTGTTGAGTGCCTTGATGGTAACCGGCAGGCTGGCGTCTCCGACTAATTGAGATAGCAAAAAGTTGGTCGGACTGGAACCATTTTTGGGGAGGGGCGTTTTTGCTCGTAATATATTTAACATGGCTATCGGGATCAAGAACACAAGAAATGAACACAATTAATTATATCATAGTAAATGGATAAATACAATCTAATTACTACGATTATCTTGCCTGTCTAGGATACGTGATGCAAAAATCGACCCTACAAAAACTATGGGGACTGGGCCTCCCACATGGAAAACGAGTATAGTTATTGATGGATGTAAAACAGAAAACAACTCTGTACTTGTCAATGTGAACAGGGATTCTTATATAATTTGGATATCACCTGGTTTTTATAAATTTCAACCAGCACAAAAAAACCGCCCCATTCGTTTGGAGCGGCTTTTTTGTGCTAAAAATTTCAACCTTATTTCTTATGAGTCAAAGCGGCGTGGGCGGCAGCCAGACGGGCAATGGGCACCCGGAAGGGAGAGCAGCTCACGTAGTTCAGGCCGATCAGGTGGCACCATTCGATTGAATTGGGGTCGCCACCATGCTCGCCACAGATCCCGCATTCCAGGCTGACCCGGTTGGAACGGCCTTTCTCGACTGTCAGTTTCATCAACTGGCCGACGCCTTCCCGGTCGATGGTCTGGAAGGGGTTCTCAGGGAGGATACCCTGCTCGATGTAGGTCACCAGGAAGTTGCGTTCGGCATCATCCCGGCTGTAGCCAAAGGTGAACTGGGTCAGGTCGTTGGTCCCGAAGGAGAAGAACTCGGCGACCCCGGCGATCTGGTCAGCAGTCAGGCCGGCGCGCGGGATTTCGATCATAGTTCCAAACTTGTAATCGAACTTGACGCCTTTCTCGCCCATGACAGCTTTGGCGATGCGCTCCAGGCGGGGTTGAATCCAGTTCAGTTCGGTGATGGTGCCCGTGAGCGGGATCATCACCTCGGGTTTCGGCTCGAAGCCGCGCAGCTTGACATCCGCAGCCGCCTCGAAAATGGCACGCACCTGCATCTCGACGATCTCTGGCATCACGATACTCAAGCGGACACCACGCAGCCCCATCATGGGGTTGCTCTCGTGCATACTCTCGATGCTGGCCAGCAGTTCTTCCTTAGCATCATCCTTGACGCCCTTGATGCGGTTTTCAATCACCTCTTCCAAAAGCGCATGCTCATCGGGCATGAACTCGTGCAATGGCGGGTCGATCAGGCGGATGATCACCGGCAGACCGGTCATGACCTCAAACAGGCCGTCAAAATCGTTGCGTTGGTAGGGTAAAAGCTCGTTGAGGGCCGTAACCCGTTCCTCACTGGTCTCCGCCAGGATCATGCGCTGCACGATGGGGAGACGCTCGGTCTCGAAGAACATGTGCTCAGTGCGGCAAAGACCGATGCCTTTGGCACCGTAAGATCGGGCCCGGCGAGCGTCCGCCGGATAGTCAGCGTTAGCCCAAACCTGCAACCCACGAGTCGGCCAGCCTTCCGGAAAGTCCCGCATGCCCTCGATTGCGCAGATTTCATCTGCCCAGGTCAGCAACACCAACAGGTCGGTCTGCTCTTCCAAAGAAGGTGCCACCGATTCGATTTTTCCGACAAAGGATTCACCGGAAGTGCCATCGACGGAAATCCAATCGCCCTCATTGACGACGATCTCGCCAATCCTCAGGTTGCGG
>DAOUEJ010000226.1:0-3582 GCA_034430615.1 Anaerolineales bacterium | reverse complement strand
ACCGTCGGGCGAATGACGGGAACGCCAAGGACGTCCGCTTGGAATTGCATCAATAGGTCGTTCGCAACCATCCCGCCATCGACTTTGAGGGATTTGAGCTCGACGCCCGAATCGGCATTCATCGCATCAAGCACCTCACGGGTCTGGAATGCTGTCGCTTCCAGGGCGGCTCGAGCCAAATGGCCTCGATTGGCATACCTGGTAAGACCCACGATGACCCCTCTCGCATCTGTGCGCCAGTAGGGTGCAAACAAACCAGAAAATGCCGGCACAAAGTAGACTCCGCCATTATCGGTGACCGTCTTTGCCACATCCTCCACCTGGGGAGCTGAATCGATCAACTGCAGGTTGTCACGCAGCCATTGAACGAGAGCCCCGGCAACGGCAATCGATCCCTCCAGGGCATACACCGGTCGCTGCCCGCCGAATTGATAGCAGACAGTCGTCAGCATCCCATGTTTCGAGGGGACAATATCGGTACCGGTATTCAGGAGCATGAAGCATCCGGTCCCGTACGTATTCTTCGCTTCGCCGATGTTAAAACACGCCTGCCCTACCGTAGCAGCCTGTTGATCCCCCAGGTCCCCGGCGATGGGAATACTCTCTCCAAAGGGGCCATCGCTGACGGTATGACCATAAATTTCAGAGGAGCTCTTGATCTCCGGCAGCATGCCAACAGGAATGCCCATGACGGCACAAATTTCTTCGTCCCATACAAGCTTCTTGAGATCCATCAGCATCGTGCGGCTTGCGTTTGTAACATCCGTGACGTGTATTCCACCGTCCACGCCGCCTGTCAGGTGCCAGATCAGCCATGTATCGATGTTCCCAAAGAGCGCCCGGCCTTGTTCCGCCGCCCGGCGAACCCCCTCCACATTTTCCAGTACCCAGCGGATCTTTGGACCCGAGAAGTAAGTCGTCAGGGGCAAGCCAACCCGATCCCGAAACCGATCCTGTCCTCCATCCACACCAAGTGCGTGAACGAATTCGCTGGTCCTTGTATCCTGCCAGACAAGGGCATTGCAGTATGGTTTGCCGGTTTCACGATCCCAGAGCACCGTAGTTTCGCGTTGGTTGGTCACTCCGATGGCAGCGAGTTCACCCGCCGTGATGTTCGCGTTCTCCAGAGCCAGGCGAACAACGTCTTGTGTCCTGGACCAGATCTCCAGCGGATCGTGCTCGACCCACCCTGGTCGGGGATAGATCTGCTGATGCTCCAGTTGTTGTATGCTGACCGGTTTTCCGAGCACGTCGAAGATCATGCATCGAGTGCTCGTTGTCCCCTGATCAATGGAGGCAATGTACTTCATTTCGAGTCATACCTTTCGAATCATGGAGGTGAGCGCTATGCATCTACGCCTGAGAGCTGAAGAACCCAAGATTTGCTCATCGTCACTTCAGATAAACGCGTTCGAAGTCGAAGAAGAAGCCCAGCGGATTGCGTTCACCCGCTGGGCTTCTTCTTGTTTCCTTCCGGTCCAATCCCAACAGGTTGAATCTAGATCAGATAGATTGATCCTGCTGCTAAGAACCAGATGGCAATGCTCGAGATCATCAGAGCACCCAGGTAGATCCTTCCCGTCCTGCGATAGAACCAGGTAAGGAACCAGAACAGGATGATGAACTCTGGGATGTAGACGAACAGCATCAACGGCCACATGGAGGTGAACTGAGACAGGTTGATCTGGAAGAACGTGATCGTCTCAAACCCCGGACCAGCACCGCCGAGGAACCACGGAAGGTACTGGAAGGCCCAGATCAGGAACAAGCCCGTCACCATGGCGTACACGACCTTCAGCCACCACATCCACTGCGTCTTGGCCGGCGTTTCGTATTCCTTCATCCGCGCCTGACCGAAGAGGAAGATGCCTCCGTTGATCAGGAAGAAGAGCAGGGCCGGGATCAGGTAGATGAAGAAGAAACCTACACGCTGCCCGCTGGAGAATTGACGCATATAGGGCCAGGCAAATCGGAATTCCTGTCCGATCGTGCGCTGGAAGATCCCTTCCAGGATGTACATCCAGGCAAACAGGATGACACCGACCAGGACGGTCTTGGCGATGATGCCCCAGTCGATCCTGGTCTTATCCTTATCGAAGGAAACGCCCATGTCGTACATGGTTACGCCTTCCTTCTTCTTGCCGCGATACCAGAAGTAGAACAAGATGCCCGCGACAACCGCATTGGCTACGAAGAATGCGGCCACGCCATTGCCCATCTCCAGCTTCGCCCAGGACCACCACGTTTCTATCTTTCCGCCGATCCCTCCGTACTGTGTTGTGAGTGGATAGAGGATCCCACCGATCAGCATGTTGATCGTTGCCAGTTTCCACCAGCTCTTCTTGTCTGCCACATAGCGATTGGGTATCGGTTGAGCAACCGGCGCAAAGAATTTGGTTGAGAGAAGCATATTGGTGATCGGCAGCATTGTCACCAAAGTTCCAAGCAGGGTTATGAAACCGAAAATCTCCTTCCACATGAAGATTTGCTTGGTCGGTTCAATCCACATCGAACCGCCCTCACCCCCCTTGAGCGCAAGGCGCACCCAATCCACGGTTTCAGCGACTGACTTGTTCATCAATGGCAGCAAGTGGTGATCCATCTGGATGAAAGCCATTCGTCGTGCAGTACCGTCTTCAAAACTACCATAGGTGGTGTCCCAAGCCAGTGGAAGCGTCAGGCCTAAAGCAGCCGCACGCGTTTCACTATCGATGAGCCCCTCTGTCCGGGGTTGATTCTCCCTAAATCCAAGGAATTCATCGTACCGTGCTTGAAGCATGAGGAGATTGGGTAACTCTGGAGATCCTGGTGCTGATGCTTGCTGGACCTCAGCTCGCACGTTGTCCGGGAACAGAGCGGGCAGTTTGACTGCGTTCATCCCACCCATCGAATGACCCATAACAGCAATTTCGCTGGCATCCACAAAGGGCTGTTTGATCAACCATGCCAGTGCGTCCTCGTTTCCCATCACATAGTTCGGGTCTGCAAACCAGCTACCAAGATTCAACCCGGCACCCGAGTCCCCATGCCCAAGTGCATCGGGGGCGAGAACCACAAACCCACGCCGGGCCAGTTCAATCGAGAAGGGGTCCTGTACATTCTTATCATTCTGGTACCCGTGCATATTGACGACACCGGGTAGCGGATTGTCCGCTGTCGCGTCTTTAGGGCGGAACAGCTTGGCGACAATGAGATCGCCTTGAGGGTTATAAATTTTAACGAGTGATACCTCCACTTTGCCAAAATCGCTTTCGATCTGATCAGCTATGATCGCCGAGACAGCGATGATGATCACAAGGGCGATCAGAAAATACAACTGCCTCCTGTTATTACTTTCCATCGTTTCCTCCACTTGATAAATGCTTATGGCCTCGTTCACAAATACCTATACATCTATCCGGTTGATGGCGACCTCCTTTCGGAACCCGTTACCCTCGTTCAGATTAACAATGTCAAGCCATTCAAAAGGCATCTCGACGAAATGGTGTATGGCTTCTTGCCAATGTCATCTGCGTCGACACAATCAAAGCAAGTGAGAGGTGATTGTTCCAGGACAACCTCCTCATAGGCGAGCTTGCACAT
>DAOUEJ010000225.1:0-5880 GCA_034430615.1 Anaerolineales bacterium | reverse complement strand
CGCTGTTCTTCCTTTTCATTGGCGTGACCTCGATCACGTCGCTGCTGCTGCTTGGCCGGCGCTGGTCGATCCTAAAGAGCGAAAATCAACTCGGCTCAATGTTCTCGCGCGAAGCGCTCTTCCTGCTCAACAACCTGCTATTCATGAGCATCCTGGCTGTGTGCTTCTGGGGCGTTATATTCCCGCTCGTTTCAGAGCTCTTCACCGGGGCAAAGGTCACGGTTGGACCTCCCTTCTATGAACGCGCCACGAGCCCGCTCTGGCTGGGATTGCTGCTCTTGATGGGCGTCGCCCCGCTCTCAGCCTATGCGAGCAGCACGATCAAGACCATCGGCCGGGCAGTCTGGAAGCCGGCGCTGGTTTCACTCATCGTCCCGATCGCTTTGGTCGTTGGGGGCTACACCAATATCGGCGCGATCTTGGGCTACTGGATGGCGGCGTTTGTAGCAGTGGTGACCTTGTATGAGTTCTGGCGCGGGGCGATAGCCCGCAGCCGCCGACATGCAGAGAGCCTGCCCCTGGCACTTTGGAGATTGGCTGGGCGCAACCGGCGCCGCTATGGGGGGTATGTGATCCACCTTGGCGTGGTGCTGATGGCGATCGGGATCATCGGGATCGAGGTCTTCCAGACCGAAACGCAAGCTACCCTTGCGCGCGGTGAGCAGCTCACGCTGGGCAGATACGTCATGACCTATGACGCACTCAGCCAGTTCGACACCCCGGACGGGCGCAACGTCGCCCGGGCAGTCGTTTCCATCTACCGCGACGGCAAGCTTGTAGACGAGTTGTACCCCCGCAAGGATTTCTACTACGCCTCCCAGCAGCCGATGACGATCCCCGGTGTGCGCTCAACGCTCGAGGACGATTTCTATGTCCTGCTGGTGGGTTGGGAGCCGATCGCCCAGCAGGGAGCAACGTTCAAGGTTTATCACAATCCGCTGGTTAACTTCGTGTGGTTTGGCGGTTTCGTTTTCATCCTGGGAACTCTGGTTGCGGCTTGGCCCGACCAGGATCCAGAAACAGCCCGCATTCGCAAACGCAGGCAGACATCACTGGCCCGAGCGTAACAATGGGAGATAACATGCACGCAACTTGCTTGCCCCAGGTCGTCTTCATCCTGCTCCTCATGCTGCCGGCTGGTGTCCTGGTCACCGCAGCCCAGGATGGCGGGCCGAGCGATGATGAGGTCAATGCGGTCGCACACCAGCTTTACTGTCCGGTCTGTGAAAATGTCCCACTGGATGTATGCCCGACCCAGGCCTGTGAGCAGTGGAGGGCGACGATCCGTGAAAAACTAGCCAGCGGGTGGGATGAGGCGCAGATCAAGGGATACTTTGTCGAGCAGTACGGGGCACGGGTTTTAGCCACCCCGCCGGCGACGGGTTTGAATTGGCTGGTTTATGTCCTGCCACCCCTGGCGCTCGTGTTCGGCGCCTTCCTGGTCTTCAGGGCTGTCCGCACCTGGCAAGTGGAAGCTGTCCAGCAGGCTCGCGTTGAAACGAGTACAGAGGTCGATCCCTACATTGCACGCATGGAAGAGGAGCTGCGGCGCAGGGAAGAATAGCGCCGATGGGTGTGTCGATGACCGAACAAGATCCAGTGATTGAAGAAGAGCAGAGCACGACGACCGAGACCGGTCCACGCAAGCAGCCCTGGGGCCTGGTGGCGACGTTTGCTGCACTTATCGGGTTGCTCATCGTCCTTTGGTTGGGACTGCAGCGCACGAGCCAGGGACCGATCAGTGTCGGCGATCAGGTGCCCCCACTGACACTATCCACCTTCGGTGGAGAACAGATCGATTTCGCTGAGCTAGCCGGGGAGGTTGTTGTCGTCAACTTCTGGGCTTCATGGTGCAAGCCTTGCGAGGGAGAGGCTCTGGAATTGGAACAGGCATACCAGATGTTCAAGGATCAAAGCGTCGTCTTCCTGGGGGTGGATTACGTGGATACTGAGCCCGAAGCACTTGCCTACCTCGAGCGCTTCGGAATCACTTATCCCAATGGACCCGATCTTGGTACACGTATTTCACAAGCTTTTCGCATCCGCGGGGTCCCTGAGACCTATGTGATCGATCCAGAAGGCAAACTGGCAGCTGTGAAGATCGGGCCGTATGTCTCACTGGCCGAAATCATCGACCAGGTTGAGGCCGTACTTTCACCTTGATGAAGCATCATCGATCTGTTCACATCAGACAGCAAGCCTAAAGTTTTAGCGGGGAAGGCTGCCTGGCAAGCACTGTTCCGTGTGCGGGTGGCACACGTCTACTAGGAGGCATGGATGGACTTGGGGTCGGTATTTCTCGGGCTTGGACTGGCGCTGGTGGTTGCTGCTATCCTGGCCCGACCTTTGTTGCCAGGCGGCACAACGCAGGCGGTTGGCCAGGACAGCAGGCTCTCCACCCTGCAGGCTGAACGTGACCGCATCCTTACCCGCCTCCAGGAATTGGACATGGATGCCGCCATGGGCAAGGTGCTTCAGGATGATTATGGGCGAGAGCGTAGGTTGCTGATTCAGCAGGGCGCTGGAGTGCTGCGAGATATCGATTCTTATGATCCACTCCAGGAGGCTGCACTGCTGGATGAGGAACTAGACGCTAGGATAGAAGCTGCAATCGCCGGTGTTCGGGGGGAACGTGGAGCGGCTGCCGGTTTTTGTCCGGCTTGTGGTAAGTCAGTCCAGATCGGGGATCAATTTTGCACGCACTGCGGTTCAGTCATCCATCTTAAGGAGGCGCGTTCGTGAATGCACGCGTCCCGCTTCTCATAGCGATCCTGTTTCTGCTTGCTGGATGTTCACTGGCAGAAGATGTCACCCCACCTCCGTCATTGGCTACACAGCAAGCGGCGCAGATTCCTGCCCCGCCCACGAGCGATCGCCCTCCACCAGCAGCATTAGAGGCAGTTCCGCCTGCACGCCTGCCAGATCCACAGGCAGGAGCCACGATCTATCTTGATCGCTGTGCTCCCTGTCATGGTCCCGCTGGATTAGGTCAGGGCAGCTTATCTTCCAACCTTGAAGTCCCGCCCACTTTACTGGGCGATACGGAAACAGCTTCACTCGCCTCCCCAGAAGCCTGGTATCAGGTCGTCACGCAAGGACGCATGGAACGCTTCATGCCGCCTTTCAGCAGCCTGAGCGACGATCAGCGTTGGGATGTGGTGGGATATGCTCTGACCCTGAGCTCGTCCCCTGAACAGGTGGCCGAAGGTGGACGGCTGTACCTTGATGCGTGTTCAAAATGCCATGGCCCTGACGGAAAAGGCGTGGGGGCAGCTGCCGATTTGACTTTGCCCGAGTTCTACTCCGGGCAGACGATTGCATCGATGCTCACAACGATCCAGAGCGGAGCGCAGGGCATGCCAGGCTTTGGGGATGTCTACACTGAGCAGGAGCAAATCGCGCTTGCTAACTACGTACGCTCCTTAGCGGCAGTTCCGGCATCTGTATCAGGAGTGGTTCCAACCGTGGAGGCGACGATTGATCCTGCCAGTGAGGTTCCACCGGACGCTCTCTTCGGTTCGATCGAGGGGCAGGTGACAAACGCTACCAGTGGTGGTTCTCTTCCTTCTGGCCTGGAAGTCGCGATCGTCGGCTTTGACGGTGATACGCCAGTTTTTAACCAGAGCGTGCCGGTTGACAGCGCTGGCCGCTACTCGATCGACGGGCTCGAAATCGTAGCCGGCCGGATCTATGGCGCGATCGTCGAGTATGAGGGTATCCCCTACTACTCCACCGCCGGACATATCCTGGCCGATGCGCCGAATCTCGATCTGCCACTGACGATCTTCGAAACCACGCCGGACATGGAAGGGGTGCAGGTCGAACGCCTGCATGTCATCTTCGATTTCTCGGTCGAGAGTGTGGTGGAAGTCTCGCAGCTCTGGCTGGTGACGAACACAGGTGATAAGACAGTCGCCCAGCCAAGCGGACAGAATGCCATACCGATCGCGCTGCCTGTGGGTACCTCCAACCTGCAGTTTTCCGATCCGGCCGCTCAGGCACTTTACACCCCGACGGGAGATGGCTTCTTGATGCTTGAGCCAATCCGCCCGGATTCCCCCGCTGAACTGATCTTCAGTTTCAGCCTGCCCTACAAGGACAAACTGGATTTCGAACAACTTATGCCACTTCCCGTCAACGCAGTCGTTGTCCTGTCCGAGCAGAATGCACCCGACATCGAAGGTGATCAACTGGTAGCGACCGGTGAACAGACCATGGGTGCGCTGGCGCTACGGACCTATGCGCGGGCTGGGCTTGGGGCGGGAGAAACGCTGACCCTCTCCATCTCGGGTCGCTCCCCTACGGGGGTGGCCGGCTCTCCCGACACAAACCTGATCATCGGGATCGGTGCACTTGCACTGGCGCTGATCGTGATCGGTCTCGGTTGGCGGCAGCTGCGCAGTAAGGATATTGTCCAGCCTGACCCAGAGATGAAAGCGACGGGGACGATCATGGATCGTGACCAGTTGCTGTACGCCCTTGCTGGCCTGGACACTGCCTACGAGCGGGGCGAAATCGAGGAAGAAGCCTACCGGACCCAGCGAGCAAGGTTAAAAGCCGAGCTGGCCAGCTTGATAAGTACGCAAGATGATTGACGTCAAAGGTCTGGTTAAGACCTTCGGGCCCAAGCCAGTATTGCGCGGCCTGGATTTCCAGGTCAGCCGCGGCGAATTCGTCGCGCTGCTCGGGCCGAATGGTGCTGGTAAGACCACGTTCCTGCGTATTCTTGCCACTTTAGCCAGGCCGCGCCTTGGTCTGGTTCGAATCGCCGGGTTTCAGCTCCCGGGCGAGGCAGCCGCTGTCCGCCGCCGGCTGGGTGTCGTCTCGCACCAACCATTGCTGTACGGAGATCTGACAGCGGAGGAGAACCTGCACTTTTTCGGCCGGATGTATGGACTGGCCGGGTTGCCAGCACGTGTCAAGGAGGTGCTCGAACTGGTTGGGCTGTACCCGCGTCGGCGCGACCTGGTGCGGCAATTCTCACGCGGGATGCAGCAGCGCCTGGCGATTGGACGCTCCGTGCTCCACGAACCGCAGCTCCTGCTATTTGATGAGCCTCACACCGGACTTGATCAGGAGGCGAGCGCCATGCTGGATGGTGTGCTGCGCGAAATCGCCTCCGGGGGCCGGACGGTGGTGATGACGACCCATGACCTTACCCGGGCGGCTGATCTTGCCGATCGGATCGATATCCTGTCGAAAGGTGTGATCGCCGCCAGCATTCGGCGGGAGGAAACCGATCTTTCCACACTGCAGGCACTCTACCGTGAGGTGACCCTTGTCTGAGCAAGCAGGGGAGCTAGGGCGGCTTCACCCCCGGAATGCACCGGTGCGCGATTACCTGCGAGCGATCGGAGCGGTTGTGTGGAAGGACGTGGTCGCTGAATTCCGCAGCCGCGAATTGATCAGCGCCATGCTGGTATTCTCCTTGTTGGTGATCCTGATTTTTAATTTCGCGTTGGAGCTCGACATACGCACACGTGAGACGGTCGCCTCGGGTGTGCTGTGGGTCACGTTCGCTTTCGCCGGCACGCTCGGTCTGAATCGTTCGATGTCGATCGAGAAGGACCGCGGCTGTTTGGATGGGCTGCTCCTGGCGCCCGTGGATCGCAGCGCCCTTTATTTTGGGAAGGCAATCGGCAACCTGGTTTTCATGGGACTGGTCGAGGCGATCGTCCTGCCAACATTCTCGATCCTCTACAACCTGAACCTTTTCAACCCCGGATTGCTGGTTGTGATCCTGCTTGGATCGATCGGCTATATTGCTGTCGGGACCCTGCTCTCGGCGATGGCGGTCCAGGCCCGCACCCGGGATGTGTTGCTTCCGATCCTGCTTTTCCCGGTCACAATCCCGGTCCTGCTGGCGGCGGTCAAAGCGAG
>DAOUEJ010000224.1:0-1895 GCA_034430615.1 Anaerolineales bacterium | reverse complement strand
GCTGCGGTCGGAATCGGAGCCTTCGTCGCCGCCGCCTTTCACCTGATCACGCACGCCTTCTTCAAGGGGCTGCTCTTCCTGGGCTCTGGCTCGGTGATCCACGGCATGGAGCATGGCGTACACGATACACACGAGCATGTCGACTCCCAGGATATGCTCAACATGGGCGGTTTGCGGCGCAAGATGCCGATCACATTCTGGACATTCTTGATCGGGGGCTTTGCCCTGTCCGGCTTCCCGCTTGTAACCGCCGGCTTCTGGTCCAAGGATGAGATCTTGAGCCATGCCTTCCTCAACGAGCACCTGGTAATCTTCATCGTCCTGGCTTCGGCGGCGCTGCTTACTGCGTTCTATACCATGCGCCAGATCACGCTCACCTTCCTCGGCACTGCTCGCACCAAAGCCGCAGAGCATGCCCATGAGTCGGTGTGGACGATGACGCTGCCCCTGGTGGTGCTCGCTGTCTTTGCTGTGGGTGCCGGTTGGGTCGGTATCCCGGAGGCATTCCCCGGGCTGGGTGGTATCCTGCCGAACTGGTTCCACGAGTTCATCGGCGGAACCCTGCTCGAGCATCCCCACACCCTGCCCTTTAATGTGACGCCACTGCTCGTATCAGTCGGTGTCTCACTGGGCGGAATTACTCTCGGTTGGTTGGTTTATCGACGCCAGCCGGCTGGAGCTGCAGATCCACTGCGCAAACCTCTTGGTCCTGTCTACACACTTCTTGAGCACAAGTACTACATTGATGAAATCTACGATCGCGTGATCGTCCGCCCTGCCTACTGGCTGGCTGAGACCTTCACCTACCGCTGGATCGATCGTGGCCTGATCGATGGTTTCCTGCATCTGGTGGGCAGGACGTCGCTGCGCATCGGATCTGGGCTGCGCTCCTATATCGATCTGCCGATCGTTAACGGGGCGGGTGATCTGGTTGGTGAGGGTGTTAAAAAGATCGGCCGCACCTTCCGCTTCGTGCAAACCGGGCGCGTCCAGGAATACCTGATCATCGGGATGGTTTTCGCCGGCATCGTCTTGTCCTACCTGCTGGTCTTCCGGCCATAGCGTTGGCCAGCGGATCCAGACGGAGATTGCGTCTATGAGCTTTTTTCAAGATCACATTTTGACGCTGATCCTTTTCTCGCCTGTCATCAGCGCGTCGATCGTGCTGCTGCTTCCGCGCGAGCAGGAGCGGACGATCCGCTGGGCGGCGTTCTTGTTAAGCCTGATCCCGTTCGGGCTTTCGATATTCATGTGGCTGGCGTACGTCCCTGGCCAGGCCGGGTTCCAGTTTATCGAGCAGGCGACCTGGTACGAGGCGATCAATTCCAGTTACCACCTCGGGGTGGACGGCATCTCTGTTCCGATGGTGCTGCTCACGACCCTCCTGACACCGCTCTCGATCCTGATCGCGTGGAGCATCAAGGAGAACATCCGCAGCTTCATGGTGCTCTTCCTGCTCCTGGAAACCGGGATGCTCGGCGTGTTCATGTCACTGGATCTGCTGCTGTTCTTCGTCTTCTGGGAGATCGGCCTTATCCCGATGTACTTCCTCATAAACCAGTGGGGCAGTGCAAACCGGAATTATGCTTCCTTTAAATTCTTGATCTACACCATGGCCGGGTCACTCGGTTTGCTGCTGGCAATCCAGATGATCGGGGTCGCCTCCGGTACGTTCGACCTGGTCAGCATTACGCAGTCCTGGTCGACCCTGACCGGACCCATGACATTGCTCGGTCTGCCGATCACCCTCTCCATTGCAAGCGTGAAGACGATTGCGTTCTGGGCCTTCGTCATCGCCTTTGCGATCAAGGTGCCGGTCTGGCCGTTCCATACCTGGCTGCCGGATGCCCACACGGAGGCTCCGACGGCGGGCTCGATGATCCTGGCCGGCGTAC
>DAOUEJ010000223.1:0-8454 GCA_034430615.1 Anaerolineales bacterium | reverse complement strand
TCGGAACCCGGTGCTGCGGTTGGAAAGCATCGATGGAAAACCCAATGTAACCGAACGTACACATGATCTGGTTGTGCTCTCGGTCGGAATGCTGCCCCAGTACAACCCGCAAACCCTCTACGAGGTGCCTGTCGCCAGCGATGGATTTGTGGAGCAGTTATCGCCGAACCTATCACCGAGCTTGACCGAACGTCCCGGAATCTTTGTTGCGGGGAGCGCGGCCGGGCCGATGGACATTGTAGACAGCATTATCATGGCCGGCGCAGCTGCGGCAAGTGCGGCCTCCTACATTGAATCCTTCCTGATAAGAATGAACGGCACTTCTATCGCCGAATCTGAGATGGAGGTCACCCATGCCTGATGAACCAGCAGGCAACGGCCTGGACAAAAGCCTGCCAACGAGCAGCGAAGCCCTACGCATCGGTGTCTATACATGCTACTGTGGTGGCAACATCAGCGATGCGGTCGATTGCGAGCTCGTTGCGCGAACCCTGGGCGGGTTCCCGGACGTGGTTGTCTCGCGCACGAACATGTCGATGTGCTCTGATGCTGGCCAATCGATCATCGAAGAAGACATCCGCCAGATGGGTGTCAACCGGGTTGTGATCGGAGCATGTGCACCGTCGCTGCATGAGAGCACATTCCGCAATACCGTCGAGCGAGCTGGCTTGAACCGCTACTACTATCATCACGTCGGGTTGAGAGAACAGGATAGCTGGGTGCACGGCCATGATCGTCTTTCTGCAACCGAGAAGGCTATCCGCTTGATGGCAGCCGGTGTGGCCAAGGCGCGCCTGCTCGAGCCGCTGGATGCTATCCGTCTGCACGCCGAAAAGCACGCGCTTGTGATCGGGGGCGGGGTGGCCGGGTTGAAATCCGCATTAGACTGTGCCCGCCGTGGTATGCAGGTCACTTTGATTGAGAAGACTCCCTTCCTGGGTGGGCGCATGGCTCAGCTTGAGAATACCTTCCCAACCGGCGAGCACGCACGGACTGCGCTGGCTGGTTTGATCGAGAGCGTGGTTGAGGATCCGCGCATCACCACCCACACCGGAGCACAGCTCACCTCTGTCTCGGGTAATGTCGGCGATTTCAAAGTCGAGATCACGAAGCAGTCGCGCGGCGTCACCTCCGAACTGGGAGAGAAGCTGATCGCTGCCTGTGAAAAGAATGTGCCCGACGAGTTCAATTACGGCCTCACCCGGCGCGGGATCATCTACCGGCCCTACTCAGGCTGCTTTCCCCCTTCGCCGGCTGTGGATTGGGAAAATTACGACGGCCTCCCGATCGAGTGCGATGGCCGCTCGATTGTGCTTGAAAACCAACCACAAGTGATCAAGCTCACCGCCGGAGCGATTGTCATCGCCACCGGCTTCAACCCCTATGAACCTGCTCAAGGCGAGTACGGCTACGGCGAGCTGCCAGAGGTGGTCACGCTTCCACAGCTGATACGTAAGTTAGCGCTGCTTGAGGAGGGTGCCGAGCTCGAGATCAATGAACATGCGGTCCGTGACATTGTTTTGCTGCACTGTGTCGGCAGCCGCCAGATCGAGGGGATCCATCAGCCGCAACCCGATGGGCAGGTCAACAATTACTGTTCGCGCGTTTGCTGCACAGCGACCCTCTATGAGAGCCTGGAGCTGAAAGAGCGCTTTCCAGATATCCACCTTTATGACGTACATGAGGACATTCGCACTTACGGGCGCGGGCATGAGGAGTTCTACCGCCAGACCCTGGAAAACGGGACAGTCATCCTGCGCTACCAGGGCGAGAACCCGCCCGTCGTCGAGGCGCTGGAGGCCGGGGACACACATCCGCTCGTGGTGCGGTTGGAGGATCAACTCACCTGGGGAGAGACGATCGAGATACCGGCCGACATGGTAGTCCTAGCAGTCGGGATGATGCCACGCCCGGTCAAAGATCTGATCGACATGCTTAAGATTTCTCCTGGCAAGGATCGCTTTCTACTCGAGGTGCATCCAAAGTTGCGGCCGGTGGAGACGGCGGTTCCGGGTGTGGTCCTGGCGGGCACCGCCCAGGGTCCGATGACGATTCAGGAGAGTGTGTCAGCGGCGGAGGCTGCCGCAGCAAAAGTCGCCTGCTTGCTCAGTCTGGGCCGTGTGGAGCTTGAGCCGTTTGTCGCACGCGTGAATGCCGAATTGTGCGAAGGCAGCGGTGCATGTGTCGAGGTTTGCGCATACGAGAACGCAATCTCGCTGGATACAATCCGGCAAAACGGTGGTGAAATCCGGCGTGCGGTGGTAAGTGCGGCTAACTGCTCCGGCTGCGGTAATTGCGTCAGCGCCTGCCCGCATGGAGCGATCGATATCCAGGGCTGGACCTTAAAGCAGTATGAGGCAATGGTGGATGCGCTCGCGCTCGATCTGCCCGGTGGACTGGAGGTGTCGGCATGACAGAGACCATGACCGCCCGGGAGCGATCCGAGATGTTGAAGGTCCTGCGAGAGCAGCACAAAGAGACGGTTGAAATTACCCAACTCCTTCTCCGTGAACAGAAGAAGATCCATCAGGCAATCTGTAAAGCACTGCGGGAGAAAGAGATGGCTGTGCCGGAATTGGCAGAGGTGATCGATCTTCCCACGCATGAGACCCTCTGGCACCTGACCGCCTTGAAGCGCTACAACATCATCGTCGAGTCGGAGATGTGCGGTGAATATTTCCTTTACAAAATGGCGGAGCAGGAGGCTGGATGAATACTCGCGTCGATCCCGAATTCGTCACTGAGCTTAAGCAGTATGGAGCGCTGGGCATCGAAAAGTGCTTCAACTGCGGCAACTGCACCGCGGTATGCCCGCTTACAGACAGCGAGCATGCCTTCCCGCGTAATGTGATCCGGCTGGCACAAATCGGCCAACGCGATCGAATCGAACAGAGTCTTGATCCCTGGCTGTGTTACTACTGTGGGGATTGCTCCGATACCTGCCCGAAGGGGGCCGAGCCGGCCGAGACGATGATGGCTGCACGGCGGTGGTTAACAGCCCAATATGATTGGACTGGTCTGGCACGCAAGTTCTATACCTCCGAATTGTGGGAAATCGGTGCGATGGTCCTGGTGGGTTTGCTGGTTGTGTTGTTCTTTGGGTTGTTTCATGGGCCGCTCGTTACGAACCAGGTCGCCTTGAACAGCTTCGCCCCGATATCCACCATCCACCTCGCCGATTGGATCATGGCAGGTGGTCTATTGTTCTTTATTTCCGCGAACGTTCTAAAGATGCACCACGCTATCCTGGTGAAGGGAGGCTTACGCATCCCGCTGATTTTGTACCTGACCGAGGCCTGGAACCTTGTCTACCAGGCCGCCACCCAACGTCGGTGGTCAGATTGTGCGGAAGACGAGAAAAATGCCGGCTTGAAACAAAAGAAGCGCAACGCCTGGATCAGCCACCTGCTCCTGGTCAGTGGGTATGTGCTCATGCTCGTGCTGGTCGTGCTGTTTCTGCCATGGTTTCAAACGGATAACCTATACCCCATCACGCATCCACAGCGTTGGCTGGGCTACTATGCGACGGCTGTTCTCCTGTTTGGGGCGGGCAAGGCGCTCTGGGGTCGCTTCAGAAAAGACCTTCAGCTGCATCGCTTTTCGCACGCCAGCGACTGGATCTTCCCCATCCTGCTCTTGGTTGTCACGCTAACGGGGATCGTCCAGCACACGCTTCGCTACCTGGGCTACCCATTGGCGACCTACTATACCTACGTCATCCATCTGGCATTTGCTGCACCTATGCTGATCCTGGAGGTGCCTTTCGGAAAATGGTCCCACCTGTACTACCGCCCGCTGGCAATTTACTTCGACAGAGTTCAGGCTCGTGCGTTGGAGCAGCAAGTAGTAATCGACGGCGCCACCGCGCCTGTCATCTAGTTCTATTAGCAACACAGTAAGAGCGAGCCGAAAATCTTCTACTGGAGGCCAAAATGGCTGAGAAAATGGTTGTGGTTTGCAATGGAGACGAAGCAAAGAACATCCTGCCGACTTTGATTTTCGCTTCATCCGGGATCGCGCTGGATTATGAGGTGCACGTATTCCTCTGCCCGGCGGGCGCCAAGTGGGCTCTCAAGGGCGAACTGGAAGCTTTAGGCCAACCAAAGGGTTTACCGGATCCGATTGGATTGTGGGATACACTCATGGAACAAGATGCAAATGTGGTGCTGTGTGAACTGGCGTTGGAGAATAAGGGCATCGATCCCAAGGACCTGCGCGACGCACGCATCAAGATTGAGAAGGCCCCACCTTTCCTCATGGATGCCGAAGGGGCATGCATGACCTACACTTTTTAGATAACCAAGCCCGCAGAATCCCAAACCTGCTTGAGTATGACAAAAAACGGAGCTCCCGTAAGGGAGCCCCGTTTAGTCCTCTGTGGACTGGGTCTTAGGCAGTTGGGCTGTGGGATAACCGCAGCAAGTCGATGTTGGACTCGTCATGCACAAAACTCCAGAATGCTTCCTGTGCCCGGTTGGAGGCTTCGAGCCTGTTTCGCACCATATAGATGGTGCGCCGCAGATTAAGGCCACGCACTTCAATATCCAGGACGTTGCCTCGATCGAGCGGGCAGGCGGAAGCCAGAGTTGAGACGAAGGAGACACCATAACCAGCCGATACAGTACGCACGATGGCCTCAGCATTACCAAGCTCCAGGAAGACATTCAAGTCATCCAGGCTGATATCGAATTTAGCTAACTCTGTGAGCATTACCTGGCGCGTGCCCGAACTGCTCTCACGTACGATTATGTTTTCGTTGAGGAGTTCTTCGGGCTCAATCGTGTGGCGGAATGCAAATTGGTGATTTGCGGGGACGATCAGGGTGATTAAGTCCTCAATGAATTCCTGCCGCTCAAGCGAGTCGTCAATCGGCTCATAACTGACGACCGCCAGGTTGGCTTCGCCCCCCATGAGTTGAGGGATGGCACGGTCCGGGGTGCAGGCCAGGATACTTACCCGAACGCCGGGGTGAAGCTTGCAGAAACGCGCCGCCAGCTGCGGCAGGATGTACTTGCCGGCGGTAGTGCTGCAGGCGATTCGTAGGTGACCAACAACGCCGCTTTGCAAGGACGAAGCCATCTCGTGCAGCTCGTTGGAGTCCTGGATCAGCTTGCGGGCCCAGGGGAGAAGGGAGCGGCCGGCTTCCGTTAACTGCAGTCTGGATGCGCTGCGGTTAAATAGCTCAACCCCCAATTCTGTTTCCAGCAATTTGATATGGCGGCTGATGGTTGGCTGGGTGAGGTGAAGCTGCTTGGCAGCCTCCGAAAAGCTGAGACGCTCGGCAGCATGCAGAAATGATTCGAGCCGTTGATAATCCATCGCCATCCTCATCCAGCCCGCATATAAGTTGCGCGGCTGGGTATCCCAAGGAGATTATAGCCCAAGCGGTGCCGTTGGACCCGAAAGGCAGGCAGGTATGTTCACAACCATCGACTTCAGGTATGCTCACGGCCATCTGGATGTGGCCTCGTGGAGAAGAGCGAATTTGGAGGGCTATTCTTCTCATCTTGGTTAGAAGTGGAATTGGCTGGATCCAGACCTTAGGTTTTCAAACCACCCATCGAAGCGGTATGACAAATCAGGGATCGAGGAAGATCAATTCGATCCTTGCGCAAGCTGGGCGAAAGCCAGAAGGTGGAATTCTCCATCGAGCAAGGCGCGCCGGGCCTGCAGGCCACCAACGTCAAGTCCCTCTAATTCCTAACAATTAGCGGAACATACAAAAAGGGCTGCCCCAATCGGAGCAGTCCATTCCTTTATCCTGCCGGGTTGGTGTGCTCGGTAGGAATCTGCATAGGGGAGATCAATGTGTAGTTGCTCTGGGTAGATCAGGCTATACTTGAGTGACACCCACAAGCATACCCGCAGGAGGTGTGTTTTGAAACCACAACGCCTGATGTTCACCATGATTGTCGTCTCACTGGCCGTAGTTGGGTGCACGCGGACGGCCAATAACCGTGATCTGGACGAAGCCGTCCAGGCCACCCTGGGCGCGATCGCAACCTTCACGCAAGCTGCGCCACCTCCAACTAACGCGCCGACCACAACTTCAGCGATTACCGAAGAGCCAACGCTGCCGCCACCAACCGAGACGTCCGTGCCGCTCACGGATGCAGAGGCGATCACAGCGGCTTTGGTCGCCTACATCGGGAACAATGTCGACCCATCCACGATTGTAGTCTCTGATATCAATGGTGACATTGCCCGCGGCGGTCTCCCCGGCGCCTACTTCATCGCCGCCAGGGATGCCGGGACGTGGATCATCGTCTACGCCGGGCAGTCCACACCCTACTGCAACATGATCAACCCCTATTCCTTCCCGGCGACCTGGGTCTCCCAGTGTCTAAACGATGACGGCACCGTCTTCACCCGGACTGAGAGCGGGACTGAGACGGTGATCGCCGGCCTAGGTACGCCAACCTGGAAAGACACGATGGACGGCCCGGGCCGCTGGTACCTGGTGGAAACATCGACCACCAAATTCAAGTTCGAGGGCGGCTACCTGGTCATGACCGCCTTCAACGCCGGCGGGCTGGATGAGTGGGGGCTGGGCGTCAGCTCAGATCTAACTGATTTCTACCTGGAGCTTTCCGTTAAGACCGGTCCCTCGTGCAGTGGGCTCGACCGCTACGGGATCATCTTTCGTGCGCCCGATCCCAGCCAGGGCTACGTTTACGAATTCTCCTGTGATGGGCGCTACCGACTGTATAAATGGGATGGTGACACCTACACCGGCGTCCAGGAATGGAAGTCGAACGCAGCGATCGTCTCGGGTGAAAACCAGGTCAACCGCCAGGGCGTGATGGTCGAGGGAAATCAAGCCAAGCTCTACGCGAACGGGCAGCTGCTGGGTGAGTACACACTCGATGCTTACCCCCAGGGCCGGCTCGGGCTGGTAGTGGGTTCGAAGAACACCGCCAATTTCAAGGCGCTCATCGATACGGCTACATTTTGGAACCTGGCAAATTAACGAGACGCTTTCGAGCAATGAGATATTCACTGTGAGAAAAAGCACTGTAACGGTGCTCGTCATCCTGCTCGTATTCATCCTCGCCGGCTGCAATATGCCCAGCGATACGCCCGATCTGAGCACACTCGTCGCGGCCACGCTTGCCGCCTTGGATGCTGGATCACCAGGTGGAAGCCCGGCGGGGAGCACACCCGAGATGACTGTTGAACCGGGTGTGGTGCCGACTTCTCCCCCATCCACTGCTGTGCTCGGTCTCGGCGTGCTGTCGATCGCCTACATCAACGGTGGCGAGGTGTGGTTTGTCGAGGAAGGGGGCACGCCGATCCAATTGACCTCCAGCGGAGATGTTGAGAACGTTGTGCTCTCTACGGACGGGCAGCTGGCAGTGTTCGTCCGCCACGTTTTCTCCCCGGAGCTATTTGAGCTGCGGGTGGTGGGCATAACAAGCATGACCGAGAGCTTGCTCATCTCTCAACCGGACTTCGATGGGCTTTACCCCTTGGGTGGCGCCTTGCACCACGCTCCCTACCAGGTCGAATTCATCCCGGGCACGCACACGCTATTGATGAATACGCGTGAGATCTACGAAGGACCCGGGCTCGCGCAAAACAATGAGCTCTGGTCGATTGACGCTGACACCGGTATCCGGACCTTGCTCCTGGACCGAGGTTTGGGTGGAGATTTCTTCATCTCCCCCGGCGCCGATAGACTGGCCCTGGTGCTGCCGACCAGCATCGGATTCGCCAATATCGATGGCACAGGCCGCAGCCCCGAACACCTGACCTTCCCCTCGGTCATCACCTACAGCGAGTATGGGTACTACCCGATCCCGGTCTGGTCATCGGATGGGAGTGCCATCGACGTGGTGATACCAGGGGAGGATCCGTTCGTGGATTTTACCGCCCGGGTCTGGCAGGTCCCGGTGAGTGGAGCCGCCGTACCCCTGCTGGACCTCACCGGTTTCGGCTACTTCCGCAATTCGGGCAAATCACCCATGCTCGCGCCGGACCTCTCCAAAGTAGCCTTCCTGCGTGAGACCGCTCCGAACATATTCGACCTGATCGTAGCGCCGCTCGATGGTTCGCCCGAGAGTGTCTACGCAACCGGTGACCTCGCATGGCAGGGGTGGAACCCCGATTCAACCCAGTTTGTCTTTACGAATGAACCGCTGAATTTGATGCTCGGCAGCGTCGGGCTCCCCCCACTCGGCGTGGGATTTGGATCCTGGCTGCGCTGGGTGGATGCAGATACTTTCCTCTACCTCGACCAACTGACCGCCATCCACCGCTTCGGGTTGGTCAACCTTCCTTCCCCGGCAAGCGAGCTTGACGTGATTGCAGGATCCTTGTTCGATTATGACTTTACCCGGTGAAGTGGGTGGGGGGTTAGCGTAGAGGATCTGTGTCAGATGACGATCTAGTCTTCGTTAATCAAGCCGAATCGTTCTACACGCGCCGGCTCAAGGGAAACTAGCTCCGGAAACA
>DAOUEJ010000222.1:0-10042 GCA_034430615.1 Anaerolineales bacterium | reverse complement strand
ACGGTATTTGGCACGGGTGTGAAGCAGACTTACTGCAGCGTGCTGGATGCCCTCAGCCCATGGGCGCCCGAGACCTGCATCGAAGTCGTCGAGGAAGCTGTAACCCCCGAGCCAAGTGCAGGACCCACGATCATGAAGGCCAAGTACGATCTGCACAAGGGCGAACTCGATCTTGTAGCAAAGGCTGACGACAGCTGCCCGTATACCCTACAGGTCCAGGAATTCGGAAATGCCGAGATGGAACGAGCCGGCAGCAGCTATGTCTTCAAGAAGACCTTTGAGACGGGCTACCCCCCTGCCTCGGTCACCATCGGGCATCCAGACTGCGGCTGGACTGTTCGCTTAATCGATTAATAACCAACATATCTACTACTCCTCCAAGCATCAAGCGGGTCAATGAATTGTGACCCGCTTGATGCTTAAACAAGGGACGGAGTCACGAATTGAAGCTTGTGTTCACCTCAAAATTGGGGAAGACATAAATACGACGGAAGCCGATCATTCGCGGCACACATGCCCGGGTATTCTTTCAGACTAATTAGCGAGCAATAGTTCGCCATAGATCCATGTTGAACGAGAAGGGGCGGATGTGATTTATAGCCCAGGTCCGATGGGATCCCTGCCACTTCCTCTATCGATTCAGGCCCGGGTGGGAATTTCGAGTACGTGAACAGGGTTGACGTTAATAACCATTGTGTCCTGGTAGCGTTTCGTTCTCCCCTCACCTGTTTGCCACGCGCTAACATGACCGTGGAGCAAGTAGCGCGGCCTCAACCAGGTCATCAGGATGCGGAAGGCATTGAACCCTGTGTGAACTCGATCACCCAGATCACCCACGCCGCGGGGGGGCGAGTGTGCGACGACGACCTCAACCAACCGGCCATAGCGAAGTCTTTTCCATACCAGGTCGGGGATCCGGCAGATGATCCGCAACAGCATTTGAGCCTCGCTGAACTGCTGCTCGGCGCCTGGCCGGTAGCGGATCGACCCACCCAGACCCATGAACAGGATCCCATCGATGATCAAGCTGCGGCCATCAAGCAGTTCACAACCGTCAGGAGCCGTTTGAAGCTTGCCGTCGCTCCTCAACTCGGGCTTGGTATCGTGGTTGCCGCGCACGTAAAGGACAGGCTTGTTGAGCGTATCGGCAACGTACTCCAGGTAGTAGATCGGCAGGTCACCGCACCCAAGCACGAGATCGACATCCCCGTAGTTTTGGATGATGCTCGGGGAATAAACGCTCTCGACTACCCGGTCGCTCAAGGCCAGGATCTTCATAGGACAGGTTATATCGCATTCCTGCGATTCATGCGTTGAATATCGAACCTGGGCTCGAGGGATCGCAGTGCTGGCAAACCCTGACGTGTATGATGCCGCCGCACGAACGAAAAACTGTCAGGCTTCGATCCTGGGATTACCAATCCCTATCGTGTCTGGTGTTGAATGACGCATTACTCACGCTGGCTTACGGGCACCCGTGGCGAGGTAGGAAGGCATGTATTCAGCCGCCTTTGAGTCGCTGCGGTAATCCTCGTAGAAACCGACGATCACGAAACCTGCCTCGATTTGCCCCCCGATCAGTTCTTCGAGGGTATGGCTGAACTCAAGGGGCGCGTCCTCGCCATGCATGGCAACCCGCTCCTCCTCCGTGATGCTCTCACGATCCGAATAGGGGAGGGCGTACTTCACCTTCAACTCGCCGATTTCCATGAGCTGAGGGTCAAACATATACTCGACCGGGTTCACAAACCCGGAAAGTAGCACCCCACCCGGGCGCAGCACACGGGCGCACTCGGCCCATACGGGACGCACATCGGGAATAAAGACATTCGAGACGGGGTGGACGATCAGATCGAAGCTCTCGTCCATGAAAGTGGAGAGATCGCGCATATCCCCCAGCACGGTCTCCAAATCAAGCCCGTACTTGTCAGCCACCTCACGATCCTGTTCCAGTTGTTTTGGGGAGTTATCGATGACCGTCACGCTAGCGCCGGCTGCAGCCAGGATCGGTCCCTGCTGCCCGCCGCCCGAAGCCAAGCAAAGCACCTCCGCTCCCTCCAGCTCCGGGAACCATTCCTGCGGGACCGGCTTCGTCTCGGTCAGGAAGATCTTTACCCGACCGCTGCGTGCGTCGGCGATCTCCTCTGCTGTGACCGGAATCGTCCAGCGATTGCCCTCCTCCACCAACCGATCCCAGGCCTTACGGTTGTGAGAAGCTACGCTCATAACAGCTACCTCATTGCGAATGCAAAACTACCAGGTGGCCTTCCCTTTCACGTAGGGTCACGGCGCTGCCGTGACCCTACGTGTTTCTCACCCCTACCATCAACGCCTATCCCATCCCCGCTAGTTGCTCATGGTCATATTTTCAAATTGGCTGTTGTAGAGCTCGGCGTAGAAGCCCTTCCGCTCCAACAGTTCCTCATGCTTGCCCTGCTCGACAATGTCACCTTCGTCGATCACTAAGATCCAATCCGCGTTGCGGATCGTCGACAGGCGGTGGGCGATGATGAAGCTGGTGCGGTTCTGCATCAGGTTCTCCATCGCTTGCTGGATCAGCACCTCGGTGCGGGTGTCGACCGAGCTCGTGGCCTCGTCCAGGATGAGCATCGCTGGATCGGTGACGAAGGCCCTGGCAATGGTCAGCAGCTGCTTCTGGCCTTGGGAGATGTTGCTCACCTCCTCGTTCAGCACCATGTTGTAGCCCTCCGGCAGCGTGCGCACGAAGTGGTCGACATGGGCAGCCTGGGCAGCGGCGATCACCTGCTCATCGCTGGCGCTGGGCTTGCCGTAGCGGATGTTTTCCATGATCGTGTCGTTGTAGAGCCAGGTATCCTGCAGCACCATCCCGAACATGCAACGCAGATCCTCCCGGCGGAAGTCCTTGATGTCATGCCCGTCGATCAGGATTGCACCGCTGTTGACGTCGTAAAAACGCATGAGCAGCTTCACCATGGTCGTCTTGCCGGCACCGGTCGGGCCTACGAGGGCGATCTTCTGCCCGGGTTTGACATCGGCCGAGAAGTCCTTGATCACGATCTTCTCGGGCGTGTACCCGAAGCGTACGTTCTGGAAGTCGACCTGCCCGTCGATATGGTCGACAGCCACCGGGTGCTCTGACTCGGGTACTTCCTCTTCCTCGCCGAGGAATTCGAAGATCCGTTCGGCGGCAGCGGCGGTTTGCTGCAGCACATTGGAGATATTAGCGATTTGGGTAATCGGCTGCGTGAACGAGCGCACGTACTGGATAAAAGCCTGGATATCGCCGACAGTGATGGCGTTCCGCACCGCCAGGTAGCCGCCCATGATGGCGATCGCCACGTAGCCGATATTGCCGATGAAGTTCATGATCGGGAACATCAACCCCGACAGGAACTGTGACTTCCAGGCCGAGTCATAGAGGGTGTTGTTCAAACCATCGAACTTGGCGATGCTCCGGGCTTCGCCGTTGAAGGCCTTCATTACACGGTGCCCGCCGAACATCTCTTCCACATGCCCATTGACGTGGCCCAGGAAGTCCTGCTGCTGGGTGAAGTATTTCTGCGATTGGCGCACCACGAGCAGTACGATCCCCATCGAGAGCGGGATAATCAAGAGTGCGATCAGCGTCATCTCCCAGCTGATGGTCAACATCATGACCAGCACGCCGACCACTGATACGGTGGAGGTGATGATCTGCGAGAGGCTTTGGTTGAGCGTCTGGTTGATCGTGTCGACGTCATTGGTGATGTGCGCCAGCACCTCGCCCTGGCTGACTCGATCGAAATACCTGAACGGCAGGTGGTTGATCTTGGCGGCGATGTCTTGCCGGAAGCGGTAGGTGATGTCGATCGAGATGCGCGACATGATCCAGCCCTGGATGAAGCTGAACAGGGCTGAGCCCAGGTACAGCGCCAGCGTCCACAGGATGATCCTGCCGATGTAGTCAAAATCGATGCCTGTGCCGCTGCCCGTGATCTGACCCAGCACGCCCTCGAACAGTTTGGTAGTGGCCTGGCCCAGGATCTTGGGTCCGATGATGGTGAAGACAGTCGAGGCAACCGCAAAGAGCATCACGATCAGGATAGCGACCTTGTAGGAACCAAGGTATTCGATCAGCTTGGCCATCGTGCCCTTGAAGTCGCGCGCCTTGTCGCCCTTCATCATCGCCATCGGACCGCCGCGGCCCATAGGGCCGTGCCCGCGCATCGGGCCTGCAGGCCGTTGAGTTGTAGAAGATGTTCCGCGATCGACGCTCATACCAGTTCCTCCATGCTCAGCTGCGATTGTGCGATTTCACGATAGGTCTCGCAGCTTTCCATCAACTCGTGATGGCTTCCTTTACCGACGACCTGTCCTTCATCGAGCACGACGATCTGATCAGCGTTTTTGACCGTTGCCACCCGCTGGGTGACGATCAGCACCGTGCTGTCACCGGTTTTCTCTTTCAACGCCCGGCGCAAGGCCGAATCGGTCTTGAAGTCCAGCGCCGAGAAACTGTCATCAAAGATGAAGATTGGTGGCCGCTTGACCAGCGCACGGGCGATTGCTAGGCGTTGTTTCTGACCACCCGATACGTTCGCCCCGCCCTGAGCGATGTCAGCATCAAATCCCTCTGGTTTGGCGAAGATAAATTCGCTCGCCTGGGCGATATCGGCCGCCTCACGCAGCGTACCCTCGCTGGCATTTTCATCAGCGTAGCGCAGGTTGCTCTCGATCGTTCCCGAGAAGAGTGTGCCTTTCTGGGGAACGTAACCGATCTTCTCGCGCAGCTCGCCCTGCCTGACCTCGCGCAGGTCGACGCCATCGATCAAGATCGCGCCCTCCGTGACATCGTAGAAGCGTGGGATCAGGTTGACGATGGTTGATTTCCCGCTGCCGGTTGAGCCGATAAAAGCCGTCATCTCACCCGGCCGGGCGGTGAAACTAATCCCGCACAGCACGTTCTCCAGTGCATCCGGGTAGCGGAAGCCGACCTCACGAAATTCGATCTCCGGCACAAAGGGCACCTTGAACGATTTGGGCTGCTCGGGATCGTTGATCGTGGTCTCGGTCTCGAGCACATCGGCGATGCGCCCGCCCGAAACGGCGGCGCGCGGCAGGAAGATGAACATCATCGACATCATTAGGAAGGCGAACACAATCTGCATTGCATACTGCAGGAAGGCGATCATGTCGCCAACCTGGATGTTCGCTTCGGCGACTTGATGCGCCCCGACCCAGATGATGCCGACCGACAGGCCGTTCATAATGAACATGATGACCGGCATCATGGTGACCATGACCCGAGCCACGAACAGGCTGGTATCGGCCAGGTCCCGGTTGGCCTTGTCGAAGCGTTTTTCTTCATCTGGCTGTTTGTTGAAAGCCCGGATGACCATCATGCCGGACAGGTTTTCACGCGTGACCAGGTTGAGGCGGTCGATCAGGCTCTGCATGATCTTGAATTTCGGCAACGAGATCGAGAATACGACCAGGACCAAGCCGATCAGGACGATAACCGCCAGGGCGAGGATCCACCACATGTTGGCGCTTTTATCGATCGCTCGGATCACACCGCCCACGCCAATGATCGGGGCGTAGAAGACCATGCGCATGAACATGTAGATCACGGTCTGGATCTGGGTTATGTCATTCGTGGAGCGCGTGATGAGCGAAGCGGTTGAAAATTTATCAAACTCGGTGCTGGCGAAGCTTTCTACCTTCTCAAAGGCGGCGATGCGGATGTCACGCGCTGCACCGGCGGCGGTCTTGGCAGCCAGGTAACCAACGGCGATCGTACAGGCACCACCGAGCAGTGAGATGAGCAGCATCAAACCGCCCGTTCGCAGGATGTAGTTGGTTTGCAGGCTGTTGGTGTCCACACCCAGCGCCTGGTACTCCACCTTGACCGCACCTACCGCCATCTGGTTGATCATGTTTTCACCCAAGGTGGCAAATCGTCCCTGGATCGAGGCCGTGATGGCCGCTCGCTGGCTGGCTGGCATCTGTTCTACCAATGTGAGGGGATCCACCCCGGCCGGGAGTTTGGTCAGGTCGATCCCCAGGCTCTGCGCCAGGGCCTGGGCCTTCGCCGGGTCAGCCATCATCTGCCCGACCCCGGACACGGCCACGAAGGCTTTGCCCATGATGGGGTTCAGGGCCGTGATTTCGGCCTTGGTGAGATCCTTCTGTACATAGATCGGTTCGCTGGCCAGCGCCGGATATTCCACGAGGTACTGGCTTGCTTCAGGTGACCCCGGCTGGACCAACGTGTAGTCACCCAGCACTCGCGCCTGTTCGTCGCTGGTCATAAACAGGGTCAGCTTATCCATCTCGCTCTGGCGGATGGCGCCCGGGACGGCATTCTCCACCCCGTTCTGCTGGATGCCGTTGTTGACGATCCTGGAAAGGTAATCCGGCAGCGCCAGGTCGGCGTTGGCCTGGACGAACAAGAGCGCGATCGCCAGGATAATCAGCAGCAGGTAGGGTTTCAAGTATTTCACTAAACGCAGCATATTCGTGGTACTCCTCTGTCAAATGGTCTACTGCATGGAAACAGCGTCGTTGGTCTGCTGGTTGGCTTTCAGGATCAGAATATTTAAGGCGGAGGTGATGGTCCGCTTCTCGTCTTCGGACAGCGTACCGGCAAGTTCATCGAGCCAGCCCTGGCGGGCCCGGATGCCTTCCTCATACACTTGTTGACCTTTCTCGGTCAGTTCAATACGTTTGACGCGCCGGTCCTCAGGATCCTCGGCGCGTAAGACAAAACCCTGCTGGACCAGTCGGTCGAGCATCTGGCTGGCGGCGGCGCTGGTCACGCCCAGGTGCTCTCCCATCTCCGTCACACCGCAGCTGCCGATGCGATGGATGTGGAAGATCGCACCGAAGTGCGACATCGAGAGCCCACTCTCGCGGGCATAGCGCAGAAAATGCCGCATCGAGCGGCGCATGGCGACTTCAATCCATTCCTGGAGCGTGGCGACAAACGGGTCGGTCGGCATTCCTCACCTCGCTTAATAGTTAAACGGTGTGAATTTTATCGAGCGCTTAGGAACTTGTCAATGCCGAAGGGGGGCCGAAGGGGGGCTGCCGGAGCGAGTTGTCCTCGCCGTGATGAATAGTCCCACGACCGTTTGGAAAGTAATTGATGATAAAGCCCTCTGAATCCCGGTCGTATTCAAAGCATTCCAGGACCCTACATAGTACCTATGGTTGATATATTCGTAATAGATATTGGACAAAGGGACCTATATAATAGAGTTAGCATAGTGTTCATCCCCCTGGCCTTCATCGAGGCTATGCCCACGCACCCTCCCCGACCAGATAGTAATGAGACGATGAAGATACCCAAGTTTCGTTTCACGCCCGTATTTCTTCTCCTGCTAGCGCTCATGCTATCTGGCTGTAGCTCGTCGAAGGAAGATGTACCCCCCGATCAGATCAACATTCAATTGAAATGGGTCCATCAAGCCCAGTTTGCAGGCTACTACCTCGCCCAGGAAGCCGGCTACTACGCCGAGGAAGGGATCGAGCCGACCTTCATCGAAGGCGGGCCCAATATCGACCTCATCCAGCAGGTGGTAGACGGCACGGCGGATTTCGGCATCGATGCGCCCGAACAGATCCTGAAAGCCGTCAGCCAGGGAATCCCGATCAAGGCGATCGCTGTCATCTACCGCCTGAACCCGATGGTCTTCATCAGCATGGCCAATTCGGGGATCGAAACCCCGCAGGATATGCTCGGGCACTCGATCGCCATCCTGGGCAGCAACGCTGAACCCCAGTTGCTTACGATGATGGAAAATTTAGGGCTGGACGCCACCCAGGTCGAGATGCTCCCCTACCAGTACGACGTCGCAAGCTTCTACAGCGGTGAAGCCGACATGACGATTGGCTACACCACCGGCACCTTGCTCCGCATCCGGCAAGCCGGCCATGAGGTGAATCTCATTTGGCCTAGCGATTACGGGGTTCACCTGTACGCAGACACCCTATTCACAACGGAGCAGATGATCAACGAGCACCCCGATCTCGTCACCCGCTTCCTACGGGCGACGCTGCGCGGCTGGCGGGATGCGATCGAGGATCCGCCTACCGCAGTCGAGGACACGCTCAAATATGCGCTTGAAGCCGATCGAGATCTCCAAACCCGCATGTTTGAAGCCAGCGTTCCACTGGTGTTCACCGGCGAAGACAACATTGGCTGGTTGAACACCGAACAATGGCTGGCGATGTACCAGATGCTGCTGGATCAAGGCTTGCTTGATCAACCCTTCGAAGTAGCCCAGGCCATCGACATGCAGTTCCTAAAGGAAATCTATCATGGAGATTAGCCGATGAAGCTGGCCTCCAAGCTGGCGATCGTCTTCGTCCTGCTTTCCACGCTCCCACTGGCTCTTATAGGATTCCTGGCCTATTCTGAGGCGAAGGATATGGTCGAGAACCAGACTTTTCACCAACTCACATCGACCAACCTGCTGAAGGAGCGCGAATTCGAGCGCTGGTTGAATGATAATCTCCAGTCCTTGAAGCTCCTGGCCCAACGACCTCTGGTTATCGCACGCACCAACGATCTGATTGAGTTTAGCCGAACGTCGGGGCTTCTCCGGGATCCGGAGATTCTCCACGTACAGCCTGCCTACCTCGATCTGCTGAAAGACCATATGATGGCCCTCAACGAAGTCCTGGGCGGGTTCGAATCACTCTCCATCATCCAGGCCGATAACGGCATGATCCTCATCTCGACCAAGAGCTCGCTGGAAGGCAAGTTCCGAGAGAGCGATAAGTATTTCCTGGAGGGTAAAGAACGCTCCTACATCGACGAGGTTGCCTACTGGCCCTCATCCGGGGAGATCGCCCTGCATATGAGTACGCCGATTGTCGATCCCGCTGGCAACATCATCGCCGTTCTCGTCGGCCAAGCTGACCTGTCGGAAATGTCTTCGATTATTGCCCGTGGCAACTCGCTGGCTTCGAGTGAGAACAGCTACCTGGTCAATATTTTTAATTTCTTCATCACCGAGCCACGCTTCGGCAAGAACTTTGCCCTGACGAGAACGGTCCACAGCGAAGGCGTGGATGCCTGCCTAACCGGGACCAGCGGCACGGGGATCTACCGGGATTACCGAGGCGCGATCGCACTGGGCGCCTATGAGTGGCTGCCGCAGTATAAGCTCTGCATGGTGACCGAGATCGATCGAACCGAGGCATTCGCCCCCATCCGCCAGGCGCAGCTGACGATGCTCGGCATCGGCCTGTTCGTAGCGCTTGGGGCAGCCTTGGTCGGTTACTATTTCAGCCGGACGTTAACGCGCTCACTGCGGACGCTCGAGCATTCTGCGAAATTGATCGGCAAGGGCGTCCTGGGTCAGAAGATCGACATCTCAAGCTCAGATGAGATCGGCTCGCTCGCGGCGACGTTGAATGAAATGACCGCCAACCTTTCCACCTCGATCGAGATGGTCGATTACGGCCGGAAGCTAATGGGAGCTCTTAACACGGCCGGGATTAACCTGCAGCGTATTCGGGATGAGTCGGTGATCTATGCTTCCATAGCCAGCACGATCAAGGATCTCGACTACGAAGCTGTGCTCATGCAGCTGTCGGAAGATGGACACGAACTGGTGGTTAACCAGATCACAATCGAATCAAAGTTGCTCTCCGCAGCGGAACGCTTCGCGGGGATCTCGGCCATTGGATACCGGCTGCCGGTTTCCGGGGACAACCACTTCACACAGGCCATGCGCACACGAAAGCCAATATTCATCAGCGATATGTCGTTATCGTTGGCACAGACTTTCAGCCATCTCGGGACTGGAATTGTTCGCCAGATAGTCAAGCTGCTACGTAGTCCAACCGGGATATACGCGCCGATAGCGACCGAAGAATCGACCTATGGGTTGATGATCGTCATGGGTGAGGGATTGTCTGAATATGATCTGCCGGTTGTGGGCACGTTTGCCAACCAGGTAGCCAACGCACTCGAAAACGCTCGTTTATACAAAGATATGGCAAACTGGACCGGGGAGTTAGAGCAGCGCGTGGCAGAGCGTACAGCTCTCCTTGAACGTTCAAATCAAGA
>DAOUEJ010000221.1:0-18827 GCA_034430615.1 Anaerolineales bacterium | reverse complement strand
TTGAATTAGCCCGATCTCAGCACATTCAATACGAGATGGCGTTGGTGGAATTGGGTTGCCAAGTAAAAAGGCTCTCTGGAGACCCAAGTTTACCTGATTCAGTATTTGTCGAAGACACCGCAATTGTGTTGAATGAGATGGCAATAATTACTCGACCCGGTGTTGGAACTCGAAGAGACGAAACAAGAAAAGTGGCTGAAGTGCTAGGAGAATATCGAACCATATTCAAAATAGTCTCACCAGGTACATTAGAGGGTGGGGATGTTCTCCAGGTTGGAAAGACGTTGTATATAGGTGTTACAGGACGGTCAAATGATTCAGGTGTCCAACAGGTAATCGATTTGGTTTCTCCACATGAGTACGAGGTAGTAAGAGTATAAGTAGATGGATGCTTGCACCTGAAGTCAGCAGTAACCCGTGTGGATGAAGAGACACTACTTATCAATAGATCTTGGGTTGACGCGAAACCATTCCAGGGTATGGGCTTTATTGAGGTTGATCCTGATGAACCATTTGCGGCCAATGCGTTACTTGTTGGAGGCGAACTGGTGTACCCAGCGTTTTTTCCTAAGACATGTCGCCTTCTGGAAGATCGTGGTTATCCTGTAAGGGTAGTCGATGTGTCCGAGTTGCAGAAAGCTGAAGGAGCAGTTACTTGTTGTAGTTTGATATTTCGAGAAAAGTCCCCGACAAAAATCAAGCTGGATGCCTAACCATTCGCTGGAACGGACCGGGGATGCTGCGAGATTGGCAAACGATGGGGCGGGGGTGCGGGGCGTGAAATCCAGGCCAGGGGAAATGCCCAGGCGCCTCCACGCTGTGTGCTTCGCGATTCGCTGGATGCTGCGCGAAGCTCGAGGCTGTTGGGGGGCAACCATACAACTTGAATTGAGTCCATGCGATACATTGCCAAGCAAGGAGGTTTGCGATGTCGAACTTGGATAACCTGGATAAATTGTTCGTTTTCTGGGCATTCTTCTTTCAGATTGTCCTCATCGTCCATTTCGCAATACGTCGACGTTTCTTCGAAAGTTATACGGTAAAGTACGGTTGGATAGTCTATGCTCTTTGTATCCCAGCCGTATTGATAAGTATTTTTCTAATCAGCGGTGGTAAAAGCTTGAATTACTGGTTGGGCGGTTTTCTCTTCCTGGTTTATTCTGCTTATGGTTATTGGATAGATTACATCAAGAAAATTCAATGGCGGAACCCATTGCGTTTGTCGATCATGATCCCCTACGTGTTTTTGTATCTTTCAACAATTATGTTTTATTGGTGGCCGCTCTGGCCGATTAGCCGCCCATTATGGTTCGCCTACGCAATTCTGTACGTCATCGCAACGATTCTAAATCTTGGATCTCATTGATATTGACTACTCAATGCCACCCAGCGTATCGCTGCCCCGTAAGAATCTCGGGGTGAACGAGATGCGGCCACGCCCATTGTGGGCTTCGCGAGGGATGCGGAGCGACGAGGCGATCTCCCGCGAGGGGAGGCCAATCGTTGAGATGGAGCCGGTGGTGGCTGCCGAGAGAATGCTTCGCTTGCAGTGGCGAATCACATGGGCCGAGGCCAGCTCGGCCCCACATTTCAACATCATCCAATGTAGGTAGATCGTAAAGCCTTAGAAGCCAGGGATTGTGGCGAGACTAAGAAGCAAGGCTATAATCTCGCATTCGATCCCTTCTTTGAGGAGGCTGCTGATGTTGGTTGTCCTTCGTCGGCGCAATTATGGTTTGTTATGGACCGCCCAGCTGATCTCAATGATCGGCGATTGGGCCATGTTCGCCGCATTGCCTTTCTTCGTGTATAAGATCACTGGTTCGGTCCTGGCGACCGGTATGATGTTCATGATCCAGGTAGTGCCGCCACTCGTGCTTGGGTCGGTTGCCGGGGTCTTCGTGGACCGCTGGGATCGGCGCTGGACGATGATCGGGTCGAGCCTCTTCCGCGGGGCGGTGCTTCTGATTCTCTTAGGTGTTCGCTCCGCCGAGATGATCTGGCTGGTGTATCTCGCTGGTTTTCTTGAATCTGCCGCAACTCAATTCTTCGGTCCGGCAAATAACGCCCTCTTGCCCACGCTGGTGGAGGAGGATCAACTGCTCACGGCTAACTCGCTCGACTCCCTGGGTGAGAACAGCGCTCGCCTGATCGGCCCTGCGCTGGGAGGTGCGCTGCTGGCCACCATCGGCCTGCAGGGTGTGATTATTTTCGACATCGGCACGTATCTGCTGGCAGCTTTCTTGATGAGCCTGATTCGAGTGTCTGTTGCCGGGAAGGGGGAAGTACCAACGGTGACAGCCCTGGCCGGCAATGCGCTCTCAAGCTTTTGGAGCGAGTTTGTCTCCGGGTTCAAGCTGGTTATGGGCAAGCCTGCGCTGTCCCGCCTTTTCCTGGTGCTGGGGATCGCCATGCTGGGCGACAGCATCCTCACCGTGCTACTCGTGGCTTTTTTCCAGGACGTCGTTGGTGTGGGTGCCACCGAGTTCGGTGTGGTGCTTACGGTGCGCGGATTGGCTGGAATCCTTGGGGGGGTGGTGATGGGTGCCATCGGGAGTAAGTTTAGACCGTATCACCTGATCTCAATTGGTTTGATCATCACGGGTGTGGGGCTGGTTGCCATGGTTCTCTTCCCGATCTATATCTTTTCGTTGGTCATCATGATCTTGCTAAGCGTGCCGCTGATGGCCTGGTTGATCAGCAGCCAGACTTGGATTCAAACACACGCGCCCGGTGACTTTCTCGGCAGGGTTTTTGGTGTTTACGGGACATTGAGCGCTCTGCTGATGTTGATCGGTATAGGCTTTGCCAGTGGTTTGGGGGAAACGCTGGGAATCTCGACGACGCTCTATGTCGGTGGGGCGATCTACCTGCTCTCGGGCGTTCTAGCCCTGGCGCTGCTGCGGGGGATCACCATGCCCGATAGCAGAGCCGAGGAGGTGCTGGCTGAGTAGCCTTGTTGGGGAGATCAGAGACCTCACGGCTGCGAACACAGTGGTCTAATACCCATACCCCGGACCTTATCATCCCAGCCAGCCCCCTTCAGGGGTGCTGCGCGAGGGACACGGATCCTTGATTTGGTGAACCGTGTAGTCCGTTCAAGGTAGATAGTCGTGTGGACTGCGGTTGGGTTTTATACCCCTCTCTGGCTTTGTTTTTCAGGCAATCCGATTGATCGGTGCGTTTCTAGCGATCATTCCCTCTGTCATGTGATAAGGATGGCTAAGAAATCACACACCGGACGCCGCATAATCATACGGTATCGTGTACCTCAAGCCCAAGTGTGATCAGAGCGGCGAGTGCAAAGAGAACAGAACAGCCTCTGTATAAACCCGTCAGACCCGCCACACCAACAATCCAGAGCGCAAGAGGGGGCCCCATCGCACTCCCGATATCACCGATCGTAAAGATCACGCTTATGACTCGTCCCTTCACTTCAGGTCGAACCTTATCTCCTGCAATCACTGGTGCTAGTGCTTGGATGCCTCCACCGGGAATGCTCGCAAGCGATGCTCCCAAGACGGCGGTGATTAGAGCAAGGCTGCTCATCAGCCATATTCCGAAGGAGCCGACGGCAAGCAGGATAGCGATGACGAGCCATCGTCGACTTAACCTATCCGAAAGTCTTCCTGAAAATGGCGCGCTGATTATCCCTGCAAGCGTACGAACGGCGACGAAAGCTCCGGTTAGTGTGGCGAGTGGAATGAAACCTGATTCAAGTGTAATCCCGTCACCCACGAAAGATCCCAGCCATAGAATCGTCGTGGAAGCCAGGACGCCTGCCAGGATAAAACGAACCACAAAAACCGGCATTGAGGCGAATATTGCGGTGTTCCAGGGGAAACGATAACCAGATTCAAGCTGGGATATTCGTGGTGAATTGATCCGATGTGGCTTTGTCTCAGGAAGATAACAGATCCACATCAGCAAGGCGACCCCCGTCAGGCTGGCACTTATCAGCAGACCTTTTTGGAATCCGAAATGATCAGTAAATAGACCCCCCAGAAGGGCGGAAGCGCCGACGCCCGCAAAGAACCACATTTGATAACGGCCGCTCAAGCGGCCACGGTTCTCATCATTGGCGATATCGAGCACAATGGTGTTGCCGCCAATCCATATTCCTGACCACGCTATTCCCCAGAGGATACGACTGAGAAAGTAGACTTCAAACCCTCTCCCGATGGCTAGGAGTGTGGTGGAGATCAACCCAACAAAGAGGGAGGCAATCATTAATCTTCTGGTTGGCAGTCGATCATAGAGTGATCCTGCGATCGGATTTGAAAGCAGCCTCACGAGCCGATTGATCCCCAGGAGAAATCCCACCATCGTGAGCGTCACCCCTACAGAGGCGGCGATCGAGGCTTGTGGCAAGACTGTGTATAACGTACTGTCACCCAGGAGTGAAATCGCAGTCCCTAATCCGAGGGGGAGCAGGACGCGGCGGGGAGAGGGGCCTGGTTCTAACTTGATTTTTGTATTATCCGATTGTGGGGAAGGGGTCATCTAGAAAGGGCCTCATTAATGGTGGATGATTTGGGCATGACCGAATTTCATATTGTCGTTCGACTACGACTTCATCGCAACGAAGGATTGATGTGCCTCCTAGTTTTTCGGACACTGACTGAAACAGGTCTTATAAAGCTTTCATTGGCTATTTCGAAATTTCCGGAAAGCCGGCCGTTATTATAGCCAAGCAGAATCATATTGTAGAAAGGTTCGAACCGTTTCGATCTATGCTGGATTCTGAATAACCTGTAATTTTAGAAAGAACGAAGTATACGGTTCAGAGCCGTGAGGTCTCCGTAGTCTTTTCACCACCCATCGCCCGAATTAACAAGCTGTTCAAGTATGATCCTTATATCTAAATCCCCGGTTCAATTATGGACAGATCTATTCTCAGGGATGAAGATCCTAGTAGCTCGATCATAATAAAAGAAGTAGGTTGCGGTAACCTAGTATAGAGATAATCGGAAGCTGGCTAATCGAATTATCGAGCAGCCAGTTTATTCCATTAGCGGAAACAGAATAAAGAATCGTGCTCAGAGGCACCCGGCACTTGAAGAGTCCCTTCTTGTGATTCACTGCTTAAATCGCGGTCTAATTGGCAAAGGGTGGATCACGTCCTCCTCTTTCGGGCTGGAGTTGGTCTACAATGAAATCGTGGTGTCCACATGAACTCCAGAAAAACCTTCGCCTTCGCATGCCTGATACTCCTCTCGGCCGGTTGCGCCATACGGCCGGGAGGTAGAGATGTGCAAGTTGAAGCGCGGCAACCCACCCCCTCGGGCGAAGCCGGTGATCCCTTTCTGAATGTGCGCGAGCATCTGGTCAATACCGGGGTCGAGGCGCTTGGCGTGGAGTCTCCGCTCGTGCTGGCGGCGATGCGCGCCGTCCCGCGCCACCTCTTCGTGCCTGAAGATTACCTCGACCAGGCGTATGAGAATTACCCGCTCCCGATCGGCTACGGGCAGACCATCTCCCAGCCGTTCATCGTCGGCCTGATGAGCGAGGCGCTGGATGTCGAACCGGGTGAGCGTGTGCTTGAGATCGGGACCGGCTCCGGCTACCAGGCAGCCGTGCTGGCGGAGATGGGGCTCGATGTGTACTCGATCGAGATCATCCAGCCGCTCGCCGTGGAGGCGGCGCAGCGGCTCGAGCGGCTAGGGTATGCTGCCGTGCAGGTGAGCTTTGCTGACGGCTACTACGGATGGCCAGACTTTGCCCCCTTCGACGCCATTCTCGTCACCGCCGCGCCCGATCATGTCCCCCAACCGCTACTCGAGCAGCTGGAGATCGGGGGCGTGCTCGTCATCCCGGTTGGTCCGGTTGGTGGGTATCAGGAGCTGTGGCGGATCGAACGGGTGAGTGAGGACGACTTCGAATCCGTCAGCCTGGGGGGTGTCCGCTTCGTCCCGCTCACCGGAGAGCACTGACAACGGCGTAAAGTCTCCCCGCATCTAATCACAGTTATCTGTCGGGAAGACCAACCCTCACGGTTACCCCCCTTTCCGCGCCAGATCTCCGGACAGACCGCCCGATGATAGGTGTGAAGAGAGCACGGCGGCCAGGGCATACGCGCACAACCCGGCGAACAGCGTCGCCCGGAAGCCCGCATCGAGCGAGATGAGCGCGGCCGTCACACCGCTCACGCCTGAGAGGGCTCCGTTCACCGCCCAGGCCCAGGGGATCCACCCCGGCGCCCGTCGTTCCAGCATGGCCAATCCGGCGGCGAAGGGCACGCCCATCAGAACACCGGTTGGCAGCATGAAGAGGCTCGCCAGCATTATGCGTGCAGGCAGCGACAGGGGAAGCGCCCAATGCGTGAAGGGCAATAGCAAGATCAGATCGACGAGCAGCAAGACGGCCAGAATCCAGAGCGCGGTCCGCAGGCGGATGCGCGGCGATAGGAAGCTCCCTACCCCCGAGGTGAGCAGCAGCGTGAAGAGCACGGTCACGAGTGATGTCATCGGCCGGTCGAGGAGCAGGCCGAAGGCCTGGATCAGCGGGATCTCCACGGCCAGGTAGCCCAGCCCGAGCGCGGCGAAGTAGGCCAGCGCGCCGGAAGGCGGCCTTGCTCCCGGCTTCCGGCGGAGCAGTGCTGCAGGCAGGAGGGTGAGCGCGGTTGCAAGGATGAGCATCAGGAGCAGCAGGGCGAGGAGCACGAAGTAGCCGCTGCCGCCGAATGGTTGCCAGATGCGGCCCAGCGAGGCCAGGACCTGTGGGGTTTGGCTCCATCGGAAGAAATGAGAGAAGTAGGGGCGATCGTCGCTCGGAGCCTCAAGCCTGAAATCATATTCCTGCACGGTGCGGTCATAAGACTCAAGCAGAGCGGCATAGAGCTGGTGGTAGACCGGCTCGGGCAGCCGGTTAAACCTATTCAACTCCTCCGCTCGCAGGCCCGGCAGGTATATAGGATCGAAGCGGTTATGGATCAGGAAGGCCCGAGCGGTGGCGAGTTCGGCGGGGGAGAACGGCCTTCGGGAGGCGATGATCGTCGCCGTGCGCATGCCCCGGTAGGCGAGCACATGCTCCCCTGTAGAGGTTACGCCCCGCGCCCGGAGCGCAGCCAGGACTGTCGACCAGGCCCGGGCCGATTCGCTCGGCGGCGTATGGATCCAGCGCGTGATCACGAGCAGCCCATCCTGCTCCAACTGGTCCCATGCCTGCTGGATCGCCTCGACCGTCATGGAGAAGTCCTCCGTGAGGCTGAACGCCCCGGAGGTGACCGGCCGAAATCCCTCGCTCAGGGCGAACTCGATCACGTCGAACGGCCCCCGCTCCTCGCTGAGCGTCCCGCGGCTGGTGCGCGTGCTGATCTCGAGCGCCGGATCTGCGAACAGGCCATGCGAGTACTCGCGGTAGTCCTCGAGCATGACCTCCTTCACCAACGGGTCGTCCGTCGGTTGAACCACATGCGCCGCACCCATCGAGAACGCAAGTAGCGTGTTCAACCCTGCGCCGGGCTCGATGATGAGTGCGTACGCCTGCGGGCGGAGGAGATAACCCAGGCTGCCCGGCATACGCTCTGCCAGGCCGCATGTCGCTGGAGTGCGGGCCGCGGCGCGAGTGACCGGCATCGGACCTTCGCCGTCGAGGAAGAGCCCGGCCTGCTCGGGCAGATCCACGTCCAGGGAGAGCGCCAGACCTGGGGTGACGTGGATGCCTGAGCTCTCGATTACATCGACGCGCGAGGTGGCCGACCAGCGCGAGAGCGTGACCTCTGCATCGAGTGAAAGCATCGCGACCTGCAGGGGTTTGTACGGCGAGAGCGAGAGACGCAGCCATGCCGGTAGCCGGGTGAATGCGGTCAGGGAGAGCGCCGCAAGCAGGAGCGCCGCAGCGCGAGGCCTGGCAGCGGCCGCGAAGACAAAGCTTGCCAGGAAGCCGAGCACAGCCGCCAGGCCGAGTGCCGCTTCGACGCCCCCCAGCGCGAGTATGAGGGGTGCGATCAGGCATCCGAGTGCCGAGCCCGCCAGGCTGGCCGCGTAAGGGCGGAACGCCCCCTCCCCGGAGCGCACGAGCGCCGCACCCACCACCCGACCCGCGAAGAGGAACGGCACGCCGGCGGCGAGGAAGTAGAGCAGCAGGATCCACACCTGGCGCGCGTCCCAGGCGATGCTGAACGAGTCGAAGGGCAACAGGTTGATGACGAGGTAGGCCGCGATCGTCGTGAGACCGTACGCCGCTGAGACGCGGTGCAGCCGGATTGAGCCTTCGCGGCCCGAGAGCGTGACGCCGCTGGCAGCCATGCCCAGAACGGCCAGGCTCACGACGAGGAAGGCGAAGTGGTGGAACTGTTGAACGGCGAGCAGGCGGGTGAGCGCGATCTCGTACACCAGGCTCCCGGCCGAGATGAGGGCGATGCCGCTTGTGATCCGTAGTTCCCGATTGGCCTCCATCCCTCTCATTGTATACAGAAATAACACTATTCCGGGCGCCTGTTCATTCCCACCACAGCTCTCATTCGCTCTGCGTGCTGCGCGATTGGCGTTCCCTGGCTTGGCCAGGACAGGCTTGCCTCCCCGTTCAGCCAGCCTCAATCCCCGCCGTTGCAGATCACAATCGGGTCCAAAATACCCTAGGATGTGTTGAGCGGATCCAACGAGTATCCGGCGCAGGTAAGCGTCCCCGGCCTTGGTGACACCTGAACTTGCAGCGCAGGTGCAAGTGTCCGCAGCTGAGGGCCTTGATCACCGGATTGGTCTCTGCGGGGGACAAGGCCCAGGGCTGGCCCCACGCCGCTGATCTTTCGGAGCAGCTTTGTTTCCGGGTACGGGTCCTAGCAGAGCTGCTCAATCTGTCTGTCGTATTCACGGACCTGATGGGTGAGGGTAGCGATGGTGTCGAAGATGGGCAGCAATGCGGGTTGAAGCCCTTCTGGCATGGCTGGTGCTGCCTTAGATGCGAAGCTATCCGCGGAGCAGGAAGACAGACGTGCCCCGGTGCTCTCCCTGGCACCGCCCGCCAGGGCAGGTGTGACGATGCTGCGAGCATGGTTGATGAGTAAGGGGCGGGAACGGACAATCGCATCTCGCGAGCGCAGCACGGCGAGATCGGCTTGAGCCTGGGGCGATCGGTGATGGATGGGCGAGAGTCATAGATCCCCGTCAGGGGACAGCGCAGGATCAAGGTGCGCAAATCGGGCGAGGGTTTCGGCGTCAGCACGATCGCCCTTACGGGGGTTGTGATAGATCGTCCGCAGCTTGAGGGCATTGCAGTCAAGCTGCACGAACGGTGGCGACCAGGACGTCGTGGGCCAAGTCACGAAGCAGGTGTCTTGACCAGCGAGAGTGGGCGCCGACCTCCATGGCCACTCTGCAGGGCTGGAGAGTGGAGAACTTGCGCTGGAAGGAAGCCTTTGTGGTGGGTAGACGTGATTCTTCAATCAGTTCACCCTCCGGGTCGAGAATGGTGAGGTAGGAGCACTTGTCTCCAAGGTCCAATCCTACAAAAAACATGCTAATCTTATTCATGGGTCGGTATCTCCTTGTCTGGCAGCTACGAAAGTAGACTGCGTTTGATCTAGTGAGCCCATAATAGGGCATTATGCGAGGGAGGTATCGGCCTTCTCATTCCAATCTCGCTGCCCTGTCCCGAGACTGGGTTTAGGGGCAGGCGACCGGGGATCCTGCTAAGAACGTGCAGGATGGACGGCGCGGCGCGATTTGTAAGCGATGGATCGAGAGTGCAAGCTGGGAAATCGTGGCCAGGGTGAATGCATTGGCACCTCCACGCTGTGTGCTACGCGACCCGCTGGGTGCTTTGCGAAGCTCGAGGCTGTTATACGGCATACTGTCGAAACCGGGAGTTATTTTTTCTATATACTAAGTAAGGGAAATCCCAAGGAACTCGATTGGGCTCGTACCGTAGAGCGAACTATAGGCCAAGGAGGGTAAATCATGGCGACGTATTTTATGTTCGGAAGTTACTCGCATGACTCGATTAGGAAAATAAGTTCGAAGCGCACCAATGAGACGAAGGAATTGATTGAGAAGCATGGTGGGAAATTGACGGCTGCCTATGCTTTGCTTGGTGAAAAAGATCTGGTCTTAATAGTGGATCTACCCAATACAGAGCAAGCCATGAAAACATCGGTTGCGTTGTCAAAAATGCTGGGCGTAGGATTTTCCACGTTACCCGCAGTGAGCGTTGAAACTTTCGATAAGATCACAGAAGACTTGTAAGTCCCCGATTTCAGTATCGGCACAAGATTCTATGAGCTTTCATCCAGCCACTCGGGGTGCTATGTTCTTTGGGATTTCCCGCTTATCCTCAAGGGCATCGGTGGCTACGGATGTATTGCAGATCTGATTTATTATTGAAGACTCATTGTTCATTGACTAGCACCGGGAATGGAAGTCAATATTCCAAAGATAATCCATAAAGTTATAATTAGTGTTATAACTCGTAACCAAGTGAACTGGCTGACCTGCACTAGACTAGTAGCTTGCTAGCCGCAATCATTGGCGTCAGTCAGACAATCACCTCTGCTACGCTCCCGCACACACATCGATTATTCGAGAAATTGCTGGTCCTGTCGCTTGGTGGCGCGAACATGGTGGTAAGCCTGCCGCTATTGCTGAATCTGTGCAGACTCTTTTGCCGAGCAAGGCCCCGTTCGGGTTGAGCGCGTCTCCATTGCGTTCTGCTGCGATCCAAACTTGACAACTACAGCGCTTTCATAGATGTTAGATGCCCGTACAGTACTTTCGGGGCACGCTATTCGTAGCGGCATTGGGGCTAGATCAAGGCCTCGAGCTGATCAAGAATCTGCGACATTGCAGAGAAAGCGGCATCGATAGGCTTCCGGCTGGTAATGTCAACTCCAGCGATCTTAAGTGCCTCGACGGGATAGACGGAGTCCCCTGCTTCGAGGAACCGAAGATAGTCACTTGCTGCGTTTGGCTTGTCGCTGAGGACACGTTCGGCGATAGCATGGGCAGCGGCGATACCAATTGTGTACTTGAACACGTAGAAATGGGCATAGAGATGAAGGAAACGCGCCCATTGGGCACCTTCCCTATCCCTGGTGAACGCCATTTCGCTTCCATAAGCTTCCGCAACGAGGTCGGCGAGTAGACCATCAAGATCATCTGCGGAGATGCCCTGGCCCTTCTCTACTCTGCTGTGGATCTGTGATTCGAACTCGGCCAGAGTGGGCATTACCAGCAAGTATCGATGGAAATTGGACATTGCCTCATTGATGACTGCGAGCTGGTAGGCCCTGTTCGGCTTTGAGCGGAGAAGGAAGGATCGCAACATCGCCTGGTGGAAGTTAGATGGAACCTCGGCGACAAGCATCGAATACGGTCTGTAGACCATTGGTTGAGCGCGCCAGGCATAGAACGAGTGCATCGAGTGACCCAACTCATGTGCGAAGGCGCCGAGATCAAGGAGGGTGTCTGAGTAGTGGAGGATGATGTAAGGGGGGCCGCCGGGCTCATCGGAAGACAACCAGTCCGGGCACTTGCCACTTGAGGGGTAGACGTCGACCCATCGGTCTTCAAGGCAACCCTTCCGCAGAACATCTGTGTATTCGGATCCCAGGGGAGATAGAGCTTCACATACCAAGTCGACAGCCTCATTGTAGCCAACAGTAGGTTGCTCCAGTGAGAGAGGCGCCCAGATGTCCCCCGGCTCCAGAGTTTCCAAACCCAACGCCTTCTGCCGCAGGTTCCAGTACCGTTGCCAGAGCGGCGCATGCTCTCTGGCGCAGGCAATGACGTTGTCAAAGACTTCTTGCGAGAGGTTGTCCTCAAACAAAGCAGCAGCCAGTGAGGAGTTAAAACCGCGCACCTGGCTCCTGAATGCGCCTTGCTTCGCGGATGTGAGCAGAGTGCTAGCGAATGCATTCCTGAATTGTAGCAACCCTGATGTGTGGCTCCGATAGGCACTCCGTCGGAGTTGCACATCAGATGACTCAACTAGGTGATCCATTGTCTGCGTGGCTATCGGGACCGTGCGTCCTTCAACTGTGTGAGCATTGTCGAACGCTATGTCGCTCCCCAGCAAGAAAGTTGCGGTGGCTTCTGCTCCGGCAAAAGGGTCCGCGAGTAGAGCAAGGATACGTTCAACTTCCTCAGAAAGGACGTGAGCGCGCTTTCGCGAGAGGTTCTGGAAAAAATGCCGGTAGCACACAAGCCTGGACTCGTTCTGCGGTAACTGGAGGAGTGCGTCTGCGCCCATTCGGAGGAGTTCAGGCTCAATGTAACTTGCCGATGCTTGGAATTGGGCACGTAAGGTCTGAGCAGTTCGGTAGATAGCCGCGGCCCGTTGGTCGGTGGTGTCAACAAGGTGCGAAAACTGTGCGTATGCAAAGACCCTCGATTCGCGCTCCTTCAACGCATAGGTGAGCTCAAGAGCATCAGCCACAAGGGCCATACGTTCTGCGAGTCGTCCTCGGAACATCTGCAGACCTTGGAGGTCGCGTCGAATCGCAGCGACCTCAACTCTCCAAGCATCCTCTGACTCGAAGAGTGCCTGAAGATCACACTTGTATTGGCTAGGGATCTCATCCCGGGAGCGTAGCTGGGACTCACTCACGCCCACCTCCTTCTGTTGCCTTGGCCAAGGGCTAAGCACAGCCCAGTCTTTTAGAATCTAACAGCCTCGAGATTCGCGCAGTATCCAGAGGAGAGGCGCCGGGGCACTCACCCAGACCAGGAAATTCCACCGCCACGACCCTCATCATCGATTGAAAATCATGCCACATCCTCGCGAAGCACACTCTTGAGCGCACACGGGCTTCGTAGGGAACTTTATGGCTGGTCAAGGAGATGCTCCTGGCGACCCTTTGACTTAGAGGCCAGATTCCCATCCTTGTTCTGTTGCATTATGACCTGGGTTATATTTATTGCAAGAGGAATGATCTGGGGAAGGCGTGGGTGCATTTGAATGGGGGTATGGAAATGTTCATGTATAGGGGGGCTGTTGAGTCTCAAAACGATGACCATATGCTGAAGGCTTCACTACTGATGGATATCACAGAAAGTGTGCTGTGGGCGGCGTCAGGTTCTTCGTGTCAGAACACGTATGAGGCGTATCGGCTTTGAGGGTGGGGCTTTGGGAGGGCCATCTTGAGTCGTATCAAGCATCTCAGATAGGGTGATGTCTATGAAACCATGGAACCCACTTTCGGAAGACGATCTTTCCCAGATGCACCGGACCACGTTGCGTGTCCTTGAGGAGACGGGCATCGTGTTGACCCAGCCGGAGGGTCGCGAGGTTCTGCACGCAGGCGGTGGGCGAATCGACAGGGATCGGATTAAGATCCCTCCAGAGCTTGTCGAACAGTCCCTCGCACAGTGCCCATCTACCGTCGCTCTCCGAGGGCGTGGTGGACTGGTGGCGCTGCTCGGGGAAGATAAACTGCATTGGCACAATCTTGGTGGGGCGCGTGACGTCTATGATGACGAGCGCAACCGACATCGTAAAGCGATCGTCCAGGATGTGCGGGATAGCGCGCGGCTGTTGGACGCACTCGACAGTGTCACGACGGTCACGCCTTTCTTCACGCCGCAGGATGTGCCTGGACCGATCATGTCTCTGGCGATGTACCGCCACACACTTCCAAACACGGTTAAACCACTTCATGGACCAGGAGTGCAAACCGCAGAGGAGGTACGCATAGTAGCGAACATGGTGGAGGTATTCGGAACTCCAAGCGAACATCTCACGCTTGCTGTATCTCCCCTAAGTCCTCTGACCTTTCCGGATCAGCATGTTAAGGCAATGATCGAGGTGGCCAGGCTCAACATCCCGTTCGGACCCTTGCCGTGCCCGATCGCGGGTGCGACTGCGCCATTGTCCATCGCCGGAGCTCTCGTCCAACAGAATGCAGAGCTTCTTGCCTCGATCGTCCTGGTCCAATTGGTACACCCTGGGCTGCCCGTTTTCTACTGTGGAAGGATTGCTTTCATCGAACCGAGGATGGGATTGGTGATGGACGGGGGACCGGAGTCGGGACTAGCTTCGGCAGCTACAGTTCAACTCGGTCACCGCTATGGATTGCCGGTGAACGTTTACGGAATGGCGACGAACGCACATGGGTTGGGCCTACAGAACGGTTACGAGCGGTGTCTAAATGCTCTGTTGCCTGCGCTGGCGGGTGCAGACGAGCTATCTGGCATAGGTGAGACCTCGGGCGGCGTGGCCGGTTCATACGCTCAGATGGTGTGCGATAACGAGATCGCAGCTTCTGTGCGCAGGGTGATCCAAGGGATGAGAGTGGACGAATACTCACTGGCGCTGGAGGTGATAAACAACGCTATGGAAAGCTCGCGCAACTTCCTTGCTCAAAGGCACACGGTCGAGTTCCTCAAGTCCGGCGAGATCATCATCCCGGAGCTAGCGGATCGACGGAGCATGGATCTGTGGGAGAAAGAAGGGCGCAAGGGGTTTGTCGATCGAGCCCAGGAGGTAGCACTACGCATCCTGGAGGGGCATGAGGTAGAAGCACTGGACGAGGCGCAGGAACATGAGTTGGATCGCATCCTTGCCGTGGCGGAGCGCACACTGAGGTGAATGCGGGGGACTATGTCGCACCTGGAAGCCGATCGTGCTCCCATGGACTGCAGGGATATTCGGGGAGGAAGGTATTACTTCGATAGAATGGAAATTCATTACATCCTGTTGCCCCTACGCAGCCATTTCGAAACCAGCTTCGGCTGCGCCTACCAACGGGACACCATCCTCATTCGACTACGAGCTGATGGCGTGGATGGGGTGAGGCACCCGTCCAAGCTACTCTTGGTATTTCCACGAAACGGTGGAAACCGCGTGGCATATGCTGAAAGACTTCCTGGTGCCGGCATTTCTGAGAGGAGAAATTGAATGCACAATAGGATCGGGTATGAGCGTCCGAATATGCAACGGACGCCTTTCGTTACTGGAGCTAACAGAATATTTGAAGGACACGGGTAACTTTCTCTGAAGAGAGCGGGGTGACCAAGACTTTGAAACAAAGTTACAGAGAACACGTGATCGATACTGCTCCCAATACAATTTCATTTCCCTTATCTTCCGTTTATTTCCATTTGTCCTGCCCCCCAAAAACTGATCCAGTTGTTAAGTTAGGATCAGACAAGGGAGAAGGGTCAAATGCCACGAAGAAAATTTACCCCCCCGAACAGATCATCAGCAAAGTCCGGGATGTGTTAACCATCTTAAACAGGGTCAGAGACCCGGAGATGGAAGATTACTTGCGGGATAAACTAAGCAGAGCAGGCTTGGAACCGATCGGTGTCGTACGAGAAGAACCTTCCTTGACGGTCGCATGGCTCAAGGGAACCCCTTGGGACGGGCTCAAGCTTAGAGAATCCGCGGAAACAATCATCAAAGCTCTGGAAAACGCCGAATCAATGCGATCATAGCCTGGAATCATCAATGGGCTGTATTATGGGAGCAGCATCTTGCAGACCTACATTGAGTCGCAAGCCGTGTTGTGTTGTTGAACGCTTTCAGAGAGACGTTGTTCGAAGGGGCTGAGGGAAAACCAGCACGCCAGGGGCTTGTGCAAAAGCCAGGTGGATCATGCGGATGCTGACCGTAAAAATCTTCCCTCACCATAATCACAGGATGTATCGGAGCGGCGTTTGCGGAACCAGAAGAAAACACACCAAAGGGCTTATCGAAGCATGAAATCTTCGATCGTGCATTGTGCGATCGTCCTTATGTTTCTGGGTGCGTGTCAACTGCCTTCTCCGATAACACCCTCCACTCTATTACCTACCTCCGAGGCTGGTCCGCAACAGTCCACAATCTTCAATCCAGATATTGAACTGGAACCGACCTCATTTCTCCCGCTACCCCCCACCGCCACCCAGAAACCAGAAGGGCAGCAGACATATATGAGCACACCAACAAAGGACGATTCATTAACGATCACGATTCTCTACGACAACAACCCGTACGATTCGCGCCTGCGTACAGCGTGGGGCTTTGCAGCGCTTATCGAGCACAATGATAACACCTACCTCTTCGACACCGGCGGTGATGCCGCGACGTTGCTTGAGAACATGCGCATTCTTGAGGTCGACCCATCCCGGATTCAATTCATCATTCTTTCCCACGCACATGCCGATCATACCGGTGGTCTGGAAGGGCTCCTTGGGCAGGGTGTACATCCAACGGTTTATCTGCCTCCTTCTTTCTCAGCTGGATTCAAGCACCGTGTTTCGCAGATCGCATCCGTCGTCGAGGTGTTGCCCGGTTTATCGCTCGCGGAGGACGTGTTCACAACCGGCGAAATGGGCGCCGGCACCCGTGAACAAGCCCTGGTCATTAAAACTGGCAAAGGATTGGTGATCATCACCGGTTGCGCCCATCCTGGGGTGGTGTCCATGGTCGCACGGGCAAAGGAACTCTTTAACGAACCTGTATTCCTGGTGTTGGGCGGATTCCACCTGGGCGATAAAAGCAGCGCGGAATTGGAGTCTATAACGGCAGCATTCAAGGAATTGGAGGTTGAGAAGGTCGCTCCGTGTCACTGTACCGGAGAACAGGCGATCGAGAAGTTCAAGGAGAAGTACAGCGATGACTTCATCCAAGCTGGAGTCGGACGGGTGATCGTTGTTGAATAACACACGTTCCACCTTCACACCTTTACTGATCATTCCTCTATGGCAGGTAACCAGCATGCTTTACGCATGCTGAGTCGCCGAGCGTTCAAACGAAGGAGCTCCGTGCAGGTTGAGAATATGATTACCCGCATTTTCTAACGTGTGACTGGCTTGCGGAGCGCGAATTCACAAAGATATGCTTGTGCAGGAAGGTTTTCAGTTTTCGCGTGAGTGCCTTCCCCCGGCGCCTCTCCTCTGGATACTGCGCGAATCTCGAGGCTGTTAGGACAGAGCCCCTGTTCTTTGTGCTTGACACTAATAGTGTAAGGCGCTATTATTTCAACAGATGATTAAATCATTCGCAGATGCCGATACTGAGGCCATTTTTCATGGTGTTCGGCCTCAGAAGCTGCCAAACGACATCAGGCGTAGAGGTGCTCGCAAGCTGCTCATGATCCATGCTGCCACTGAGCTTTCCGAGCTTCTCGTTCCCCCGGGAAATCGATTGGAGAAATTGAAGGGGATTCGGGAGGGCCAGCACAGCATTCGGATAAACGATCAATGGCGAATCTGTTTTGAGTGGCGAGAAGGCAATGCCTATCACGTGGAGATTACGGATTATCACAAGTGAGGTTGGTGTAGATGGCTAAAAGAGACATGGATCCAATTCATCCTGGCGAAATACTGCTTGAGGAATTTCTCGAGCCGATGGAGATTTCACAATATCGGCTAGCCAAGGACATCAACGTTGATCCACGCCGGGTGAATGAGATCGTCCATGGCAAGCGCTCCATCAGTGCTGACACAGCACTTCGTTTTGGTCGCTACTTTGGGATGTCACCTCAATTTTGGCTTAATCTCCAGGCGCATTATGACCTTGAGGTCCTCGATATGGAGTTAGGTGATCAGATCAAGAAAGAAGTGAAAGCGCTTGCCTAGATCATGAACCGAAATGGGCTCTGTCTAATGTCTCGCTGGAGGCGACCGGGGATGCGGCGCGATTTGGAGGCTAAGGAGCGGTTGCCGGTTTTGAGAAATCCAAGCCAGCTTGAGAACCCCGGCGCCACAGCTCGAGGCTGTTATCCATCGGCGTTTTCGTTCTCTTTCTATAGCATGATAACCGTGCTATTATGATACTGTGATATTGACCTTCGCCGATCAAGGCACCGAAGATCTATTCAACGGGATGAACTCAGCTTCTGCCCGTCGGGTTTGTCCTCGTGCAATCTGGAAGGTCGCTTTTCGGAAGCTGGATCAGTTAGATTCCGCCACAGAAATTATCGACTTGCGCGTGCCTGCGGGAAACCGGCTTGAAGCGTTATTTGGAGACCGAGAAGGGCAGCACAGTATAAGGATTAATGATCAGTATCGAATCTGCTTCCATTGGACACAAGCTGGGCCTGAGGAATTTCAGATCGTGGACTATCACTAGTGCAGGTAGAAGGGAGATAAGAATGGTCAGAGTCCCAAGTTACCGCCAACCAACTCATCCCGGCGAAATGTTGCTAGTGGAATTCCTTGATCCTATGAATCTGACACAGCGAGAGCTTGCTGATGGGATTCGTGTTCCCTATCAAAGGGTGAACGAGGTCATCAATGGGAAGCGGGGCATCACGCCGAGCACCGCGCTTCGTCTTGCGAAGTATTTCGGCAACACAGAAGGGTTCTGGATGAACCTCCAGCTGCGCTGGGATCTGTATCAGGCAAGGGAATCGGAGGCACGGGAGCTAGCGAAGATACAACCTGTGCGTGCCTGATCGACGATTGCGGCCCATGCCGCTGGATAACGTCTCGCTGACCTGTAAGAGCATTATGGTGAACGAGAAGCGACCGGGGACCCAACTCAGAACCTGCAGGGCGGGCGGTGCGGCGCGATTTGCAGGCGATGGAGCGGGTGACCGAGGTGGGAACTCCAAACCGAAGGACGTCCCCCGGCGCCTCAGCTCGAGGCTGTTAGCACGGCATCTTAAATGTATGAGACATAATTTATGAATGCATCCCGTATCTTCTGGCGCATAACCCAAATCGGTCCACGTGTTGCCTACGCACTGGGGCTTGGTCAACTTCTTGGAAAATCTGTCTTGCTCCTCACCACCCGTGGTCGAAAAACTGGTCGATCACGAGTAACCCCGCTTGTATATGAGAAGCAAAAGGACATATTCATTGTTGCCTCAGCCCGCGGCCAGCCGGCGGATTGGATACAAAATATCCTCGTCAGCCCAAGAGTCCGGGTCCGTGTAGGTCGGCGAGAGTTTGACGCGAGGGCTG
>DAOUEJ010000220.1:0-3828 GCA_034430615.1 Anaerolineales bacterium | reverse complement strand
GCTCTATGCCGCTGTCGCACCCGTGCTCGTCGGCGCCGCCGTGGCCTACGCCCGGGATGGGTTCAAGCCGCTCCCGGTCCTGGCGGCGCTGATCTGCGCCGTAGCGATCCAGATCGGAACCAACCTCTACAACGACGCTGCGGACTTCGAGCGCGGCGTCGATACCGCCGACCGATTGGGTCCTGTGCGCGTTACTCAGGCTGGCTTCCTGAGCCCGCGCCAGGTGAAGACCGGCGCCTACCTCGTTTTCGGCCTGGCTGGCCTGGCTGGTCTATCACTTGTATTTGCTGCTGGCCCGCTCGTACTGGTGATCGGACTGGCCTCGATCCTGGCTGGGCTGGCCTACACCGGCGGACCGTTCCCGTTGTCCGCCAATGGCCTCGGCGATCCCTTCGTCTTTATCTTCTTTGGATTTGTTGCCGTGGGCGGCACGGTTTACGTCCAGCTTGGCGATATCCCGCTCCTGGGGTGGCTGGGTGGGGCATTGATGGGCGCGCTGATCACAGCCCTGCTCGTGGTGAACAATGTACGCGATCATGAGACTGATCGTGCCGCCGGGCGGCGCACCGTCCCAGCACACTTCGGCCGTAGGGTAGGGTGGGTCGAGTATACGCTGCTGATCTCGGCAGCTTACGCCCTGCCTTTTGTGATGATTATCAGCGGTGAAGCGTCGCCCTGGATCCTGCTCACGCTCCTGACGCTGCCGCAGGCGATCGGGCTCATCCGCGATCTGCGCGACCTGCGAGGGCCGGCGTTGAACCGGGTCCTGGGCGCCACTGCCCGCCTGGCGCTGGTGCAGGCCGCACTGTTGAGCGTGGGGTTGGTGATCGGGGTTTTCTAAACGCAGGTTCCCCGGCAGATAGCGAGAATTAAAACCAGCCGCGCAGTGCGTAATAGAGCAAACCCATCCATTCCCGTAGCGCACGCCGGCTGGCTTCCAGCGCTCCCAGGTCCGGGAGCAGGGGTGCCGGGTTGGGCTGTGTTGCGGAACGCTCCGGTGCTGGACCCGGTGTGGGTTTGAATCCGGCCGCTTCGAAGCTGAGCATCGCCCGCCGCAGGTGGGTGGTGGAGGTGACCAGCACAAAGCCCGACACACCCTCCGCTTGCAGCAGTGGCGGAACGTTGAGGGCCTGATCATGCGTATCAGCCGAGCCAGCCTCGATCAGGATCTTTTCAGCCGGCACGTCTAGGTTGAGCAGCAGGTCGCGCATCGTTTCGCTCTCGGCCCGTGTCAGCCCGGATCCGGGACTTGCGCCGCCCGAGACGATGATCCAGGGATCATTCAACAGGTGGTAGATGCGCAGGCCTTCCAGTGTACGCAGCGTGCTCGAGTCGCTCAGGATCTGGGTCGAGTAACCATCGTCCTCGTAGGTCAACCCGCCGCCTCCCAGGATCACGACCGCCTGTTCTGAGCCGGTATCAAACCGCGGGTAGCTGCCGCCGAGCGACTTCTCGAGCAGGCCGGCCGTCACCGGCAGGCTGAGCACCAGGTAGAGGACGGCCAGCGCCGTCAGCCAGCGCTGGCCCCAACGGGCTGCCCGCCGGCCCGCGTAGAGCAGGATCACGCCCGCCACCAGACCAAACAGCAGGAACGAGATTGAGCCGGGGATCAGGTTCGCCTTGACCAACTCAACGAGAGCGTCCATCGGTGGCCTCCTGTATTAAGTCCGGTTTCAGCCCCCGGTGGATGGCGATCGTGCCCAACGCGCGGCGTGCGAAGCTGACCGACGCCAGGCCGGCGGCGCGCATGCGTTCTGCCAGCGGTTCGGCGCGGGCGAAGGCCTCGGTTGAGGCCGGCAGGTAGCGGTATGCGGCTGCATCGCCGGCTACCAGTCGCCCCAGGAAGGGGATCACGCAACGCAAGTGGAAGCGGATCAGCGGGGTGAAGGGTCCGGGTCCCGGCGGGGTGGTGTCGAGGCTGGCGAACCGCCCCCTGCGCTTAAGTATGCGCTCTTGCTCTGAAAGCACACGGTCGAGGTCGACCACGTTGCGCAGCAGAAAGCCAGAGACCACACCGTCGAACGACGTGTCGGCAAAGGGTAAATGCCCGGCGTCGGCCAGCACCCAAGCGATCCGCTCAGCGCCAGAGCGGTGTTTGCCAATGGCGAGCATCTCGCGCGTGAAGTCGCAAGCGACCACTTGTGCCTGTGGCCGTGCTTTGAGACAGGCAAAGGACAGATCCCCGGTCCCGGCGCCGACGTCGAGCACACGATTGCCGGGGCCCAGCTCAAGACACTCTATGGCCTCACGCCGCCAGCCGCGGTCGAGGCCGAAGGTCATCAAGCGGTTGAGCAGGTCGTAGCGCCGGGCGATACGCGCGAACATGTCCCGCACCTGTGCGGCGCGTGGTGCCTTCGTTTGCAAGTTCATTTTCCGCTGAGTGGGATCACGGCCCGGGGGATGAAGGGTGTGTCATCCTCGGTCGAGCCCAGGTAGAGATGGATCTTATCGACCAGGAAGGTGAAGGATGGTTCGGGAGGCAGCTCGATCCCGCTCGCATCCGCGTCATTTTCGAAGCGGGCCAGCGTGAGATGTGGGTGCAGCTCGGACCCGTGCTCGCCGCCGTAAACCGGGTAGTCGGGAAATTCATCCGCCAGCCTTCGGTAAAGTGCCAGGATGGGTTCTGGATCGGAAGGTTCGAGGAAGATAGCGCCTTCAAAGTGCCCATAGCGGTCAAGCGATGTCTCGAACGCGGTGATCCGCTTGCAGACTTTTTCCAGGGTGGCGATCGTTGGGTCGACCTGCTCGGGTGGGACGAACGGGTAGAGCAGTGTGATGTGCGCCGGGAGCTTGTTGTCGAAGGCTTGCGCGTCGTACTCAGCACGCAGCGGGTAGCTGAAAACCTGGACCTCTTTCGGGGGTACGATGAGTAGTGCTGTTTCAAGTGCCATCGATTAGCCCAACCTTTGCCAGGGACACAAGCGTCCCTCGAGTGCGTCCACGCCAAAGTATAAACTCAGACCGAGCAGACTCATTACCACCACCCCGGCGTACATGTGCGGGTAGTCGAAGAGCGTGCTGCCCTGCAGGTAAATATAGTATCCCAAACCACGCTGGGTGGCGAAGAGTTCGGTGATATAGAGCACGGCGACCGCCGTGCCGATCGATTGGCGCAGCGCGGTCAGGATCGCCGGCAGGCTCGCAGGCAGGTAGACGAAGCGCAGCAGAGCCCGGCGCCCGGCGCCCAGGCTCTGGACGGAGTAGATCAACTCGGGCCGCAGCCCGGCGGCTTGGTCACGGACGAGAACCAGGATCTGGAAGAAGAGGATTAGCGTGATGACGGTGATCTTCGCCAGGTCTCCCACGCCCAGGAAGAGCAGGATCACGGGCACGAAGACCACCTTGGGGATGGGAAAGAGCAGGTAGATGATCGGCTCGAAGATCCGGTTCAGGCGCGCCGAGCCGCCTAGGAGCAGCCCGGCCGGGACGGCAGTCCCGATCGCCAGCGTGATCGAGGCCAGCACACGCCACAAACTGGCCAGCGCATCCAGGCCCAGCGAACCGCCGAGCTCCCGCAGCATCACGACGATGACGACCGAGGGTGGAGGCAGGATGGGAAGATTGAGCGCGCGTGATAGCAGCTCCCAGACAGCGCCCAGGACGACTGCCGCAGCCAACACCCTGCGCGCGGTCACGGCTGGGTCTCCAGTGCGCGGCGCAAATGGTTGCACATCTCCAGGTAAGGTGGCGAGCCACGGTAGGAGGGTTCCCCCGCCAGCGGATTATCAAGGATCACTGCCTCATGGTTGGGTGGTTGGTCCAGCACGAGTATCCGCCGTCCGAGAACCGCCGCTTCCTCGATCGTGTGCGTAACCAGGACCAGGGTGA
>DAOUEJ010000219.1:0-5333 GCA_034430615.1 Anaerolineales bacterium | reverse complement strand
CCTGCAGACTCTCCCCTGAGCCTGAATTTCCCGCCGGACAATCATTTGACCTTTTAATCCTGTCCACGTAGACTGAGAGTGTGCTCGCAAAAGTCCACACAGCCGCTGTCCTCGGGCTGAAGGGGGAGATCGTGGAAGTTGAGGTGGACACCTCACGCGGGCTTCCCTCCTTCACCATTGTTGGACTCCCGGATACAGCCGTCCAGGAAAGCCGCGACCGCGTCCAGGCGGCGATCAAGAACGCTGGCTTTATCTTTCCGCGCCAGAAGGTCACGGTTAATCTTGCCCCGGCAGATCTGCGCAAAGAAGGTCCGGCGTATGATCTACCGATCGCCCTCGGGGTGCTGGCTGCATCCGATCAGATCGATCCGTCCTGGTTGGAGAATGCGCTCGCAGTCGGTGAACTCTCACTCGATGGGTCACTGCGCCACGTTCGTGGCGTCCTGCCCATGGCAGTCCTCGCCCGCGATGAGAGCCTGGGGCGGATCCTGCTCCCTGAAATTGATGCGGCGGAAGCGACTTTGGTTGAGGGGCTGGAGGTCATCGCTGTTAGCTCACTGATAGCCTTGGTTAACCACCTTTCTGGTGTGCTGCCAATTGCTCCCGCTCCACACAGGAAGCCCGGCCGAACCGCAAATCCGGATGGTGTGGATTTTAACGCGGTCCATGGTCAGGAAAATGTAAAATGTGCCCTGGAGGTGGCTGCGGTAGGTGGGTATAATGTATGATGAATGGGCCGCCAGGTGCCGGGAAGACCCTCCTGGCGCGTGCCCTGCCGACGATCCTGCCCTCGATGTCCTTCGAAGAAGCGCTGGATGTGACCCGGATCTACTCCGTGGCCGACCAGCTTTCTACGGATACACCACTAATTAACGCCCGGCCCTTCCGGGCGCCTCACCACACCATTTCCCACGCCGGTTTGGTGGGAGGGGGAAATTGGCCCCGGCCGGGCGAGATTTCGCTCGCTCACCGCGGTGTGCTCTTCCTAGATGAGCTTACTGAATTCGACCGCCAGGTACTGGAGGTCCTGCGGCAGCCGATGGAAGACAAAATGGTCACAATCAGCCGGGCGCGAGGTTCACTCTCCTTCCCGGCAAATTACATGCTCGTTGCAGCTATGAACCCGTGCCCATGTGGTTATTTTGGAGATTCCGAGCGTCCATGCACCTGCTCACTTTCCAGTGTTACGCGTTATCAAAAACGTATCTCTGGCCCGCTTCTGGACCGGATTGACATCCATATCGAGGTCCCCGCGTGTCGAGATCGAGCGTCTCACCAGCACACCCGAGGGGGAGCCATCAGCGATCATCCGAGATCGGGTAGAAGACGCACGCGTAAAGCAGCGATCACGCTACCATGGGTCATCACTTACCTGTAATGCTGATATTGGCCCCGGGGAGATCCAGGCATTCTGTGAACTCGATACATCCAGCGCTGATCTCATCCGGCATGCGGTTCAACAGCTCCAGTTATCGGCGCGGGGCTACCATCGTGTGTTAAAGTTGGCCCGAACAATTGCGGATCTGGCCGATGAAGCCAAAATCCAACAACCCCACCTGGCGGAGGCTCTCCAGTATCGCCCCCGGCGCTGGGCATGATCCTGGTCCGTGCGTTTATGTTCATCGCACGCGATCACTTACCGCGCTTTGACGGAACCAGTAGCTCGCCCTAAAATGATTGCATCCTGAACCAGGAGCCTTTCGAAAATGAACAAGGAACAACGCCCACCAGGCCTTCCATTTGAACTGGAGCGCGTTCTCATCACGCGTGAGCAGATCGCAACCAGGATCGTTGAACTGGGGGCGGAGATCGACCGTGACCATGCCGACCAGGAGGAATTGCATCTGGTCGGGGTGTTGAAAGGCGCGTTTATTCTTATGGCTGATCTGGCCCGACAGATACAAACACCGCATACGGTTGATTTCATGGCGCTATCCAGTTACGGCAAGGCAGCAGTTTCGAGCGGGGCTGTGCGCATCCTTATGGATCTTCGTGACCCCATTGCAGGTAAGCACATCATTCTGGTAGAGGATATTATCGATAGCGGTCAAACGCTGTTCTATTTACAGGAGACACTGCGCAGCCGGCACCCTGCGTCGCTAAAGACCTGCGTCCTGCTTGAGAAGACACGCAGCCAGCTTGATGTCAAAATTGATTACCTCGGGTTCACGATCCCGGATGTCTGGGTTGTAGGGTACGGATTGGATCTGGGGGAGCGGTTTCGGACACTGCCGTACATCGCTGAGATCAAACCTTGACCAGGAGCAGAAGCCCATTTGAGTAGGTTACAATCCATCACAACCCAGCGCACTTCCGTGGATCAGGATTGGCGGTGGTAGGAAGATTCTGGCTTGTATCGAAGGCGAGCTAAAATCATCCCTTATTGGCCGGCGAGACTCGGTATATACTCTTATTATGTTAGCCCTCTGATTAAAGGAGAGGGTATATGTTAAGTTTTCCTGAATCATTGGACGGGCTCGAGCGCATCATCGAACAGATGAAATCATTGCGCGCGCTCTCCGCAAGTCTGAAAGCAATCGAAGAAGATCTTGAGGGGTTCCAGAAGCTCCTTGAATACTCGCATGAGAAGGATTTTCAATCCGTCGGCGAAGCGCTGGATTACGTCGATACTGTGCTCGTGCCGGAACTGCGAGGAATGAGCGATGCGCTCAAAGCCGGAACGGAGGAACCTTTCCAGCGCTTGAAAGTTGCCAGGGATCAACTCGAGAGATTAGTGCTGAGGATGCGTATGGTTGTCGATGGTGACGTCGATGACTTCCTCGGCTAGACCACCAGCTTACCATTAAGCAGGAAAACCGGACCCCCACCAAGATGGGGGTCCTGCGATACACCCAGGCTCCAAACCTTGGCAATGTAATCAGGCTTTGCGGATATCGCGCCGGACATCGAAACCACGGCGTTTGGCCTGAATGACAAATTCCTCGCCGCTGATTGCCCGCTCCACCGGGATGACACCATTCGGAATGGACCCTGCCGCGATGGCGGCAGTGACGATCGAGGCATGCCAGCCGGTTCCCTTCTCCATGGCTGTGAAACCGGTCTTCTCATCAAAGTCCAACCGCAAATCGACTTGAACTTCAGACTCAACCCCGTCTTTGATACCCTTGGCAAGCACGCGGATCAAGGCCAGATCGGGCAGACCCGGCTCAGCCCTGATCTGGGGTTCCCAGAGTGCATGCAGGACGTCGCGCGGACGGATCTCCATATCCGAGATCGAAATCGGATCACTGGAGAGCAAGCCCAGTTGTTGGATCACCTTCAGCATGGCGAAGTGACCGGGATAACGCATGGTTTTATTCTGCAAGGTCCGCAGCTGACCGGCAAAGGTCTTCGCCGCGGTCGTGATCCCTCCCGCGGTCGTGAAGGCCTCCAACACTCCGATCGGTTCCGGGAACTCGACCCGTTCCATCTCGTCTAATGCAGGAACGCGGGTCAGCTTCCCCTCACGGATAAAAAGGCAATCCCCGAAGTACTCGTTGGTGAGACCTTCCATGCTGAAGGTAGAGGCATAGTTCCAGGGTGGGGTGGGTTTTTGCGGCAGGCCGCAATCCCAGATGTAAACATCTTGTGCCTGATCCAGAGCTTCGATTGCATACACCGCCAACGTGGTGATCATCCCTGGGCCAAGCCCACAATCCGGGACGATCGAAACCTGAGCTCGCTCGGCATCGGGCGATCGCTCTAATTGTTCAAATACGACATCGCTGTTGCCACCGAGGTCGGTCATCCCCACGCCGGTTGTGATCGCGCAGTCGGTCAACCCGGTGTTATAGAAGTAGGGGGTCCCGACAAGCATGGTGTCAATTTTGTGTTCCTGAAGGAGTTTCTTGATGGCATTGAGATCACCCGCATCTACCGTTGCCGGCTGCGCTAGCTCTTGACCCAGCAAATCATTTACGCGCGCTACAGCGCTTGCTGCGGTGTTTGGATCCGAATCGGCCATAAGGAGCAGTTCTGCTTCCCCGAATATGCCGAGATCATACGCAGCGGCCGTCCCCTGACGACCCGATCCGATGATGGCATAGCGATAGCTCATAGGTCCCTCTCGGTTAGCGTTGATAGATGCTTGTCAGTATTAACAATGGAATCCGACGTTGATCCAGCCGGGAGTTATACTCAAACCGCCGTTGAGTTGCAACCTCAGAGTGGTAGATGCATATGCAAGCTAATGCCGGGTGAGGGGGTTAGTAAGATTGCATTCCGCCTGGAGCGCTTACGAGCAGATTGGCAGGCTACATCCTCTTCGAGGCCCGGGCGCTCTGGAGTGGGTCAAGGATGCGCACCGGGATTGCAGTATCCCCTGCGGTCAGTTCCAGACTTGAGAGCGCGTCGACTTTCACCAGCGCCAGCCCGATCCAGCCTTGCCGGGGAGAAAATACGACCGAGGTTATCATCCCGACCTCACGCTTCCCGCTCCATAAGTGCATGCCCGGGGCGGGTTGACCATCGTACCCAACGAGCACAAGCCGGCGGGCAAGCTGGCCCCGGCTCTCCATTCGCGCCAGGATTTCCTGACCGATATAGCAGCCCTTATCAAAGCTGACCTCATCCCACAATCCAACCTCGAGCGGGATCGTTTCTTGCGCGATCTCCACCCCAGATTGAGGCAGGCCGGATTCGATTCGCAGTAGCTCGAAGAGACTCCGTTCAGCCACACCCTCGTTAAGCACATCGGCAGTCCTGTGGATGGTTTCGTGCAGCTTATCGGAAACCAGCAGTTCATATCCACCTGGTTTGGGTTTGTTAACCGGCCACACGATGGCGTCCCCCAGATCGTGAAATCGACCCAGACCCAGGTTGGGCTGCATGAACTCGAGTTCTTTCAACAAGGTCGAGGTCTCCGGTCCGTAGATGCTCCAGTGATGTAGCTCCGGGTTGGTCCGTGAGATCTGGACGTTATCCTGGAAGAAGATGTATCCGTTCAACCAGGCTTCGACATCTGCGGCACGTTTAGGTGAAGTCATCAAGAGCAGACTTTCCGCCTGCGAGAAGAGCGTAATAACGTCGACGATCCGTGCGAGGGCATTGGTCAGGATCGTCCGGCGCATTGTTCCCGAGGGAAGGCTGAGGACATCATTGGTTGAGATCCGGTTGAGCAAGTCGAGCCGGTCCCCACCACTGAGACGCAGCAAGCCCGGAGCGGGATGCTGGATCAGGATTGCAGCGGAGAATGCTCGTTCGTAGGCTTCCTCGAGTTGATTCAGATCAGCAATAGACATGAGAGAGCCTGGACCTCAGTGAGCGTGCCTATGGGGCGCAATAAACAGACCTAGACTGTCCGTATTATACCCATCCCCCCGTGTTGATCATCG
>DAOUEJ010000218.1:0-2189 GCA_034430615.1 Anaerolineales bacterium | reverse complement strand
GATCAGTACGTGGACCACATTGCCGGTGCGTGGGATGCTGGGGACGTATTTCGGTCCAAAGTAGCCGAGCAGCCACAGGGCGAGCAGTATTACGATAATCAAGGTAAGCATGAGAGGTTTTTCCTTAACAATCGATCCCTCGGATGTCAACGGGTCCGTTGGCTGGATAGCGTCGAACTAACGGTCCAGCAGGATGAAGATGCCAGCTGCAATGGCGAGGATCGCCAGAATCGCACCAAGGCCGCCGATCCCGAGAAGCTGTACCAAGCCCCAGGCGATGAGAAAGATGGCCAGCAAGAGCATGCCGATATTCTTTGTGTATCTCATGGTCGGATTCCCTTCTAAAGTGAATGAGAGTGGCGGTTGGCACGGTCCAGCGAATATTGCCTGCCGCTAAACCAGGCTGCGGTCAAGGATTCATGCGTCCTTGACGGCCGTTTTCCCGGCCTCGAGAACTGCGGACACACGGTCCATCTGCTCAACGAGCTTATCCTGGCCCCGATCAGCTTCAGCCCGATGCGCAGCGCGAGATCAGGGCTTCGAGTATGCCGGAGAACAGCCAGACCAGCTGGGTGGCTCTAAAGGTGAAATCCCTCGTTCTCTCATTTCGGTTCGTTATGTGTCCGTCCGAACTACTGGATATTCTGTTGTCCGTCATTGTGAATCCCTTAAATAAAGTCCCCGCCGGAAGTTGTGGAGGGGCCAACTCTGGGTCTCTTCTACAGGGGTGCATTTGAGCACCCCTGTAGAAGACATCCCCAATACGGCAAGAGATGCCGTGGCGGACTATGTCTAGACTCTCCGGCGGACGAGATGGACAAGTGCAATCACAATGACGGCACCCAGCAGGGTTACCAGCATGGTTGGCAGGTTTACCGCGTCGTTGATCGTCCCAACATTGAAGATCGGGCTGAGGAAGTAGCCAGCCAGGAAGGCGCCTAGCACGCCCACGATGATATTCATCAGCAGGCTGGCGCGGTCCTTCATGATCTCGCTCGCCACCCAGCCAATGATTGCAGCAGCAACCAGATATATTACGACGTTCATTTTGTCGATCTCCTTTTGGATTGTCTCAGAGCCGCGGGATTTTCCCGTCTCTGGACTGGTGCTCCTCCTCTTTAGAGAAGGAAACAGTAAACTACAGCGGATAAGGTCTTGCGTACGTACTACCCTCGAATAACTCGTTATCTGGCGCCTTGACATCCTCCTTGAACGCTCGATCCCTGGCGAAAGGGTGGGCTCGATAACCGTGAGGAGAGGGAAGTGGTTATCGCCCGCGGCGGACGAAATGGACAATCGCCAGCAGGATGATGGCACCCAGCAGTGTTACCAGCATGGTTGGAATGGTGATCGCATCGTTGATCGTCCCGACCTTGAAGATAGGGCTCAGGAAGTAACCGGCCAGGAAAGCGCCCACAATGGCCACGATGATATTAATCAGCAAGTTCGAGCGGTCGCGCATCAGTTGGGTCGCCACGTAGCCGATAATGGCTGCAACGACAAGATAAATTAGAAGGTTCATAGCTTAACTCCTCCGCGAATGATTGTGCTGTCTAACTTCATGATCAGGGTTCTCTTAATTTCCTCGCAACACCAACTAACCGGAAACATCACTCCCGGGGAAACCTGCGGCTGCGTTTCGCAAGCCTTCAGCAATACGGTCGGGTGTCTAATCTTTGCTGATAAAGGCATCGGCGCCAGCAGAGAGGGCAGCTTGTTGACGGGCACCAAGCTGGCTGATAAGAATTATGACCAGCGCGGCCGGGCAGGCCCGGCGCAGCTCTTCAAGCGTCGTTGTTGAAACGCCGGGGATGAGGGCCCAATCCACCAACAGCATATCGGCGTGGCTGACCGGGGCTTGAGCCAAAGTGGTTGCCCAATCAGCGGCCTCGCCCGCAATTTCCATCTGCAGATCTTGCAGCAGTAGATGCAGGGCAGAGCGCTCATCGGCGTTGGCATTGGCGATATAGACTCGGGTCATGAATTCAGTGTACAGCAACGATGGCCCGGCCACATCCATCGGCCGGGCAGTCTTTGCCTCCGCTAGTTGGGGGAGGTAGAGATCAGGTTTAGCTCACGAGACCATGCCGCAAGGCCAGGGTCACCGCTTCGGTGCGGCTGGCGACGCCGAACTTGGTCAGGATGTTGCTTACGTGGGATTTGACCGTGGATGGGCTGACGTTCAGCTG
>DAOUEJ010000217.1:0-11404 GCA_034430615.1 Anaerolineales bacterium | reverse complement strand
AAAACCAGCTTAAGGACCAGATGCCCAGAGCGAGCTACGAGGAAAGACTCAAGGAATCCGGCGGAGTTTCCTACGAAAATGATGTCCTGACAGTGGGCGTGAGTGACGAGTTCACCAGGGATTGGCTAGAAGATCGATTGAGCGCAACGATTCAAAGGATCCTAACCGGGATCAATAGGCGGCAATCCGAGGTCTTGTTTGTCAAGTTGGAAGTAAACTGATTAAACAAGTTGATATCATGCACCTCGCTGGCTTGGGTGCTCGGCCTAGGCGAGAGTGCTTTGGATAACTATTTCGCACCAGAGATGGCAATATAGACGGTATTACGGGTCGGGTTCTCCTACACAAAGATGCGCGATGAATCATGCTGGAGATTGAAGCAATTTCTGGGTTTAACAAGGGAGGCAATAAACAGATTGTTCCATGCGAGTATTGCGAAAGTGTAAGAAAGACGCGGACCGTCCTGCAGCAATTCTTGCTATCCCATCGAAAAGTAGAAGACCACCAGGCACTAACCCAATAAATAAGCTCCAACAAGAGTGTGTGAAACAAGTAGGCCTATCGAGCGCACAGCTCCCCTCCCCAGGCAGGCCTTGAACTTCTGCAGGCGCCTGAAAGAGGTGAAAAGCTCCTCTTACGCCTGATACTGATCTCTTTTCTTGGCCTACTCTCCCTTCTCATGTTTCATTTGCTGCTTTACGAATCCCGGCGACTCAGTTTGCGAGCTTGGCTCTGCCCTTGAAATTCACCCCGATATTAACTGGTAGCTCACGACCTGGCCATCTCGCAAATTGAGCAATACCCCACGCAGGATGCCTTCCGAGTATTCGCTGCCCGGGTTGATGCAAATAGTGCGTCCGATCTTGCTCGCTCCACGAGACTCATGGATGTGCCCATGCAACCCTGCCAGCGGCTGGTAACGCTCGATCGCTTCCCGGACGGCAGTGCTGCCCAGGGGAACGATGTTGGGCTGTCCACCCACCAGCACCGGCCGTAACTGATTGTCTAGCTGCGGACCCAGGTCCAGCTCGCTGTCATAAGGCGGGACATGAAAATTGAACAGCGCACGCGTGGGGTCTTTGGCCTGCGAGATCGCGGCTTCAATTCTCTCTGCCAATTGTCCCTCCGGCAGATCGCGCGGGCAGTGCCAAGGAGTCATATTTCCATGGCCAACGCTGACCATCTCGTGCAGCTCATCGAGCCAGACCGCTTTGCCATCGGCGTAGGTCATTACCTCGGATCCCTCGATCACCGGTATGATCTCATCCCTATCATCGTTTCCCAGTGAGATGAAAGAACGCACGCCGCGGCCCTTGAGCTTATCCTCGGCAACATCCATCCATCGGGCTACAGACTCCTTCATAAGTCGCAAGAACAAGGCATCTACCTTTTCAGGATCTGCTTCGAGATCCCGAACCTCCTCTTCGGTGGTCCGGTAGGGGTAGAATCCATTGGTGCGGATGATTTTCTCGAGCTCAGCCAGCTCGCTTTCTGTCTCCAGCACATACTTATGCTCAAAGAGGTTAGCCTCCCATCCACCAGGCCGCCGGATGATGCTGATCACCATCTTGCCAGTGATGTCACCGCCCAGCACTAGGGCATCCGCCTGGTAGTGCTCGGCGGCGTTCAGAAACTTGAAGAAGGCTGGGTCGGAGCCGTGGATGTCAGTAGCGAAAAACACCCTTGTCATTGGCTCCTTGCGGCGCTTTTTCCGGCTGAAAAGGCTCAAGGTGTTCACTCCCTTCTTGGGCAACCCGTTGCCGGCAAGCCTGCCGGCAACGGGTTTGACCCTCTTGCATTCCGCCTGGCCAGCTTATTCAGGTGGAAGCTCTTGGAAATTCAAGTCGATATCGATTCCGCGGTTCTTATTGATTGCCCTTGCGACCCAAAACCATATGAAAGCGCCAGCGAAAACGGCCAGCATGCCGATGAACCCCAACAGCGTCTCTCCAGGCAACGGCCGCAGGCCCAGCCCCGGGTCGGTGAGATAGAAATACAACAGCACAACCCCGACAAGCACCCCCCAGGAACCGCATAGTGTCACCAAGGGGATCTTGCCCACTTTGAGCTTGGATATTGGTGAGGCCTGGTAGATCCGCTTGGCCCTCCACGGGAAGATAGCTGCGGCCAGCATTGTCAACGTCTGGTAGAAGGTGGCCGAGAGGGAGGTGGATAGCGCGTAGCTCTCGACATTCGGCGCAATCAAGAACAACAACGCGAGCACCTCGCCACCAATGAGCAGGAACAGAATGGCATTCACTGGTGACCCGCGGAAGCGTCTGCTGATGCGCCCGAGCCCCTCCGGCAGCACGCGGTCCATGCTCATGGCTACGATCAGACGCGTCCCACCTACGAAGACATTGAAAGTCTGCTGAATGGCCTGGGTAAAGAAGCCCACCAGGATCAAGATCACAACCAGCGCCGAGCCTCCCATCACCGAGGTCAGGATGCTGGAGTACGGGAACACCGGGTAGTCGATGGTTCCATTCCACCAGTTAAAGCCCGCGGCCTGCAGGAACTCCCCGCCGGCCACCTTGGTCAACAGCGCCATGGTCCCACCGAGCACCAGCAGACCGAAGAGCAGTGAGAGCTGCATCACCCGGTTGAGCTGGCTGAAGCTATGGGCGTGTTTGATCTCGCCAAGATTGGGCATAGACCATACAGCCCAGATCAGATTAAACCATGCGATTGCGATGACCGCGATCAGCCCGTTTAAACCGCCGCCGGTTGAGGGTGAGAAACCATTGGCGTAGGCGGTTTCAATCACGTACTTGTAGTAATTTGTCTGCTGCGGATCGAAGGCAGCCATCAGGCTGTTGAAATTGGTGACGAAGGTCTCATGTGAGGTGGTGAGCAGCAAGATAAACATAGTAACCAAGCTGATGATCACGCCGGCGAAAAGGAACGATTGGACCTTCAGATAAGCACGAAGGCCAGAGATGAAGGCGACAGCAATCACCAGGTTGGTGACAATCGCACTCCAGAAGATTCCTTGTTGCGAGCTAAACCAGGTTGCCAGATTCAGCAGAGAGACGTTGCCGGTGGTCGCGCCGAGCATCGAGAATAGCGGCGAGAAGACCATGGAGGCGATCCAAAACCCGCTCAGTTCCAACCAGTACCAAAGCCAGATCACCATCGCGAACAGAGCCATGAAGGCGATGGCGGGGTGCAGGATACGGCTTTGAAACACATAGTCACCGCCGCTACGCGGCATCGCCGATGCCAGCATGGAATAGGCGGTGTAGATGGGGATTATTGCGAGGCTGGCTATAACGAGTCCCATGACAGGGCTGGTTCCCGGGTAGACACCTGGCGCCCAAAGATAGAAAAACGCCGCGCCGGTCAGGACCAGCAGAGTGAATACATTGTAGATCCAATGCTGTACCGGCGAGATTTCTCGGGTCAATCCAGATGCTGTTCGTCTAAACACGCCTCGTTGAACTTCCTCTCCTGTAGTCATTTTACATTTCCTCCAATTGCAAAGATCTAGTCAGCGGCTGAAATTCCCTCGCTAGAGTGCCCGCTGATCACCTCCTTTCTCTCCTTTTGACACCCTCACTGCGCTTCTTAGGCGCCCGAGACTCAGCGTTCTAAATCTCCGACGTGCTTGTACCAGATTATCCTGGAGCCAATCGCCGCCCGCAGGCGCCATTTCATGGATTTTGGCTCTACCTCAATCCTCTCCAGGAGCCGGTCGATACGCTGTCTCACCACCGCGCGATCTTCGGCGCCCAAGGGTTCGAACTGGTCCAGCGCCTGATCGCGAATGTGCATTAAATTCTCAGTGGCGGTGTAGTAGAACCCCCAATCGCTGCTGAAGCGCTTCGCGATGTAGGATGCGTCGATCGCCGAATCCCCCTCGCCACTCTCGTGCTCCCGTAAAAGTATCAGCGTATCTATCACGTCCTTTTGGGTGAGCTCAACGATCTGCAGCTTCTCCAGCAACAGGTCGGCGAGCGAGAGGGTGAGCGGGTCAAGATCCAGCCGCCGCTGGAAGTCCACCGCGTGGCACATGTCCAGCCGATCGAAAAAGACGTCCACCCGAAATCCCTGAGGGTGGAAGAAGATCACCCGGTCATTGCCATGCAGCATGGCCCGTCGATCGTCGAAGTGATAGCTCAAGCCCTCCATGAAGTTGACTACATTCTGCCATTGGCTGGATAGAGCAGCGAAATCCAGATCCGAGAGCGCCCGGCCCATTGCCTGACGCAGATGGTTGAACTTGGGACATTGGTATTCGTAGGCCAGCGCCCCGATCAGGCGCAGTGTCACTCCCGCCTGCTCGGCTTGCGCAAGAATATGCTTTGCCTCAGCCTTCATTTGTTGGGGATCGGGTTGTTGAATCTCAGCCATGCGATGACCCCTTCTCACAAAACGATCTTCTAGTTTGTGCCATCAAGAGGCGATGTTCGAACCTGCATGCGCCGCCACACCCACAGAGGCGCCGGTGCCCTATCTACCCGGAGACCCGTGATGTCCAGGGGGAGCGCCCTCACTCTCCTTCTGCCGGGTGCGGTTATCAGCGGTAAATTAATATCTCCTCAAGCTCACATGGTCAACTCAGGTTGCCGTATCGATGATTAACCTCTTTCTGGGCTCAACGCTACGCAAGAACTCCCGGACGGTAGCAATATAGCGCTCACTCTCCTCAAGATGCGGCGTATGCGAGCTCCGCTCAAAGACCACCAGCTCGGCATCAGGGAACAATCCCTGATACCAGCGGTTGGTTTCCGGCGGCGACTCGTCATAGCGGCCACATGTAATTAAAACCGGCGCCCGAATCTCTCTCAGCCGATCCGTGCGATCGAAGTCCTCCAAGTTACCGGTTTGCAGGAACTCAGCCGGCCCCCACATGGTGTTATAGACCGATAGCCCAATCCGATCCCAGGTCCGCTTCATGGGATCTGGCCAAGGCTCCAGCCGGCAGAAGTGTCGTTTATAAAAGACCATCGTGGCTTCCTCATACTCGGGGGAATCGATCGACCCTGAGGCCTCATGCTCTTCCAGGACGCTCTGCACCGCTTGCGGGAGTTGTTTCCTGAAGGCCCCAACGTCCTGCATCCAGCGGCTCACGCTCAGGCAGGGGCTGGCCAGGATCAGGCTGACCATGCCCTCCGGATTGGTCAACACGTAGTCGACGGCCAGCATGGTCCCCCAGGAGTGGCCCAGCAGGTGGAAACGATCTAAATCAAGCGCTTGGCGCACGTTCTTCAGCTCTGTCACAAAACGCTCGATTCGCCATAGGTTCGGGTCGTCCGGGAGGTCAGACCTGCCACACCCCAATTGATCGTAAAAGATCACCTGGCGCTCGTGCGACAAGGCCTCCAGGGGTTGCAGATAGTCATGAGGCATTCCGGGCCCGCCGTGTAAAGTGAGCAGAGGAATACCCTCCTCCTTCACGCCTACCACCTTGTACCATACCCGCCCACCCGGCACGTCAACGTAGCCTGTGCGTTCGGCAGTCGACACCCAGACACCTCCTTTTTCATTCTATGAGCTATTGAGATATTGTCAAATATTGTGGATCAATATTGTGGATCAGACTGTCATTTGCTGGCGTGGAACGGCACGAGAATATATGAGGCCTTTCAGGAGACCGTCAGAATGCTGTAAGGAGTAAGGAAATGGCTAAATCAAAACACGACAAAATCACTGAGCAGATTGCAAAGAAGCGGGGCGGCAAGTACAACCCGGACAAGGGTGCGGACATCGTGACCTCGAGGGAGGCAATAGAAGTAGAGGTTGATGCCAGTAAGCTGAGCGAGGGAATCAGGCAGCTGCAGGGCTACCGCAAGAAGCGGTCCAACGGGTCACAATACAAACCCCTGATAGTTATCAGGAGTAATGACAGTGTATGTCGCCTTGGGGTATGCTCGAGCCCATTCGGCTGGAATTTTTAACTTTTTGTTCTTTGACCACTTAAGTTCATAGCCATCAAGCTGTTTCCCTCTCTCTTCAACCCAATCAACTTCCTGTTGAGAATAGGTGCGCCAGAAGTAGTGATTGGCAGCATCGCCAGAATAGGCCATGAATTTTATTCTCTCCATGACAATGAAATTCTCCCACAGCGCGCCCACGTCGTCTCGTTGATCGAGCTTATTGAATTGGCTAATTACTGCATTTCGGATCCCGTTGTCGTAAAAGTAGTATTTCGAGTTTCGAGTTACTTCGCTGCGTAGATTGCGGCTGAAGCCATCTAACCTGTAGAGAACAAACGCCTTTTCTAATAAGTCAAGATAACGCCCTACAGTTTTCACGTCCACCCCGAGAGATCGGGACAACTCACTTTGTGAAACCTCGTTCCCGACCTGGAATGCAAGCAGTTTGAGTAGATCCCATATTGCGCGCGAACCTCTTACACGATCAAAATTGAGGATATCTTTCAGTAAATACGAGTTGGCAATTTCGTTAACGATGTCGATCCTGTCCTTACGCTTCCGGGCCATAACAACCTGGGGATATGAACCGAAGATAATGCGCTCTTCAATATCCTGTTTGAGTTCGTAGCGATTATGGAGCGAAAGCAGCTCCCTTTGAGAAATCGGGAAGAGAGTAAGCGTTCGTTTCCGGCCGGTCAGTGGTTCCCCAATTTGTCCAGCGAGCTCGAATGAAGACGAACCTGTGGCTATCACGCGTATATTCGGGACCTGGTCTACGATGATCTTCAATGCAAAGCCAATTTCAGGAACATATTGTGCTTCGTCAATTACGAATAACTCATATCCATCAAGGTACTCCTGGATTTGCGAGACATCTCTTGAAGATAAAAGCTGCTGGGTTGGCAAGTCATCGCCAACCGTGGATTTGTACTTCCACTTAGTGGAAGATAAATATTCCTGCAATAGGGTTGTTTTTCCCACCCTGCGCGGCCCATAAATAACCAACACATTCTTCGGGGCAAGATATTGCTCTAATGGCTCGTATGCTCGCTCAATCATAGCCACAGTATATAGAAACCCCATAATATTGTCAAAAATCATGGAGTTATACTCCACGAATTAATACTAATTTAAGGACTTATTTTCCATAAGATTATCGTCGAGAAGACTTAGAGCTTTCCTTTACCAGATAATCGAACTCATTGTCCAAAGCAATCCATTTATTGCGAGCATTCGAGTATACGAAGTGAGGCCGATGTAGAGTCGTTTATTACTCAGAGCGGGGAACTTCCTTGTCTCAGCCCGTCGACTCAGATGTGGGGTCGTCAACCCAACGGACTTCGTGGATAAGCCATATGTCATCCACTTCGACTATCCGATACACCGTGGTTCCCGCCAGTTCGAGGTTCACGGCTGTCGCCAACCCCGGTTCCTCGACCACGTAGGTGTCGCCCTCAAGGTGAATCACAGGTTCTCCAGTAGCTTCATAGCGAAACTGGGCTCTCTCCCAATTGGCATCAACGTACGCCAAGAACTCGTCCAGGGTTTGGACCGGGCCTGTTGACTGCCACGTGAAACCATCGGTCAGGTACGTCCGCATTGACTCGGTGTCGTATGTGGTGCTGGCCTCTGTGAATCCTTCGATCGAAGACATGACTCCTGCAGGTACACCCGGGTCGCTGTTGCCATCTCCACATGCACCCAGAAGCATCAAAGCTGCTACCACCGCCAGCAGGACTCCACGTCTCATTACAGACCTCTCAAGCCAAATCGTGGGGACCCAACGTGACCTAGTATCTAGCTCCGCGGGAGGTGCTTGTAGGGCCGTCATGGTTGACTCCTCCTTCTACTTACCTGATGGGGCGAGAAGTTGGGTCCACTCGCCGTTGGAGGGACGGAGAGCCCAGATATCAGTTGTGGTTTTTGTTCCGGGCCAGTTGCAGCAGAAGTCGTTGAAGACCACGAGCCGGTCGTTGATCGGGTCGACGACCATGGCGGAGGGCATCTGAGTGACAGAACGGAACGGGCGTGGATAGCATTCCCAGGTCAGGGCGACCGGATCAAGCCGGCAGACGCTGAAGTTGGAGGTGAAGGTGTATGCGGTTGCGCCGTCGGTTGCATACGAGAAACTCCCGAACCCTCCCATAACACCGCCGGGTGGTTCGTCCAGGTGCGTGTACTCGCCGGTGCGGGGGTCGAACAACCCTCCGTTTCCCTGGAAAGGGGCACTGTTGAATCCGAGGAATGCCAGGCGGTCTGTCTCCGCCACATAGCCGATCAGGAACGGCGGCGCGAGCGTCCGGGTTGTGCCTTCAGAAGTGACATCACGTTCCTCCACGATCATCCCAACAGGCGTCCACTCGTCTGTCTCCACGTCGTACGCCGTCAACATGCCGTCATCGGTTACGACGAGGACCAGTCCCGAGACTGGGTCGTAGACGGCACCCAACCAAAACAACGAGTCCTCATACTCGGATGGCCGGTCTCGTTGCGTCCAAGTGTTGGTTTGGGCATCGTAAACGGCAATCGTGGTCTTGCGCCCACCGAAGGAGATGGTGAGATCCGAATCGATGTCGTAAACCAGTTCACCTTCGTACCAGTATTCCGACGTGGGTACCCGGCGGGGGTTCATGTTCTCCCAGGTGTTGGTGCAAACGTCGAAGGTCCAGGTCTGGGCTGCTTCGTCAACGAAGACGATCCGTCCGGTGTGCCGGTTGAAGGCGGCAGCCTGGTTGCTCCACGGACCTGGTTGGGGCCGTTCGTGATCGACCCGACCGGGTAGGTCGGGGGTGCTGCCGGTAGGGCATGTAGCGGCGGGTGGGGCGGGTTTGGCTCGGGTGGTCGCCAGGATCGGGTTCCAGGCTCCCAACGGGGGGATCATCGTGGTGGTAGTGGGGGAAGGTGTCTCTTTGGCGGGCTCTTCGAGGCGGGTGGCGTCGATCTCGGTCGAAGACGTTGCGTCGGAGACCGGCTGGTCGTTCGACGCGCATCCGACCACCAGCAGCGTGAGAGTGACGGTGACGGCGACGGCCAGTGCCACGACCCTTGCGTTCATGTCTTCCTCCTCCCGACAGGAGCCCACCTTCTTCCGTTTGCTCCAGGGTCGTTTGCCGAAACCGTTGAAGGGCGGGGCTGAGCTAGCGCGGCGATCCTCCATCTCATGACTCCATCACCTCTCGTATCTAACCCAACAGTGAGTATTGCTGGCGAGCAACCTGGTCGGGGGGCTACCCCGGTTCCGCACGCATTCCGAGCGCTTCGGCTAGTATGGCCCCATGGGTGCGCGGCAACCGATTCACAACACCAGCGAGGCCGAACGAGTGGCGGTCCTTGGCGCGGGCCCCGCGGTCGCGTCGTGAGCGAGATCGACTTCTGCCCGCGCACGCCCGTGGCAGCTTGGCGAGAACTTCCAACCTCGCTCCTGCGCATCTTGGGATAGTCGGACCCGGATTCCACGTCGAATTAATCTACCAGCATTTTCATCACAAACGATGATAATTCTGGCGGAACTCTTTTAAGTTTAGCGCTGTTTTCATTATTTCGCATCATTTTTAGCGATCCATTGTACAAATTTGGACATCTGAAATGATTTTTCCCTGCCCAATTTAATAGAAATAAAGGTTGAGACATATGAAGGCGTGTTTTCTTCAAGACAGACTTTTTTCATATATCTCTTGATAGGGATATTTTTCAGAAAGCTTCATCACCACACTTCTGGCCGTTCGGATGATCTTCCCAGCCAGGAAAATGTACTTCAACCGGAACGTCTTGATTTGCTGTCGGTATTCCGTTTCCCTTGTAAAGTCCATCTTGAACAGTAAAAACAAATTGTATGCCAGCATCATCAGCTGAAAGATCGCTTCATTGGCCCAAAATGACTGGAGCAACAGGTGCCCAACCGCCATGTCATACTTGGCTTCCTTGATGTAATTCTCACAGTTCCCGCGTTTTTCATAGAATTCAACCACTTCTTCTGACGATTGTTCCGTGTTGGTGACAAAAAAGAAATAGTCGTATGATTCGCCTTCCAGGAAAGAGATTTGTGCTCTATCTTTTTCATCTTTCAACACCCGGGAAACAACAAACCTTCTAGCGTTGTCCCATGTATTCAGGGCTGTAACAAGCCCGGTGGTCTCCCGGCCTGCTTCACCGGTAACAAAGACAACGGATGGATTGGTCACCTGCTCAACAAGCGTTGGATACCCTTTTCCCTTGATCACATAAGTACACCCCAATGATTCGATCGTTTCCAGGATGTTATCGTCAAAATAGCCGCTGTCCATGCGAAAGGTGATCTCCAATCCCTCGTCTTTGAGTTGGGCAATGATTTCTTTGATCATTTCTGCTGCGCCGTTGGCCGTAAAGGTATCCCCACTTCTGACATATCCAGTCAGGTAAGCCTTGATTTCATCACAGAAAGCCAACTGGAGGTTATAACAGCGGTTTCCAAGCTTTTTGGATTGTAACCTTTTACTGCCCCCTCCTGATGGCCTTCGACATTTACCACACTGCTGTCAATATCGATGGTGATGGATTTGAGTTTGCTCTTTCTCAGGAGCTTTCTGAAGAGTTTGAAATTGATTTCTCTCAGCATTTGGGTCGTTTTGTAACTGAAGTTTCCCAAAAACCGAGATACTGTTTCCGGTTCTTTGATCGAAATGACAAACTCGTTGACCAGGGGATCGCTTTGCAGCAGTTTCAGCCGTTCCAGTTTGTCAATTCCAATGAAGTTACCGCAGAGCATGGTCTTGATGTGGTTCATTTTGATTTTGTTGGTGGATGCGTGCTCAAAAACCAGGTCGTGATCAATCAGGTCAAAAATCCCATTTTTACTGGCATGTTCGAGTAAGAGCAATAAACCGGCATTTGAAGTGAGATTTCTGGCTGAGAATTCGATTTTATTAATCAAGGCAACATCCTATCCTGCAGAAATTCTTTTCCTCAAGATTTTAACATGCTGTCTGGAGTGGCAGTCATTTCTTTCACCCATTGGGTGAAAGCATGAGTCTGATGACAAATTCCAAAATATCTCCAATGTGGGTTAAAAGTAGCAATTTTTGCTGAAAATTGATGAAAAATCAGCTCAAATAGCGCATTTTTACATCGAATGTGGGGCTTTTATAAAAATGCTCTTCTTTGACTGATTCAGGGACGTAGAATCCGGGTATAAATTATCCCTCATGCTTTGCAATATCTCATACTAATCTACTGACTAACTGGGGAAAATCAGTGAGGAAAAGCAATGGCGTTTAACAGCCAGTCAATCCGCATAGTGTTTTGGATTAACGGCTGGCAATGCAAGCAGCAAGAATAGTTCCCATTAGTCAATTACAGCCGGTTGGACTAACATAAGGTATGGTACAAATAATAGGGCATGGCATTATTCTTTGGAGGTTGTGACATATGAAATCTAGTCAGTTCTTAGCAAGTATAGCCCTGGTCATTCTGCTTGCAGCCTGTAACATGCCGGGTCAATTACTGCCACTAGTGGATGAAATTACTGATACGCCGGAAGTGACTGATAC
>DAOUEJ010000216.1:0-86869 GCA_034430615.1 Anaerolineales bacterium | reverse complement strand
GGGTTGTGGTAAGTTGATTCCCAGATGTCCTGGTCAATGTGTTGGAAGATACGGCCGGCTTCTGGGTCCCAGGTCCACCACAGGTTATATGCCAAGTCACCCAGGCGTCGGATACGCTTTGGTAGATCGAAGTGGTTGGGCAGCGCTTGATCCCAAGTTCTGATCATTGCTCTCCGTCAGATTACAGGGTCGCAGGTTTTATTGCCCTACGGAAGGTCCAATCTTACCATGCAAACGTATCCGGTACTCGAGCATGCAATCCTACACCCAGGCAGCATACGGGTTGCCGCTAACGCAGCATAAATTATGTTGAAGCTAAGCTTTCAACCCCGGCAAAGAGGTCACGCTCGCGCAACCTGCCATCGACCGGCGGGAAGGCACGCATAAAGGTTTCCGGTCCATTGAAATGGCGTAGGAAGCGACCTATCAAACCGTTAGGACCCCCTCCGATCTGGCTCCTGTGGCAGGCGGCAGCGAGTTCCTTGGCTTCGATCACGTCACGATAGCTGATGCGTGCGTGGATCGGGAAATCTACGGCGGCCAGGTCAACCAGGTCAATATCCTGATTGCGTCCGTAGCGATGTGGGTCTTGACCGATGAGGGGCAAGACGCGCAGCAGCAGTCGCAGCAGCCGCTTGGAGAAGGTGTGGTAATAAAGTTTTTGTGGTCGGTAGCCCGATGATGTATTTTGGGCCATTTCAAACGCCCGGCGTGTTGCCTCATAGACGGCGATGTGATCAGGATGGCGATAGCCACCGATCGGATCGAAGGTGATCACGACCTGCGGCTGGTGCTCTTGCATGTATTCGTATATCTTGGCTGATACTTCATCAAGCGGGGCGGCTGCCAGCGCCCGGGGATGGTGATTGTCTTCGGAGCCGGGCATTCCCGAGTCTCTGTAATCGAGGAAATGAACATCGCTGAGCCCGAGATGTTCCGCTGCGCAGCGCAGCTCGGATTCGCGCAGGTGAGCGATATCCCGGTCCCCTTCCAGTAACTCTTCAGGGATATCACCGACCTCGCCCCGGGTGGCACATAACAACCTAACCTCTGTACCTTGCCCGGCGTAATGGGCAAGAGTGCCGCCCGGCCCAAAACTTTCGTCATCGGGGTGCGCAAAGACGGCCAGCAGTCTCTGCCGGGTAACCTGGGCTTTCTTCACTTCAGCATGCATACCTATTCTCCAAATATCGTCACCATGATCCGCCTCTTACGAGGTCGGACGTCGAAGTCAATAAAAAGAATCTGCTGCCAGGTACCGAGGGCAAGCTGGCCGTCGCGCACCGGGATGCTCAGGCTGGGACCCACCAGGGCTGCGCGCAGGTGGGCGTGTCCGTTGCCATCACCCCAACGCAGGTTGTGCTGGTATTCATGATCTGCGGGCGCGATTTCATCCAGGGCACGGCGCAGATCGGCCAGGGCGCCCGACTCGTACTCAATCGTGGTCAACGCGCTGGTTGAAGATGGCGAGAAGAGGTTGAGCATGCCCTGGACAAACCCAGATTCCTCAAGATAATGTTGGGCAGCCTGGGTAAGGTCGTGCATGTCGGCATGGCCACGCGTCTCGAGTTCAATCGTTGCTGTGAACATTTCTGCTTTCGTTTCTATGGTGCACCCGTAATCAAATATTTGCGGTGGAGCACATAATTTTGGATAAACGCTTCAACGATCTTTGGGTGGATCAGCGCCTACGGAGAAGAGCGGAAGCTGGCTCATATCATGCTGTGACCGGATCTGTCCCTGTCCTTCAGATTTCGCTAGGTATTGTACCCGGTCGGCTCGCGCAAGAAGGTCATCGACGGACTCATCCTCAAAGCGGAGCTGTGAAACTCCGGCCGAAAAGGTCAGGGCAGGGATGTTCTCGCCAAGGCTGGTGGCTGATGCCTCCAAAGCTCGCCGCAACTTCTGAGCGACTCCCAGCGCATCCTTGATGCTTGTTTCTGGAAGCAGGACGGCGAACTCGTCACCACCGATGCGAGCCAGCAGATCAGTCGAGCGCAGTACCGCCCGCATCGATAGTGCAGCGCTGCGGAGCATCTCGTCTCCCAAGATATGCCCAAAGCGGTCGTTGATGGACTTAAAGCCATCCAGGTCCATGTAGAGCAGCGAGAGTGGCCGGCGGTAGCGTTTGGCCCGCGCAAACTCACACTGGAGCTGTTCGATCAGGAAGCGGCGGTTGGCAAGATTGGTGAGCGGATCGGTATGTGCGAGTTGTGAGAACTGCTCGGTTTTACTGTGCAGCCGGTCGAAGCTGATTTCCAGGTGCCGCCCCTGGTTGTAGAGCAGGGCTGCTAACCCCTGGTGTAGGCCGAATTGACTGCCCAGGAACAACGCCCAATTCTCAACAGTCAGCCCAAGTTCGGCGTAATACCCGCGCGTAGCCCCCCAACTTCCCAGCAGTCCAAGAGAGGCGAGGATGGAGAAGACGAAAGGCGAACGCCCGCCGACAGCGAAACCGGTGATCATGATCGGGACGAAGAGCATCGCACTGAAGACGAAGATGTTGCTGGGATAGAGGATTATGTTGGCCAGTGCCAGCACAAAAAAGGAGCCGGCTGACAGGTATCCGGCCAGGTGGGTGTTGCCGTGGCTGGCGATCCGCTGCGAAATCCATGTACTGGCTGCGAGGAAACCGATGAACCCCAGGTCAGTGACGAGGCTGGTTTCGTCCCGGGTGGATCGTGCCCACAACGCCAGGTCGAGCAAGGTCCAGGCGCCAAGCAAGATCAGGATCACCAGCGTTAACCTACGGGTGATCCACAGCCTGTAAATCTTCAACTCGGGGGTCAGCCGGTCAAATGAGAGTTTGCGAAACCGATTCAACACGGCAGAGAACTCTTCACGTCCTCACTCGGTATCTTCATCCGCGGCTTCTGGGATGCCAACGATATTGTATCCCGAGTCGACAAAGAGCACCTCCCCCGTTACTTTACTGGCGAGCTTGGAAGACAACCAAACAGCTGCACCGCCAATGTCCTCGATCTCGACCCCCACGCGGAGAGGGGTGTGGGCCGCAAACTCGCGATGCATGCGTTTAAAACCGCTCACACCAGCAGCTGAAAGCGTGCGAATCGGCCCGGCGGAGATGGCGTTTACACGAATGCCATCCCGACCAAGGTCAACGGCCAGGTAGCGTGTCGTCATTTCGAGCGCGGCCTTGGCGACGCCCATGACGTTGTAGCTAGGAACGACCTTCTGCCCACCATAGTAGCTGAGGGTCAACATCGACCCACCGGCGCCCATCAGAGGTTTTGCGGCCCGGGCGAGGGCAATCAGGGAGTAGACGCTGATGTCCATGGCGCGGCGGAAGCCGTTGCGGCTGGTCTGGTGGAAGGCGCCTTGAAGGTCCTCCCTTTCGGCGAAGGCAATGGCATGTACCAGGATATCGACTTTTCCGAGGTCCAGGCGTGCCTTGTCGAATAGCGCAGCGATCTGGTCGTCATCGGTGACGTCGCACGGTTCCACAAAGGATGATCCAAGCGACCCTGCCAGTGGCCGCACCCTGCGTTCGAGCGCCTCACCTGCATACGAGAAAGCCACCCGGGCACCGTGCTCATGCATGGCTTGCGCGATGCCCCATGCGATCGAATGATCGTTGGCGACCCCGAAGATAAGTGCGGTTTTATCCTGTAAGAGCGTCATGGTCTATCCTCCGGCTGAAGTGTACTGGCGAAGCTTGGATCGACGCGGAAGCGCCATGGTATGCTTTTCCATGGCTCGTCCACTTTGTTTAAACCCACGCGCGGGCCAAATGTGACGGCCGAGTCGGGGATTGTCCCCGCCTCCTCAAGGAAGAGCGGCGATCCAGATTTACAGAGATCGAGGCCGTCGTAGCTTTGATCGATCGCAAAGGCTTGGCATAGCTTGGCTGGTCCATTACAAAGCTCAGACAGTGGACGTCCTGGACGTTGTGATCGGATGCGTGCCAGCCCTTCTCGCGGCACAAGCGCTCGCACAAGTACTGCGGCTGGAAACCCGGTTCGCTCGGTGACTAGGTTCAGCATCCAGTGCATGCCGTAGGTGAAATAGACATAGGCATGCCCGGGGTCACCCCACATCGCGGCGTTACGCCGGGTCCGGCCGACACGGGCGTGGCACGCGAGATCATCTACGCCGACATAGGCTTCCGTTTCGACGATGGAGCCGCACAGGCGGGTCCCGTCAGATTCAATCTTAACGAGCGATTTTCCCAGTAGTTTACGGGCGACAGTGAGCGTCTCACTCTCGAAGAAAGGGCGCTTAAGGCGAGCTCCCTGTTTCACGTGATCAGGTCCGTTGGGTGGCTCGCCGGATCCATCCGGGGCTCATTTGCTGATGGCATCACGCTTGGAAACGGGCATCTTTGAGGATCATCCGATCCAGGCCTTCCTGCAGGCTGTAGCGGGGTTGGTAGCCCAGTTTCTTGCGAGCGAGGGTGATATCAGCACACATGTGAGAGGGACCTGGATCGTTGTCTTCCTTGTAGATCCATTGTACCTTGGCCCCGATGGCTTCGATTACGTACTGCCCGAGGGTCTTGATGCTTGTCGCTTCACCGCTGCCAATGTTGATCACGGACTGATCGATTGTGGGAGCGGTCGCGGCTGCGACCATGGCTTCGATCACGTCATCAATGTAGACGAAGTCGCGTGTCTGCTCGCCCTGGCCGTGAATAATCAAAGTTCCACCCAGGGCGGCCTCGCGCAGGAAGTGGGGTATGACTGGAGGGTGGGCGACGGATAATGGCTGGCCCGGACCGTATGCATTGAAAACCCGCAGCGAGACCGTCTCGATACCCCATAGCTTTCCAATCGTGCGGACGTAGTGCTCTGCAGCGAGTTTGCTCACTGCGTAGGGTGAACTGGGGCGGGGGGCGTCCAACTCATTCAAAACCTGTGTGCCTCCATCGCCATAAATCGCACCGGAGGAAATGAATACCACCCTTCTTACCCCGACATCGCGCATCGCCTCCATCACGCTCACCGTCCCGCCGACATTGATGATGTTGTATTCGCGAGGGTAAAGGACTGATTCGGGAACCGAAACCTTGGCTGCAAGGTGATAGACACAATCCACGTCCTGGAGCAGCGTCCAGAGTTTAGGTCGGTCGGTTACATCACCGCGCGTGAAGAGGATCTCAGAACCGAGCCGGGCCGGGTCACCGGCGCTTAGGTCATCGAGACCACGGATTTGATGCCCTTCGCGGGCAAGACGATTTGCGAGATTTGAACCCAGAAAGCCGGCTGCGCCGGTGACGAGGAAGTTCATAAGGTTTTCGACAGATCCCACCGGGGGTCTGTGAGGCGAGATTATAACATAGCCATTCTCCAGCTTGACTCGCCTTGTTAGCTTGGTATGATGCCGGCATGCGCGCATTCCTGCTGGGTTTCTGGACAGGGTTCAGGCGAAGTCTTTTACTGCTAATCACCCTCATACTGCTCGGGGGAAGCAGCTTGCTCGTCGTCGATCAAACCGATCGCATCCGGCTCCTGACCCGCCCGGTCGAATTCAATTTCCTTGGCTGGACATTGAGTGCCTGGATCGAGAAAGCCGCCAGCACCAGCCTATCTGCTGCTGAGTATCTTGCCCCTGCGCGTGATCAGCAGCTTGTTTTTGACTATCTAGCGGCTCTCGGTCACTTGCACGAAGCACGGGGTGAGCTCGAGTTGGCCTATGGGGAGCCCGGGCTCGAAGATCGCGACCAGCACCTGCAGGAATTGACCGCACGCGTAGCCGCACTTAACTCCGAAGCCGGCGCGATGCGTCCGCTTGCGGAGGAAGTGCTTGGATCCCAGGCTGAACAAATCCTGCGGGAGCTTGGGTTTGGGGTTGGGGGTGCGATCATCCCACCCCTGTCCTTTACTTTTGCACCGCTTCCGAGCGCGCTGATCGTCTCTCCTCGAGACGTAATTCGCCAGGACCTGAATATTAATTTACGCCTGGACCTCGACCTGGATGCCAATATTGAGCTTGAGCAGGCGGTGGAAGCATCAACCGGGTCCTCTGCGCTAGTGGTGCCGGTCGGTGGCTTGGGAACGTACCCGACCATGGTGCAGGAGAGCACCGCTCTGGTTTGGGTGACCGAGGTCATCGGACATGAGTGGGTTCACAACTACTTATCGTTGCACCCACTCGGTGTGCGCTATAGCGCCTCACCCGAGCTGCGGACCATGAACGAGACGACTGCTTCGCTGATGGGGGTTGCGATCGGGCGTGAAATCCTGCGTCAGTTCTATCCCGAACTGCTTCCGCCAGAGCCCGCTGCCAGCGCGCCACCCAGCGATCCTGCAGCGGAACCCGAGTTCGATTTCCAGGCTGAAATGCGCCAGACACGTATGACGGTGGATCAGCTATTAGAGCAAGGGGAAATCGAACAGGCGGAAGCCTATATGGAAGCTCGCAGGGTCTTCTTCTGGGATCGAGGCTACCGCATTCGACGCCTCAATCAGGCTTACTTCGCCTTTCACGGAGCTTATGCGGATGAGCCGGGCGGTGCGGCAGGTGATGATCCAGTGGGGGAGGCCGTTCGGAAATTATGGGATCGGGCCGAATCCCCGTATGCCTTCCTGCAGCAGATGGCCCGAATGCGCCAGGTCCAGGATCTGTGGGAGGCTGCGGGTCAAGTGGTTACCACTCGCTGATCAGAGCCGCGAGGAGTGTGGTCCGTTCTGCGAGCGTGTCGATTTCCACCAGCTCGTCATGAGTGTGGGCGCCGCGTCCCAGGGCTCCAAGTCCATCGAGGACAGGCACGCCAAGCTGGGCCACGAAATTCGCATCTGAACCGCCACCGGTGCCACCTTCGATCAGGCTCATTCCCAATGTCTCACCAATCAGCCGGGCGCGCTGAAAGGTGGCCTGCATCTTGTCATCGCGCTCCATCGGCGGGCGTTTCCAACCGCCTCGCACATCGAGTTGAGCCCCGGGGAGAACGGGTTCTAAGGCGTGCATGTCTCTCAGGATCCGCTCCCCTTCTGCAACGGTCTTTGCGCGCACATCGATCCGAGCCCAGCAGGATTGCGGGACCACGTTCGATCGAGTCCCTCCCGCGATCACGCCGACACTCACCGTCGTTTCAGCCTCCTCGTCGGCTAGTGCGGTAACTGCCTGCACCTGGTGTGACATTTCTAAAATCGCGTTGACCCCATTGTGGATATCGCTTCCAGCGTGGGCGGCTGTACCGAGGACATCGATCCTGAACCCGAGGATGCCTTTTCGCCATGTCTTCAGGGCACCGCCAGGCAGTGCTGGCTCGAGGCACAGAACGATCACGGCCTTTGAGGCCAGTTCCTCGATCAGCTTCCGGGAGGACCGGCTGCCCGTCTCCTCATCCGATGTGCAGAGCAGGGACACGCCGACCGGGAGCTTCCCGGCCTCCCTTAGCGCCGAAAGAGCCGTGAGCGCCATGGCGACGCTCACCTTCATATCGAGCACGCCTGGGCCATACACAGCCTGCTCGCTCTCCCGCCACGGCATGTGTTCAAGCGAATCAAGCGGATGGACAGTGTCGATATGGGTGAGCAGTAATATCCCGGGAGTCGCCGCCCCCCAGGTGCCCAGCAAGTGGTCACCTGCTTTCTCCTGCGCATCGCGCGTCACGTGCGCGCCGATTCGTTCCATTTCACCGGTGATAAAAGAGCCAAGCAGGTCGATATGTTCCTTGGCTGTTGTCGGGGATTCGAATTCAACCAGCTGGCGCAGTGTGCGCAGGAGAGTGGGCATCCTAGGCTGCAGATCGGCGAGGCTAAGCGGTGGCATGGCTTGCTCCAGTCGAGGTCAATTCAATCTGGGTTGAGGCAAATGTCGGGAAGGTTGAAGGAACGGTTTGCGTAGCCGAAGTTGAGCGGCTCGAGCACACCCTGCTGATGCGCGGCGGCAAAGGCTTGGGCGGCGCTGCAGGCCGCTTCGATCCCCTCCAGCTGGTAAGTTTCGAATGTGATCCGGGCCATCTCAAGCACGTCGGCGCTGTCGTTTGTCGCAGAGGCTTGCAGGAATTCGAGTACGGCGCTTGCCTCCCTGGTCTCTCCCTGCCAGAGATGCAGCCACATCTGCCGGAACGCGGCGAACGCGGCCAGTGAGCGCCGGCTCGACTCCCCGCCAATCCAATCATCCAGTGTGCCATCCTCGATCACCCGAGCGTAGTCCTGGGAAGCTGAAACCATATCCCCGCTCGCCGCTGCCAGATCGGCATCGTGGAGCATATGGATGCGGTACCGGGGCGGCTGGAGCAGGTCGGGAGCGGCAATAAAAGTTGCTGCAGCAGCATCCCACGACCAGGTACGCGTCCGTTCACGGTAAGGTCCGGCGCCGGCCGAGCTGATCCCGGTCCCGGTCAGTGATATACGCCAGGTGCCATCTGGGTCAGGTCCTTCGAGGGTGAGCGTAGGGTTCGGCAGGTCATCACTTCGCCCATCAAGGATGTTCGCAAATCGAGATCGATCCCAGCTGAACAGCTGCAGCTCGATAAAACAGCTATGTGCCCCGCAGATGTGGGAAGAAAGCAGCAGATCGGTCACGCCATCGGCGTTCAAGTCACGCACGGCTGCAATCTCAGGCAAAGTTTGATTTTCGCCCGGCGGGGACAGGTAGGAAAGTTCGAAATGATCTTCCTGGCAGAGGAAAATCAGCAGGCTGCCTGCGGCGATGCCTTGCGTCGAGTCCTCGAGGATCGTCAACGCCAGGTCCTGGTACCCGTTCGAGTCGAGATCGGCGATCTTCCCGGTGCTCGCGAAACCCTGGATTAAAGGACGTTGCCTCAGCCCATCGATCAAGGCAGTAAGCAAGCCGCCCTGGTTCAGGTAACCCGATAGATCGCTCGCCCATGTGCGGGAATCAGCGAGGGCCGGCAAGTTCGGGGAGGCGGGTGGGATCGGGCAAGCTTCCGGGGCAGGGTCGATGATCTGTGGAGTGCCTGCGGTTTCACTCGTTTCCGCATCAGAGCCTGTCGGCAGCACCAAGGCCGCCCCAGATCTACCCGGCGATGCTGTTCCACAGCCGTAAAGAGCCAGGCTGAGTACCAGCAAATTTGGGATGGTTCGTTGGCTTTGGAGGCGTGTGCGCATAGTAACAGTCTAAGGCCTGAGACCGCGCAGGACAAGATGGTGTATTCTGAATCAGCCAATGCAGGGGTTGACGTATACTGGAGATTATGAACGTTGCGCTGCCTGTTGGGAATTCAGAGGTACGGCCGAACCCGCTCGAGAGGTTTCTTCCCCCGCTCGAGGAAGGGGTTGTCCTTCGGTTGCTGGAAGGGAAGCTTCCACGGGTACGGCGGGTCTTCGATCCCTTTGGTACCTCTCCGCAGCTTGCGCTGGAGTGTGCACTTGCAGGGTGTGAAATTACCCTCGCTATCAATAACCCGATCACTCGCTTCGTCACCCGCTATACTCTGCAACCCTTCAGCGTAGCAGAACTCCAGGCTGCGCTCGCGCATCTGGCGGCAATCCCTAAGGATGAAACGCGTCTCGAACCCTTCATCATCGACCTCTACCGCAGCCGCTGCGCCCGCTGTGGAGAAATCGTCGATGTTGAATACTTCATCTGGGATAAGGAGTTGGGTGGGCCCTCACACAAGGTTTATTCATGCGAACACTGCTCACATGCAGGAGAAAGCATCACGACCGAAGAGGATTGGGATAACGCTCTAGACTACTCACGCAGCAGCATGCAGGCTGCGGTAGCCCTGGACAGTCTGGCACCACCCGGAGATCCTGATCGCAAGCATGCTGAGGCTGCCTTATCTGTTTACCCGGGTCGGGCGATCTTCGCCCTGATCACGATCCTGAACAAAGTTGCGCAGGCCAACATTGAGGCACGCACGCTGGCCGCAACGCAAGCCCTGTTGCTCACTGCCTTTGACGCCGCCAATGCTTTGTGGAGCTACCCTGAGGGTCGCACGCGACCCCGGCAACTAATCGCCTCCTCCCGTTACAGAGAGTTCAATGTATGGCGCGCCCTTGAGCGTGGACTGGACCAGTGGGCGATGCACGATGAGGGGGTAGATGTTCACGAATGGGACAGCACTCGGCAAGGACGAGCGTCAGGTGTGTGTCTTTATCCCGGCCCGGCGCGTGATTTGTGCCGTGAGCAGCATGCATTCGATGGGATTGATCTTATCTTGACGATCCCACCCCGCCCGAACCAGGCATTCTGGACTCTGAGCGCGCTGTGGACAGCCTGGCTGTGGGGGCGGGATGCGGCGGCGCCGATCAAGGTCGCACTTCGCCGGCGGCGATATGACTGGGGTTGGCATGCTACGGCGATCCGGACGGTCTTGCGCAGCGTCGCTGACTGCTACCCACAATCCCACCCAGCCATCGTATATATACCGGAAGCCGAACCAGGTTTTGTGGCTGCGACAATGGCCGGGGTGGAGGGGGCCGGGTTCAAACTCAGCGGCTGTGCACTGCGCAGTGATGATCAGCAGCTGGTTGGGCAGTGGGTCAACGAACGAGGCGAACAACATGCATCCCGACGCGGGATCGAGAACGTGGAACTGCGTCGCGCCATGCAAGAGCTCCTGGTGGAGCATGCGCAGCCCGCGCCCTACTCTTGCCTGCACGCAGCGGCCTGGACGCGGATCACCGAACTCCGGCAGCTCGATCAGGATTGGACTGCGCCCCAGCGTCATCCGATGCAATCGTTGGTGGATCAGATCGAGCAGGTGCTGCAAAGGCAGCCCTTTGAACATTTGAGCCGCGGGAGCGAACCTGAAAGTGGCGTCTATGACCTCAAACAGCCGGATGTAGCCGAAGATCCACTGCTCGACCGAGTCGAATGGTGCATACTCGGGCAGCTTCGGGATCAGAGGCAGGTCCGGGGTCGGGAGTTGGACCAAGCCGTTTGCGAGCAATTCCCCGGATTGCTGACACCCGACCGTCGTTGGGTCTATGCCTGCCTCCAGTCTTATGCATTGAAAATTGCTGATGCGGATATATGGCACTTGAGAGCTGAAGACGATCCAGAGCTGCGAAAAGCCGATTGTGTCGAGATGCAGGCGCTGCTCGTTGAGTTGGGAAGGCGGCTGGGGTTCGAGGTCGATGCCGGTGAACGCGTGATCTGGCAGACTGGAGAGGCTGGAGCAGGTCACGCCTTCGAAATCCGTGAAACCGCAGGCTGGGGTCACCTGCCCCAGCCTGCCGACCAAGAACGGCTGACCTTCGTCGTCCCTGGTGGACGAGCGGGGTTGATTGCAGAACGCACCCGCCGTGACCCCCATTTCAAGGCCTGGCTGGAGAGCGGCCTGCGGGTTATAAAGTTCCGGCATGTCCGCCGGCTGGCTGCTGAAACGACCATCACGATGGCAAACTTCAAGGAGCGCATGGCGATTGACCCACCCGAGCACGAGGACCCGCAGCTCCCGCTGCTCTAGCTTTTGTACTGCCCGATTCTTTACGGAGAGGCGATGGGAGAACTGGCACCAGTCTTGTTGAACTCAACTGTGGCAATCCTGATCGCCTATGCCCTTGGCTCACTTCCCTTTGCAGTTTGGATCACGCGCTGGACCACAGGCGGCGACATCCGCCAGACTGGTTCAGGACACGCGGGCGCGACCAACGTCATGCGCTCTGCCGGGTGGGTGGCGGGCATCGCGGTCCTGCTGCTGGACCTGGGGAAAGGCTACCTGGCGATGAGGCTGGCGATGCATCTTGTCCAGGGGCTGCTGGGCCTTGGGTTGGCTGCTGGTGCGCTCGTGATAGGACATTGCTGGCCGGTCCTAGCCGGTATGCGTGGCGGGATGGGGATGGCTACTGGGGGCGGGGCGCTGCTTGCTATATGGCCGTTCGGTTTCATCCTGGGGGTCGGGTTGGCAGCCATAATGCAGATCCTCATCCGCCATTCGGCTCGGGGAAACTTCACCGGCGGATTGCTGCTGACGCCACTCTGGTGGATTTTTAGGGCAAGCCCGGAAGCGCTGGCGATCGCCGCCGGTGTGGGCATCATCATAGCTCTGCGAGCTACTTCAAATTGGAACCGTGAGTACCGTGAATTATGGTTTGACCGCGAACTGTAACGGGCTTGCAGCCAACCAGGATCTTCCTCAATTCAAAGCCCTGCCGCGATTGTCTTGAATCAGTGAGTAGGTTAACTGGTTGGTATGGGTGTGGAGGTATCGGTCGGCGTGGGAGTCATTGTTGCCGTGGGCGTCATTGTTACCGTGGGCGTCTCGGTTGGTGTCTGAGTCGGGGTTACAGTTGGAGTTGGCGTCGGGGTCGGTGTGGGAAGCAGCACATTCAGATGACGGACGATCGAAGCCCACCCACCGCGTTCACTGCGCACCGATAGTCGCAGCGTGAGAGGTCCATTATCCATGCCCAACTGGTTGAGATCGATCGTCCAGAGTTTGCCCTCTTGGAGCCGCTGCTCGGTCACGAGCGTGACGTCTGGCCAGTTGCTCGGGTTGGGGCTGGTGCTGTATTCCAAGATCCAATCCTTAAAATCCGCCGTGGCGCCTGCGGTGCCGAAGATCTCCAGGATCTCGCTGGTGATAGTCGCATTCTCCACCGGGCTGCTGAAGCTCATGATCGGGTGCGGGCTCGACTCATCACAGGTCTTATCCGGGATAAAGAAGACTTTCCCATCCGGGAATTCATGATCCTCTGCCCAGGCCTGACCCCGCGAATCCTCTTCCAGCCACTTGCGTGCCCAGGGATCACCCACGCTCAGCCCGAGCTTCTGGATCACGTACGTATCGCAAGAGGCTGAGGCAAGCTCGAGCGAGAAATTATCGACCCAGACCTGCTGCCACAGATCCTGCTCCTTCGGTAGGGGAAGCTGGTCGCTGGCAAAGCTTTCCGTGCGTTGATCCGGACACCACTCGGAGGGTTCCGCGCCGGAAATCGCACAAACGACACGATCAACAACCCCGGCCGGCCTTGGGTAAGGCGAGGGCACACCGCCTGTGAGGCGGTCCTGGGCGAATTGGATGAACTCATTCCAGATCGGTGCAGCCCCAGTGAGGCCGGAAGTATCAATCATCGGGGAGTAGTCGGCATTTCCCACCCAGACACCAACGGCAATATCAGGCGTAAATCCAAGCGTCCAGTTATCCCGAAAATCATTCGTGGTCCCGGTCTTCGCGGCAACCGTGAAGGGCAGGTTGAGGAGCGAGTTTGCTCCAAAGGCAGGGCTGCGGGCGCTGTTATCGCTCAGGATGCTGCTGATCAGGTAGGCGTGCTCGGCGTGGACAACCTGCTCACCTTCTGGTTGCTCAAATTCGTAGACTACGACCCCCTCGTGATCTTCGATGCGGAGTATGCCTGTAGGTTGGATCCTATTTCCCACATTGGCGAGAGTCGCGTAGAAAGAGGTCAGGTCGAGCAGGGTCACGTCGCCGCCACCCAGTGTGAGAGAAAGACCGTAATCGTCACGGGTGAGGGTGCTGATCCCCACCCGGCGGGCGAAGGCGACGAGGCCTTCTTCCTGCGGTGTGGAGGGGTCGTCGTATATGCCGACAAAATCAAGCGTTTTCACAGCCGGGATGTTGTATGAATTTGCGAGTGCTGTCCGGATTGTGACCGGGCCGTGGAAGCGTTCGTCGTAGTTGACAGGGATGTATGGCGGTCGGGGATCGCTCGGGCTTCCGGAGGGCGGAAATTCGGAGGGGACATCCCAGATCAGTGTCGCCGGGTTCCACCCTTTCTCAAAAGCTGCAAGATAGGTGAGCGGTTTGATCGAGGACCCTGGCTGGCGGGGACGGACACTCATGTTGATCTGACCGTCGATCGCCTCATTGTTGAAATCCGCTGAACCGACCATTGCCAGGATCTCACCTGTGCTCGGACGCAGCGCGACCAGGGCGCCGTTCATGGCTCGGTTCTCCACCAACTTGGCGACTTGCTCGCGCACGATGTCCTGGGCTTGCTGCTGCAGGCGCGGGTCGAGCGTGGTGTACACCGTGAAGCCGCTGCGGTAAATCGTTTGAGGATCGTAAAGCTGTTCCAACTCTGCGCGAATGAAAGTGACCCAATGAGGAAAACGAATGGTCACATCGGGAGCGGGGAAATCATAGTTGATGATCTCCGCTGCAGCTGCACCGGCGTCTTCCGGCCGGACGCAGATTGGGTGCTGGGCGTTGCTGACGTAGATGCAGCCATCTTCGATGCTGGTGTCGATCATCAAGGTCAGCACCTGGCGATGACGGCCCAGGGTCGCCTCGCGGTTTGAATAGATATCGTAAACAGAAGGTGCCTGAACGAGGCCTGCAAGGAAGGAACCCTGCGCCAGCGTCAGTTTGTCGGAGGTCGTGTTGAAATAGGTTTCTGCTGCAGCCTCCACCCCGTAGGCAAGGTTGCCGAAGAAGGATTGGTTCAGATAGAGCTCGAGGATCACATCTTTGCTGTAGCGGCGGGTGATCTCAGCTGCGAGCATGACCTCGCGCGCTTTACGCCGGGCGGTGACACTGGCCCGTTCTTCAGGTGTGAAGAGCAGGTTGCGTGCGACCTGTTGGGTGATCGTCGATGCCCCGGATACGACCTCACCAGTGGTGTAGTTCTGCCAGAGCGCCCGCAGCATGGCCAGGAGATCGAACCCGGGGTGGCTGTAGAACTGGGAATCTTCCGTGGAGATGATGGCGGCCACCATATACGGGGAAATTTGATCGAGGGGCACATAAGTCCTGCGCCCGGCCTGGGGATCGAGGATCTCATACAGCAGGTTGCCGTCGCGGTCGAGGATGCGTGTGGTCTCGAACTGAGCGGCGCGATCCTTGAGATCTTCTACCGGGGGCAGGGTCGAGGCGAGCGATGCATATTGATAAATTCCGAAGGATATAACCCCGATAAAAAGCGCTGCCCCGGCGAAGAGCGCCATGATCGCCATGCGCAGCATGCATCCGCTGCAGCCTGAGAAGCGGCGGCTCTTTCCAGGCGGCTTGCCATGATTTTCGGGAGGGGGGGCGTATGCAGAGGGAACAACACGCGTCGCTTCCGGGTCGGTGACCGGGACACGCTCGGGGAGTGGGCCTGAGTCAGCTTCTGTTGCAAGGGGGCGTGAACCACCGGTTCCATGTGCTGGATCGGCTTGCGCACTAGCTGCCGGATCGTCATCGATAGCGGGAGGGTCCATCTCGGACATCCAGCCGCCCGTCAGATCCGGCAGGCCCGTTGGATGACGATCTTGCACCTGGCCTTCACCAGGTTTTTCCGTGGCTTGACCAGGATAGGTGGAATCACCCTCCAGGATGCGGCGGAAACGCTGTGCTGGATCGCCCGCGGGAGAAGTTAGCGGCCGCTCGGGCGTACTTGACCCTTCAGACTTGAGATCGTCCTCTGGCAGATCATATTCGGCAGGACCCTCAGGCCGGTCGGTCATAGCAGGGGATTATAGCACGCAGGCTAGCCTGGATTATTCAGCAGGCCGTCTTATAAATCGGCTTGACAAGATTAAGACGCAGCCGGTTTGCTCTGGACGAGCACCGACCACTGGCCCTTCATGACGGTCACATCATCCTGGTTCTGGACGTGCAGTGCGAGAAGGAGCGACCCCCCGCCAAGCCGGGGCAGTGATTTCATCTCGCTGACTTCCAGAACGACGTGGATCGTGTCACCGATGAATATGGGCTGGCTGAATTTCCACTGGGTGATCTCTCGAAAGGCCATCACGGTGCCTTCCATCACGCCCGATCGAACCAGCAGGCCAGAGGCGATGGAAAGCCCGAGCAAGCCGTGTGCTACGCGCTGTCCGAACCCTGCATCACGGGCGAACTCACCGTCGGTGTGGATGCTGTTGAAATCACCTGAGATCCCGGCAAAAGCGACGATATCAGCCTCAGTGATCGTGCGGCCAGGGCTGACGACTTTCTGGCCAACCTCGAATTCCTCAAAATACATACCACGCATTTTTGGCAGGGTTGTCATGCTGGTACTCCTCCTGGCAGGGTGGCCGTTATTCTAGCACGAAGCAGTCACCCGGCTGAACACGATGTTGGATTCACTTTGACGATTTGGGTTGCACTCCGTACAATCGTCACATGCGAAGCTGGAGTTTTAAACACGAGGATGCCCGTCGTCTGCTGATTGCGGCCGATGCCCGCCAGGTTACTGTCGATTATACGGATGACCAGATCTGGGCTCTAAACCTTGCCGGAGGCGACCCGGCGGCGCTTGCGCTGGAGACGACTTATGGTCTGCGCGCACCCAGCATGCGCCTCTTCGCTTCGATTGCGGTGGGCGGCCAGCATGTCCTTGACCCGGCATCCTTCATCCAGCCACCTCAGGTCCAGATTATCTTCCCTAATTACCTACTGGTGAACGCTTACCCACTTGCCGGGATTCAACTTCGGCAGGAATACTGGGTCCATGATTCCCATTCCGTGATTGGACGTATCGAAGTAATCAACCGGGGTGAAGCACCTTTCGTATTGGATGTACGGCTGCATGCAGTTCTCCGTCCCGGACCAGGTGGGACACCCTTTTCCCCGGTTCAGATTGACGGGGTGCATGTGCTGACAGCTGGACTTGAGAGACTTGCACCCCTTATCTTCATCGAAGGGGGTGCAGTAACGCCACCCTCTGCATTTCCATCGCTGGGGGTAAGCGCCAATCTTGCCTCCGGCAGAAGCCGTTCGTGGTTATGGGCGCATGTAGGTGAAAGGGAACCGCGGGCTTCCTTTGACCAGGCCCGGCGGCTGTGCGGACTTCCCTGGGAGGCGAGCATCGCAAGGATCAAGTTGCTCAACGCTGGCCTGGTCGAGATCGAGACAGGAGATCCAGAATGGGATGCCGCCTTCTGGTTTTCCCAGGTGGCCGGTCTGCAGGCATTCGTGGGTCCAACCCGTCATGTTCGCTACCCGGGGATTGTGGGCCGGCGGAGACCTGCTGACGGTTATTCCGCCGCCGGAGATGGCAGTGATTATGACGGGGTGTGGGGTGGTGTAGATGCTGCCAGCGCGCATTATATCAGCCGGCAGGTGCTGTCGGCTGCACCGGGGTTGGTGGAGGGCGAGCTGCGAAATCGTCTGCAAACCGAAACCGGGAGCGGCGCCATCGACGGACAACCGGGCGTGGGTGGCCAGCATGCAGGCTGGGAGAGCATGCCACTCCTCGCAGACCTGGCCCACAGGATCTACACCCGCACCGGAAATAACGAGATGCTGGCTGAGGTTTTCCCGGCCTTGCTGCATTCGGTTCGTAGCTGGTTTGGCGAGGAGCGTGATACCGATAGGGATGGCTTCCCGGAGTGGCGCCACATGCCGCAGAGTGGTTTTCGCGCCTGGCCAGCCTACGTCGGCTGGGAGCGCTGGGGTCAGGGGCTGGATATTTCGCTGGTCGAACGCCCCGATCTGGCAGCCTATCTGTACCGTGAGTTGATCAGGTTGGCTGAGATGGCTCACATCATAGGTGAGACCAGGTCGCTAGCGTGGATCGAATCAACTGCTGAAAACATCAGAAAGGCCCTCGAATCCTGCTGGGTTGAGAAGTCTTCAATCTTTGTTTCGCAGGACCGGGATATGAACATACCTTTAATTGGGGACCGACTTGGTAAGGGGAAAGGGTCTTTCGACCTTGAGCTTAAGCGCAGCTTTGAGGCCCCGGTCCGGGTTCTTATCCGCTGCTTTGGTGATGAACTTGAGTCTAAGGAGATCAAAGTTAGCATCCGAGGGAAGGGAAGCACGAACCGCAAGATGGTCGAACGGTTCTCCCATGCAAGCTTCCAGTGGTTCTGGAAGATGGGTACAGCTACAGCTGATAAATCAGCCCGCGCCTTGAATTCGGTCACGATCGGAGGTCTCGACGACGGTTTCACGACAGAAATCAGGCTTGTGGATACCAGCCAGCATGATGTGGCCGGATTGTTCCCACTCTGGGCAGGTATGTTAGAAGCAGACCGTGCACGCCAGATGGTGACACGAACGATTCTGGACGAAAAGCGCTTCTGGCGGGCATTTGGCATCCCCATCGTGTCTGCCCGTGAAACGGGCTATGCGCCTGACAAAGAGGGCAATCCGGGTGCGGTATGGATGTTTGCCAATTGCCTGGTGGGAGAGGGGATGCTCGACAATGGCTTCCGTAAAGAAGCGGCCGAACTCGTGGGCCGCTTAATGGGAGCCGTCATCTCCGGGCTCCGCAGGGATCAGGATTTCAGCGCACTATACCATCCAGATGAACCACAAGCCCTTGGTGAGTGCGGTGCTCTTGACGGACTGGCGCCATTGGATCTCTTCCTACGCACTCTCGGGCTTCAGCTTGGCGATCCCTACCGGGTGCAAGTTGAACCCGGAAACCCTTACCCCTGGCCGGTAACAATTCGCTGGCGTGGTTTGAGCGTTTCCTACAAGGGCGATCATGTTATTATCACATTCCCGGATGGAGGCTTGGCACGCGTGACAGGCGAGGGCAGAACCTGGATCGAGCAGGACCGTGAAAGAGAGTGATTTGTAAAATGGGTGACCTAGACCGACGATGAATGATTTAGTCCAGATCGAGAGCCTGGTACTGGAACTGCTGCTGGTGGTTTCGGTTGTCGCCATCCTGGTGCGCCGGTTCCGCATCCCGTATACGGTCGCACTGGTCCTGGCGGGCCTGGTGCTTTCTTTCCGGGAACGCCTGGCGATCGAGCTCACGCCAGAAATCATCCTTACCTTGCTCCTGCCGCCTTTGGTCTTTGAAGCCGCCTTCCACCTGAGTTTTATTCATCTGCGCCGCGATTTGAAAACGATCATGATCCTGGCCATCCCGGGCGTGATTGTGAATATGCTGGTCGTGGGGGGAATCCTGTCGACCGGCGCTGGTTTACCTCTTTCCGCGGCCCTGGTATTCGGTGCCTTGATCGCGGCGACTGACCCGGTCTCGGTCGTGGCTATCTTCCGCAAACTTGGTGCGCCCAGGCAGCTTGAAGTCCTACTGGAAGGCGAGAGCCTCTTCAACGATGGCACAGCCATTGTGCTCTTTAGCCTGGCGCTGGGTGCACTTCAAAGTGGGCGTTTTGAGATTGCCAGCGGGGTGGCCAATTTTATCCGGGTTGGCGGTGGCGGGATCCTGGTAGGCGCTGTCCTGGGTTGGCTGATCTCACGTCTGATGAGCCAGGTCGACGACTACTTGGTCGAGACGACGCTGACCACCGTGCTGGCTTTCGGATCCTATCTCATCGCCGAGCAATTTCATCTGAGCGGTGTTCTGGCGGTCGTGGCTGCGGGAATGATCAGCGGAAATATCGGCGAACGCGAGATGTCCCCGACCACACGCATCGCGCTCTTCAACTTCTGGGAATACATCGCTTTCCTCGCCAATTCGGCCGTCTTCTTGCTCATTGGATTGGATCTCGAGATCTCCGCTCTGGTGCAGGACTGGAAGCTGATCCTGTGGTCAATCCTGGCGGTCCTCATCGGCCGCGCGATCAGCATCTATGGTCTCTCACGCCTCGGGCGGGACATCCCCAATTCCTGGCGGCATGTCATGTTCTGGGGAGGGTTGAGGGGGGCCATCGCCCTTGCGCTGGCCTTGAGTCTTCCGGAGGCCGATTTCGGGGAGATGCGAACGACTTTGATCGTCATGACCTATGGCGTGGTGCTCTTCAGCCTGGTCGCGCAGGGCATGACGATGAATGGCTTGTTGAAACGGCTGGGCATCATCACAAAATCCGACGCCCAGATCGAGTATGAGCGGCGCCATGCCCGGGCCCTTGCAGTTCGGGCGGGGTACCAGCATCTCCGGCGATTGAGCATCGACGGACTGATCTCGGAAGCGACCTGGCGTTCGCTGGAGCCGGTGCTTAAGCAGCGGCAGGAGGTTCTGACCGGTGCGGTGCAGGAAGTCCTGAGCGATACTCCGGAGCTCGAGGCGGAAGAGATCGTATTGGCGCGCAGGGAGATGTTGAGGGCCCAGCGCAGCGCGCTGGGAAACTTGCGGCGTTCTGGCGCGATTTCAGATGAATCCTTCGATGAACTCGTTGTCGAAGTCGACCTGGCACTCGATTCCAGGCAGGAATCGTGGATTTCGGATTTCATGCCGCGCGGCGGGGAGGATGACATCTGCCAGCTGCTGTTTATCATTGTAAGCACCCTTGATCTGGAATCGGCCTCAAATGCCCTGGCCATGCAAGGGCTGCGGGTGACACGCATCCAAAGTAATGGCGGCTTTCTCCGTCGGCGGAACCACCTGCTCCTGATTGGTCTCCCGGAAGGAAAGCTCGAGGACGCTGAGGATACGCTGCGTCGGGTTTGCCGCAAGAGAGTCGAATTTGTCCCACCGGCGATGCTTGATAAGGATCCTGAGCGCCGCAGTGAAATACCGATCGATGTCCATCGAGCGATGCTATTTGCCCTGGATGTTGAACGATGCGAGGTGATCTGACGTGAAACTCATGATTGTCATCATTCGAAACGAAGATTACGAAACAGCACTGCAAGCGCTGATCAAGCAGGAATTCCGGGTGACCTATATCGCTTCAACCGGGGGATTCCTGCGAAGGGGAAACACGACGCTCCTGATCGGAACGGAAGAAGGACGCATCGATCAGGCCATGGAAATCATCCGAAATTCATGCTCGCCGGCCGAGTCAGGCCAGCGACGGGCGACCGTGTTCGTTGTAAACCTAGATAGCTTCGAACAGCTCTAGGCGGGGTGGCAACTGGGGAGAGATTACTCTACACATCCGTCTGCGTCATACCGTAGATTTCCAAGTCGTGATGGATGCCCCATTTCAGGACGTGTTGACGCAGACATCCTTCGTGGATCATGCCAATCTTCTGCATGACGCGCCCGGAGGCCGGGTTGCTGATCATGTGGTGAGCATAGATACGGTGCAGTCCTAGCGTTTCAAACCCATACCTCAGGATCGCACTGGCTGCCTCCGTGCAGAATCCTTTGCTCCAGTAAGGTACACCAATCCAATAACCCATTTCTGCCCGCTGATGAGCCCGTTCGATTCCCAATCCGATCGCACCAATCAGATCCCCCTGGAGCTTGCGGGTGATGGCGTAGTGGACAGCCTCACCGGCTTCATAAGCGTCCTCATGGGTTGATATCCAGGCTTCCGCCATGCCCTCTTCATACGGATGAGGGATGTTCAAGGTCGTTGCTGCAATCTCGCGCGCCGCGGCCAGCTCCCGGACCCGACCAGCATCTTTCAGGCTAAAAGAGCGTAGCAGGAGGCGTTCGGTTTCCAGTTCTGGCACAGGTGGCATTGATTCTGGTTCTGTAACCGGTGATCGCGGCATGACAGCCTCCAAGTTAATCGAAGGTGCTCCCCGGGGGACGATCCCGGCCCGTACCAGCCGCAATTATCGATCCAAATAAACCGATGCTTCCCGCAGTATGACATGCGAGCTACCCTGCCAGTATCCGCCCTATAGCAATCTCAGGTCCATCGGCACAGTTGTTTGCACGTTCCATCAGGGGGCATTACCGGCTGCAAAACGGCCTCATGGAAGTTGGCCTTGATCGACCCAGCTTAACTCACGCTGCTGGGCGGTGACCAGAATCTGCTGCCGTGTTTGTGCGTTGGAATGAGAAGACGGCGTAGGTTGAGAACTGCAGCGGAAGCTCGCGCCAGGCGTTCGCCGGTAGGCTGGCTTTACGACAAAGCATGGCGAGAAACTGTACCGGATCAGGTACGCGTTCCCAGACCTGCGGGAGAAATGTCGCCCGCATTTTCCCGTATGTAAGGATTACGCCGTCAACCTCGGGCTGCAGCGCGGCTGGAAGAGCTCCACGGTCTTCACACACGAGCGGCTGGGGGATACTCAGCACGGATATCTCGATCGTCAGATCCTTGAGTTCATGCTTTTCAAGAGGCGGGAAGCGTGGGTCTTCGTGCGCGGCCGAGCTCGCACGCAGGATGATGTCCTGTGCCAGGGGCAGTTGTGCTACCAAGCTCCCGATGCAGCCCCGTAAGCGAGCCTCACGGGTAAGGGTAACGAAGGAGGCACGTTTCTCCTGCAGGCGTTCGGGGAGACTGGCGAGGTCAGGCTGGGGCAAATGGCGTTTGTGAACCGTCGCTTCAATGCTCTCCCAGGCAAGGTTGAGGAGGACTCCTTGTTCGGATTCATCGAGGCGTAGAACCACCGTTACCCCTCAGTCTATGAGCTGATGGTAGGATCGATCGAAGTATAGCAGAGGCTTTCCATCATTCAAGGATCCCGCAGTGAGGACCTCGGCCAGGAAGAGCGCATGCATTCCACCAGGGTGGGTGGTGCTGACCCGGCAGTCCAGGCTTGCCAGCGCTCCATCCGGGATAGGGTGGCCGAGTGGGCTCATCTACCAGCTGCTCTCCAGGAAGCGATCAATAATCTCAGGATCGCGGCCGGCGAAGCGGTCGGAGATTGCCTGCTGGGATTCCTCCAGGATGCTCACGGCGAATGAACCCACGCGCGAGAGGAGCGCGTGGGTTGCGCTGCCGATCTCCAGCGAAACCAGGATCAGTGGTGGTGTGAGTGAGACCGAAGTGAAGGAGCTGACCGTCATGCCCTGCCGCTCCTCCGCAAGTGCACAGGTAACCAGCGTCACGCCTGTTGCCCACTGACGCATGAAATGTCGCAGACTTTCAGAATTGGTGCTCATCTACTCACCTAACGACGATCATTTAGGGCCTTACCGAGCCCCAAGCTATTATGAAACCAGCGCTTCCTTTTATCAGTCCTATTCACCAAAAAGGATATCCATCACAGCCGGCATTAGATCTGCCAGATCATGCAACCTGCGAGCGAAGCGAGCCCGAACAGTATGAGGACCGATCAACAGTGCTGGGACTGGGTTGCGCGTGTGCATGCGCTGGCTGAGATCCTCCAGGTTGCCATGGTCAGAGGTCAGGACGATTAACCGTGGTTTACCACGCCAGGCCTGGACCAATCCTCCAAACACGGCATCGAAGGATTCGAGGATATCCACCGCCCGCTTGTGATCCTGTTTATGACCGGCATAGTCACTGGGCCAGAAGTCGAACCAGCTGAGACTGTACTTGTCAGCAAGACCGGCCAACACGCCTCCGGCTTGCTCCAGCCCATAAACAGGCGCGGGGGGAAAACCGGGCTGATCGGCCCAACCCCGCCCCGTGAAATCTACCGACAGCGCGCGGCCGGCCTGCAGGTCCTCGGCCGTCATCAAGGGCAGACCGGCAGCGTGGAACGCGAACGGTATGGCCGAGCGTAACCGGCGGCCCGAATCGATTGCTTCGAAGTAGCGCGGCGGATAGGCATTTAGCAAAGCAGCAGTTCCGCCGTGAGAGCGCACTTGCATGAAGAGGTTGTCCTCTGTAAGGATCTCCCGAATGGGTGAGTTGGGCTTAGGCCCGTAGTGAACGCCTATCCGGGCCGGAACGTTTTTCCCTGTCAACAATGTGGCCTGCCCGGAGGCGGATTGCGGTGTTCCTTCGACGCCGAGGTTGGCATCAAGAGCGAGCAGCGTTGCATCTTTCCCTTCGAAGGGTGCTGCAGCCAGCACCAACTGTTCGCCCTCCAGCAAACCCTGCAACGTTGGAAGATGCGCAGCGCAGAACGGATTGATGGAAGGGTCGCGTTCGCCAAGTCCGACGCCGTCTAGGAACATCACCAGCACATTCATGTGGGCTTCCGCCGCATCTGGAACCAGGCTGATGTCCGACCATGATCCGTGCCTTCGGCGGTCGAAAGGATGCTAAAGCAAGATTCGAATTCTTCACGAATTTCAACCTCGGGAGATGGATTGCTGTCGCCGTCCTCTTGGCTGGGAAGCCAGGCGTAAAGCAGGTAATCCGCTCCTGCGGGCAGGAGAGACTCGAGCCTGGAGCGGTAGCTTGCCCGATCTGGGACCGGGAGCGAATGGTAGCAGCCAATATCGAGCGCCAGGTCAAATGGGCCTTGTACGCCAGGCAGCAGGGCAACATCCATTCGTTTGAATTCAATTGGCAGAGCGAGCGTGGTTGCCTTCCTGCGGGCCCGCCGGATGGCAATCGGTGAGAGGTCAACCCCGAGAACGGTCCAGTTATGTTGGGCCATGGTGATCGCGTTTGTCCCGGTGCCACAGCCGAGGTCGATGGCGAGACCAACCGGTGCCGATTCGAGGTACGCCAACAACTCAGGGGGTGAAATACCTGTATCCCACGGCGCATTACCCAGCAAGTACTTGAGTTCGAACAGCGCCCTGCGGATCATGAATCCCCGGTAACGCTGGCACGCACCTGCTCGGGATCTACCGTGCCGATGCTGCGCCAGGCTTCCTCCCCATGTGCGGTCAGGAATACGAAGGTCGGGGTGAACTGGATGCGGTAGCGGTCCTTCAGGCGGGCGGAGTCCGCCGCCAGGATGTTGATCTGGATGACATCGAGTTGGCCAATATATTCGCGCGTGATTTCGCCCACGAGCGACTGGGCAGCGATACAGCCAAGGCAGAAGGGGCTTTCGAATTCCAGCAGGACCGGTCCTTCGCCCACTTGCCGGTTGTCCAGATCGAGTTCAGCAACCGCATTGCCGGGGCCAGGGTTGAAAATCCAAAAGGAAAAGATCAAACCCAGCGTGAACGCACCGAGCGATAGCCAGCGAGCAGCACCGGTCGTGCGATGCAGGATGACCCAGCCAACGGTCAACAACAGCAAGCCCGCCAGGATGAGGAAGGAAAATTGATTGATGAACTGCATGTATATTCCTTTGGCTAGGGCGGATTGTATCACCTGAGACGCTGGGCAGCGTGGGAAATTTCGCCCGCCGAGGGTGCCCGTCTTTACAAGACATCTCTCCTGCTTTAGAATTCATGGGTCTACTACATCTCCCTAAAGGATCCCCTGCCCATGAAGGAATACGCTACTGAATTCATTCGCAACATCGCACTGGTTTCGCACGGCGGGGGTGGCAAAACCATCCTCTCGGAAGCGATGTTGTTCGCCACGAACGCAATCACACGGATGGGGAAAGTCGAAGAGGGAAACACCGTCTCCGATTTTGAGGAGGAGGAGATCCGGCGTTGTCTCTCGCTCTCAACTGCGGTGGTGCCGGTCGAATTTCAAGATCATAAGCTCAACCTGTTGGATACTCCGGGATACACAGATTTTGTTGGCGAGGTCATCTCCGCACTTAGCGTGGCGAATGGCGCCGTTGTCCTGGTCGATTCGGTCGCCGGGGTGGAGGTTGGGACAGAGATCGTATGGGATTACGCAGAAAAATTCGGGCTTCCGCGCCTGGTGCTGATCACGAAGATGGATCGCGAGAATGCGAACTTTCAGGCAACGCTCCAGTCGGTTGCCAAGATAGCCGGGGAAGCTACCCTGATCCCGGTCCAGATTCCCTGGGGTTCGGCGCACGATTTGAAAGGCATCATCGATCTCTTTAGCATGAAAGCCCGTCCGGGAGATGGATCCGAATCTGAGGACATCCCGGCCGAATATGCTGATCAGGCAGAGGAAGGTCGCATTTCGCTGGTCGAGGCTGCCGCTGAAGGTGATGACGCCCTGCTCGAGAAGTATCTAAACGGCGATCAACTCACCCCGGATGAGATCGCACGTGGTTTCAAGAAATCCATTTGGTCCGGCCGTTTCATCCCGGTTTTCGTCTGCGCGGCTTCGGTGCCGGTTGGCGTGGTTCCCATGCTCGAAGCGATGGTCAACCTGCTGCCATCGCCAGCCGAAGGCCGGCCACGAGCTGCCCAGGGGGTCAGGGGGGAGGAAGAACTTATCGCCTCTGATTCGGGTCCGCTCGCAGCCTATGTCTGGAAGACGACCGCCGATCCTTTCGTTGGCAAACTGACCTACCTGCGGGTGTTCTCCGGAACGCTTAGCTCCGACAGCCGGGTCTGGAACCATACCAAGGGTGAGGAGGAAAGGCTGGGAACACTCTTCCTGATGCGTGGTAAAGAACAATTGAGCGTGAAAAACCTGCACGCCGGTGATATCGGAACCGTTGCCAAGCTGGGTGAAACGGCCACAGGGGATACGCTCGGGGACAAAAGGAGTCCACTAACAATTCCGATGCCCGATTACCCAAGCGCACTCTTCTCGGTGGCTGTGATGCCGAAAACCCAGGCCGATTCGACCAAGATCAGTCCCACCCTGACCCGCCTTACGGAGGAGGACCCGACCCTTTCTTGGCACCAGGAAGGCAGTACCAATCAGACCATCCTGCAGGGCATGGGTGACCAGCATATCGATGTGGCCATCCGCAAAGCTGAATCGAAATTTCAGGTCGGGCTTGAAACTGTGATCCCGCGTGTCCCTTACCGGGAGACGATCACCAAGACTGGTCAGGCGATGTACCGCCATAAGAAGCAGACCGGCGGTGCTGGACAGTTCGCTGAGGTCCACCTACGCGTAGAACCCCTCGAGGATGAGGATTACGAGTTCGCCAATGAGGTATTCGGGGGTGCTATCTCGCAGGGGTTTATGCCGGCGATTGAGAAAGGTGTGCGAAGCGTGATGAAGCAGGGGGTGGTGGCAGGCTATCCGGTCGAGAAAGTGAAAGTTGCCATCACAGACGGGAAGGAGCATCCGGTCGATTCGAAAGCTGTCGCCTTCGAAGTCGCAGGCCGGGAAGCCTTCAAGCTAGCTGTGAATGATGCCGGTCCCGTCATGCTTGAGCCGATCATGAACGTGCGTATCACGGTACCGGAATCAAACATGGGCGATGTGCTCGGCGATCTGAATACGCGTCGGGCGCGGGTCCAGGGGATGGAAAACGATCGTGGCCGGAGCGTGGTGACCGCTCAGGTCCCACTTGCCGCGATGCAGCGCTACACCACGGATCTACGATCCATGACGGGTGGACGCGGCATCTTCTCCACGGAGTTCAGCCACTATGAGGTCGTGCCGCGCCATGTGGCCGACGAACTCATTGCTGCGCTTAAGAAAGAACAAAACAAGCAGGAAGGCGATTAAGTCTGTGCCGGGCCGGGAACTCCCGGCCCGTTTGCTATGGCGGCAGATTTGAGCAAAAGTAGACGACCTGCTGGTTTATGGATCATCACGCTGGCCGGGTTCATCCTGGGCACGTGGCTGGGTTTGAGCGGCCTGTTCTTGCGCGTCTTCGGAGAAACTGCAGCCAAGGATCCTATCCCACTGATTGCTACCCTCTCCTTCGGTCCTGAACTCCTCAATAGGCTTTCCGTCAGCACCCAGGGCTGGCTGCGTCTAGTGATCGGGTGTGCACTGGCAGGCGCAGTGATGGGCCTCTGGCTCCGCCAATCCTGGGCTGTGCGCAGCACCCAGTTCCTGGCAGTGCTTTCACTGTTGTTTCTTGGCGTTGCCCTGGTCACGGCCCCGCTGATCCTGATCTGTTTGGCGCTACCCTCAACCCTGCGCTGGTTCCAGCCGGCGATAGAACCCGATGCCAGCAGCCTACCTGCCTGAGCGCTTCATAGGCGCACCCATTGAAGTCGGCTTCATCAAAGAACCACTGTTCGAAAAGAAACCTATTCCACCGGACTATTTCAAGCTGGGTGGTGAGAATTTTCGGGTCACGCAGATGCTGCAGACCTGGTTTGATTTCGGGCGCAGCGGGCGCATGGGCATGAACATGCGGCCTGAAAATCTACGCAAAGCCGAGCGGCGCGGTTCGTGGGGCGTCGGTCGTTTTTATTTCCGGGTCGAGGTCGAGGACGGCAGGATCTTTGACCTGTACTACGATCGTGCCCCGAAGGATGTCTCCGACCGGAAGGGGAGCTGGTTCTTATGGCGCGAGATGCGGCGGGGTTAGTGAGCCGATTGCCTGCTCGGGCAAATCCGTACGGCTCTGTTCACGATAAAGCGTAAGACGTGCTAACTCTGTTGTTTGCCCTCAATGATCGCCAGCAAGATCCCCATCGCCAGACCTATGCGGTGGTCGAGACCGGTCGGGTCGAGGGCAAAGTCGATTTCCAACTCGTAGCGAAACAGGTTGAGGCGCTGTTCAAATCGAGCGACCGCCTGCCTCTCTGCCATTTGGACTTCGTAGCGCTGTGGGAGCAGCGATCCCAACAAGAAACGCCTCAGGAACGCTCGCCCGGCGCTGTCCTCCTGCACAATCCCGATGACCTGGTCGAGCGGATTGAGGATCTCCCAGGTGTCACGCATGATCGAGCTCCAGCCCTTGCGTCGTAAGGCTCCCACCTTCATCCCGCTGGTCTGATCCACTACATCATACGCGGCGGAGAAATCAATGATTTGCCGCGCCTGGATCCAAAGCAGTTCGCGCTGCTTGTTCTCGTCAGCATAGACGCGGATGTCTTCACGCAGCTTGAACATCTTCTGCTCGGAATAGAGTCCGAGTTGACCAGTCGGGGTATACACACGGACTTTGCCGGTGAGCGCAAGGACCTGACGTTTTAGCAGGTATCTGTTGTGGGAGAAAAGGGGATCCATTAAATTTTCCTCATTTTACGATCGTTCATGGGCGAGATTTCTTCACGAAAGACGCAGGAGTACGAACAAACGCGGCGCCAGGTATGCCACCCAAAACCCGAGCGCGGCGTAGCGGATAAAACGCAAGGTATAGGCCAGGAAGTTGTGCCCCCCAGGGAATAGGGCGCTCAGCCCGATGTAGATCCCCAGCAGCCCGGCAACTCCGATGACATAGCGAACAAGAAGCACCCAGAAGCGGGCCCGGGGTTGGAATTTTCCCCAATTCAGCAGCAGCACCCCCCCGATCCCTAGGCCGAGCAGCGTGCCGGCGGCGGTGATTGAATCTGCCATGGATTGCGGTTCGATCGGATCCGAGCCAGGGACAGCGGCAGCCGCCTGCGCGATCCAGGAATCCGGGAGAATGCGATTCGCCGTACCCACAAAGGCGGCAGCCCCGAGGGCAATAATCGCCAGTGAGAGCAGAAAAACCATGGCGATACGCCCGGCAACGCTCATCCTGGCCAACCTCTTTCGCACAGGCTCGTCCAGCGCCACCAACGCCCACAGCAGGAGCAGGCCGATACCCCAACCGACGATGACATCGGTTGGGAAGTGGACCGCCAGGTAGTTGCGTGAGAACCCGATCAGTACGATCAAGATGGCCATGGCCCACTTCAACCAGGAGGCCTTCACCATAACCGCCAGCCGACCCCAGAGCACGACCGCGTTCTGCGCGTGGCCAGAAGGGACGCCGTAGGTGCTCCCGGAACTGAGTGCCCGGACCTGGTCACTAACCCAGTACGGCCGCGGCGTGCCAAAGACCAACTTTAATACCCCGTTCAACCCGGCGCTGAGCAGCAGGGCAAGGCCAATGCGGATGCCGAGCCCGATATCGACCCACCAGAGCAGGATGGGCAGGATTAAGAGATAAAATTGCTCGTCACCGAGGAAGGTAACGGCCTGCATGATTGGTGTGAGCCATGCTCCCAGGCCCTGCAGCCAGGCAATAACCGGGATACCCCATTCCAAAAGCGGTGTCATGTTGTTTCCCTCCTTACAGAGCATAATCGCAAATGCCCTGTCTTCGCTGTCGCTCTTCCTGTCTCCCTGTTCTCACCCAGACGGGGAGGCGAGCTTGCGGACGAACTCAGCCGCTTGCCCGAAGACCAGCTCCCGCGCCGCGTCGCAGCTAATGATGTGGTTGCTGTGTTCGACGCTGAACACTTGCTTGTCAACCGAACCGAGTCCGGCGTGGATCCGGCCCATGTCGCTGTGCGGAATGAACCCATCCTCAAGCGAGTGCATCGAGAGGACCGGCACCCGCACAGAAGGCAGGCTGGTGCGCATCGTGTCCAGCATAAGCCCAAACTCACGCACGGCACGCAGCGGATAGCAGTTATATTGAACCCGGGCCGCAGCCGCCTCTGGGTCGCGCCAGTCGGGCGGTCCCTTCTGCAATTTGGGCAGGATCATGCTGACCGGGGTCAGGATCGGGTAAAGCATACGCAGGGTAGGGATAGGCGGCAGCTGGTAGGGGGTGGACATCGTCACCACGCCGTCCAGCTCGAAGCGTGTGGACAGGATCAGCGCCAGGTCCCCACCTGTAGATAAGCCCATGATGACCATCTTGTTGCATTGAGGCCGGAGCAGGTGGTAGCCGCTCTCGACCGAGGCCAGCCAGTCACCCCAGCGAGTGCGCGCTAGATCCTGCCAGCGTGTGCCATGGCCAGCCAGTCGCACGCCGAGCACGGTATGCCCGGCCCGGTGAAGATGATCACCCAGACCACGCACCTCCTGTGGGGTGGCCGTGAACCCGTGCACAAGCAGGCAGCCCACGTCGCCGCCGGGGAAGTAGAACGGTTCAGCGCCGGGAAGGATGATGCTCATCCACCCCCTCCCAACACGTCATTCACGAAGTTTGTGATGTGGTGGAAGACCTGCTCCCGGGCTGCATCCCGGGGCAGATTGTGCCCGCTGCCCTGAATCCGTATCAGGCGTACATCTTCACTGCCGATTTTTTTCTGATAGGTTTCGCCGTGTTCGGGTGGAGCGGTGAGATCTCCCTCGGAGTACAGCAGCAGCACCGGACAGGTGACTCGAGGCAAAAGGGATCGAGTTTGCTCCAGTTGATCGACGACCTGGCCGACGGCATGCAGGGGTTGAACGGGATAATTGACGTTGCTCGCACCCGCTTCTGGATCGACCCAGTCGGAGGGTTCTTCCGGTGTGCGGTAGCGCCAAAAACGGCTGAGCAGCGGAATGATTGGACGTAAGCGGTGGGCGATTGGTGGAAGCATCCAGGGTGTCGCCATCACGACCACCCCGTTCAGATCGTCATTTGCAGCCAGGTTCAGAGCCAGCATCCCGCCCAGCGAAAGCCCGATCGCGATCTGCCTTGTTGTACAGCCGCGCAACCACGCCATGCCATCTTCGATATCAGCCTGCCAATCCTCTTTACGAATGCGGGTCAGATCGGCTGGGGTAGTTCCGTGACCTTGCAGGCGGATGCCGAGGGCAGTATAGCCCTGCCCGGCAAGATGCTTCCCCAACCAGCGCATCTCCTCAGGAGCGCCGGTGAAGCCCTGGATGAGCAAGCAGCCGGAATTGCCAACCGGGAATAGGAAAGGTTCTCCGCCCGGGATGATGCTCGTCATGACAATTCGATCAGGTCGCGCGGCAGGGAACTGAGCGTTTCCGAACCAGTCTCGCTCACCACGACGTTGTCTTCGATGCGGACCCCGCCTTCGCCTGGAAGATAGATGCCGGGCTCGACGGTGAAGGTCATCCCGGGGGCGAGCACGAGTTCGTCACCGGCGCGGATATTCGGGGGTTCATGGGGTTCCAGGCCGATCCCATGCCCGGTGCGGTGGATGAAGAACTTCCCATAACCACCGGAGTCGATGATGGCCCGCGTTGCCTGGTCGACCACCTGCGCCTGTATGCCGGGCTTGATTCTCGCCCGCCCGGCCGCGTTGGCTGCTTCCACAAGGCCATGGATGGTACGCTGTTGCTCAGAAGAATGACCGAGGACAAACGTCCGCGTCAGGTCGGATATATAACCGCCGGAGCGCGCCCCCCAATCGATGATCAACAGATCATCGCCCTGCAGCTTGCGGTCAGTTGGTGTTGCATGGGGGAGGGCGCTGTTGGGACCAGAGGCGACAATCGGGTTGAAGGGCAGATCTGGCTCAGAACCGGCACGCAGAAGCTGGACGACCAGCTCGGCCGCCAGTTCACGCTCGGTAACGCCAGGCCGGATCGAGGGCAATGTTTTTTCGAGCGCACTTTCAGCGATCTGCACCGCCCGTGCCATCTGTTCAACTTCATCCGCCGACTTACGCAGGCGCAGTTCGCCGATGATCCCCTCCGCAGGGACGAAGCGCCAGCCAGGGGCTACCTCCCGTAGCAGTTCCTGCTCGAAAAACCGCATCCGCAGGGGCTCCACGCCGATACGCTCTGCGTCTGGAAACTGCTGCGCCGCCGAGTATAGGGCGGTCGCTCGCTCGCTCTCCGACTCGCCATAAGGGAAGCATAGCAGCGAGGGATGCGCCTCCTGCATGCGCGGGTATTCAAGCTCGGGCAGCGCCATGACCGGCTCGCCTGAGGCTGGAATGAAGAGCACGACCGGTCGTTCCATCAGATGAAAATCCAGCCCGGTAAGATAATGCAGGCTAGGGCTTGGGATCAAGGTGAGCAGATCGAAATTGTTGGCGCGTATGAGTTCTTGCAGGTGTTGGATCGGATCAGGCATATGGTCACCTCGAAGGTGCCGATTATAGCCTTCGATGGATTGGAGGGCGAATGCCGGAGGGTTGCACAGCTCCACTCCTTGATTTGTGGCTTGGCAATTCTCCTCTCCCTGACTTTGCTTGACAGTCATCTTCACGCTCAGGTACAATCCTCGCACCCCACAGGGGCCTGTAGCGCAGTTGGGAGCGCGCATCAATCGCACTGATGAGGTCGCGGGTTCGAATCCCGCCAGGTCCACCTGAACTTGCATGGGCCCATAGCGCAGTTGGGAGCGCGTCTCAATGGCATTGAGAAGGTCGTGGGTTCGAATCCCACTGGGTCCACCTGAAAATTGAATAGCGGCCAGGACAGGAGCAGTAAGCCATCCGCCAGCGAGCCGGGAAGGGTGTAAGCCCGGCGTGGTGGGCGCGGACCACACTCAAGGCTGAACTCGCCTGTTGTCCCCCTACGGGACAGGTCCTCCAGGTGAAGCGCTTGTAGCCAGGAGCGGGTTTCGCCCGATAGCGCGTCTGAGCGGCCTGGTTTCATCCAGGCAAGCAGGGTGGTACCGCGGAGTATCCCTTCGTCCCTGATGTGGCGAAGGGTTTTGTTTTTAATCGGCAGACGTTTTCGGAAAGCATCGATACTCCGGGTTAGCCCGGGAGGTGACGGCATGCAGGAGCAATATCGACCAGAAGAGATCGAGCCGCGCTGGCAGGCGCGCTGGGTGGACGATCGGCTGTATGAAGCCCGGGTCGATCCAGATCGTGAGAAGTATTACTTCCTCACGATGCTCCCCTATACCTCGGGGGATATGCACATCGGTCACTGGTTCGCCATGACCCCCTCCGATGCGCGGGCGCGCTATCTGCACATGCGCGGCTACAATGTAACCTTCCCGATCGGTTTCGATGCCTTTGGCCTGCCGGCCGAGAATGCCGCCATCGCCCGTGACATCCACCCCAAGGAATGGACTTACAAGAATATCGAGAACATGCGCCGCCAGCTGCGCAGCATGGGAGCCATGTGGGATTGGTCGCGGGAGGCGATCTCGGCCGATCCAGCTTATTACCGCTGGACGCAGTGGTTCTTCCTGCAGTTTCTCAAGAATGATCTTGCGTATAAGAAATATTCTCCTGTCGACTGGTGCCCGAACTGCAATACGACCCTGGCGCGCGAGCAGGTGATTGGTGACAACCGGGTCTGTGAGCGCTGCAAGACGCCCGTGATCAAGAAGGACCTCGATCAATGGTTTTTCCGCATCACCCGCTATGCGGATGAACTGCTCGACTTCTCGACGATCGATTGGCCGGAGACGGTCAAGATCCTGCAGACGAACTGGATCGGTCGCAGCGAAGGGGCCACGGTGACCTTTGTCACCGAAGATGGTGACGCGATCGAGGTCTTTACAACCCGGCCGGATACGCTGTGGGGAGCAACCTTCATGGTGTTAGCGCCCGAGCATCCGCTGGTCGAGAAACTGACCACGCCCGAGCAGCACGAGGCCGTTCACGAGTACATCCACCAGGCGGCACGCCAGTCGGACATCGAGCGTGAGGCGCTTGACAAGGATAAAAGCGGCGTCTTTACCGGTGGTTATGCCATGAATCCGGTCAATGACGAACGCATCCCGGTCTGGATCGCGGATTACGTGCTCATGACCTACGGCACGGGTGCGATCATGGCCGTCCCAGCGCATGACCAGCGCGACTTCGAATTTGCACGGAAATTCAAACTGGAAGTGCGCCCAGTCATCTTGCCAGCGGGTTATGACAGCCTCGATGGTGAGGGCATGACCGAGGCCATACCGGCCTATGGTGAGATGATCAACTCCGGCTCGCTGACGGGAACACCAGCGGATAAAGCCTTCCAGTACACCATCGATTTCCTAAAATCGAAAGGAACAGGTGAGTTTTCGGTCAACTACCGCTTGCACGACTGGTTGATCTCACGCCAGCGCTACTGGGGAGCGCCGATCCCGGTTGTTTACTGCCCGGATTGCGGCATCGTGCCTGTACCCGAGGAACAGCTGCCGGTCGAACTGCCGGAGGATATCGAGTGGCGGCCAACGGGCGAGAGCCCGCTCAAGTTTCACCCGACCTGGAAATACACGCAGTGCCCTGATTGTGGGCGACCAGCCGAGCGTGAGACTGACACGATGGACACATTCATGTGCTCCTCCTGGTACCATCTGCGCTACCTCAGCCCGCAGTATTCAGAGGGGCCATTCGATCCGGGTGAGTATGACTACTGGATGCCGGTCGATACGTATACGGGCGGGGTCGAGCACGCCACGATGCACCTCATCTACACCCGTTTTTTCCACAAGGCTCTGCGTGACCTTGGCATAACCGAGGGGAATGAGCCCATGCTGCAGCTGCGCAACCAGGGCCAGATCCTGGGTCCGGATGGGCAGCGCATGAGTAAATCGCGCGGAAACGTTATCGACCCCGACGAACAGGTCAAGATGTACGGCGCGGATACAGTCAGGGCCTACCTGATGTTCGGATACCGCTGGTCGGAGGGCGGTACCTGGAACCCGGACAACATCCAGGGAGTTGTGCGCTGGTTGAACCGGGTATGGTCGCTGGGGCATGAGGTGCTCGAGATGCAGACGCCTGGATCACAGCCCGACGCGCTGCGGGCGCTCGAGCGTAAGGTGCACCAGACCATCCGGCACGTTTCAAACGATCTCGAGAAGTTTGAGTTCAATACCGTGATTTCAAGTTTGATGGAACTGACGAACGAGATCGTTTCTGCGAAAGGGTCTAGATCGGTGTCCAGGGCCGATTGCCAGCGTGCGTTGGAGATGCTGCTGCTTCTCATGGCGCCGGCAACGCCGCATATCGCCGAAGAGCTGTGGTCGAGGCTGGAGATGCCCTATTCGATCCATAATCAGACCTGGCCGGAATTTGATGCTGAGCTGGCCAAGGAAGATGAGATCACGCTCGTCGTGCAGGTAAACGGCAAGGTGCGCGACAAGCTAACCGTGGCAGCCGATATCTCTGAAGAGCAGGCGCGCAAGCTGGCGCTGGAGAGCGAAGGGGCGAAGCGGTTCATGGAAGGTAAACAGCCGCGGGAGGTGATCGTCGTCCCGGGGCGGTTGGTGAATATCGTCGTGTAATAAATGGGGCACGGCCCCGCCGTGCCCCTACAAATCAGGGGATAGTGACCGGATCCAGCGACCATCCAAATCGCCGGCGATCAACGCGCTTGCCCGGGTACGATTACACCCGACCCGGCGCGTATTTCGTGACGATATGTGCCTTTCACAAGCGGCAAATCCTTAGCGAGATATCCGAGGAAAGATTATTTCTTTCACCCATCGGATTGATAGTCGAGGACGAACTGAAGAGATTTCAAATCCTTAGACGTGGTATCGAAATAGATCGATTTGTTATCATGCCAAACCACGTTCACTTAATAATCCAAATTACTGACGAATCGGACAAGCCGGTTCCAGTAGGGGCGCATCGCGATGCGCCCCTACATCGGCCTCCCCGGTCACTCGGCTCGATTATCGGGCAATTCAAAGGATCGGTTACGACAGGCGTGAGGCGATTTCACCGTGATCTGCATTTCATCGTCTGGCAGCGCAATTACTACGAACATGTGATCCGGGACGAGGCGAAACTTAACCGCATCCGATGCTACATCACCGAAAATTCTATCCGCTGGCGTTTGGACCCATATTACATACCAGATTCATAGAGGGCACGGCATCGCTGTGCCGTTACATTGTTTTTGCATCGGGATTGCTTGAAGCTTACAATCGCATGATCGAATGATGATTCCAGGAGGGTTCCATGATGAAGTCCATCCGCAGTGTGATCATTACCGACAAGGCACCGCAGGCCATCGGCCCTTACTCCGTCGCTATCGGCACGGATGCGCTGGTCTTCGCATCTGGCAGTCTGGGGATCGACCCGGTCAGCGGCGAGTTCGCGCCGGGCGGGATCGAAGGGCAAACCCGACAGGCGCTCAAAAATCTGGAACAAGTGCTGCTTGCGGGTGGCGCCGACCTGGGCACGGTGGTCAAGACCACGGTCTTCATGCAGGACCTGAGCGAATTTACCAGAATGAACGCAGTGTATGCTGAGTTCTTTCCACAATCGCCGCCGGCCCGCTCCACGGTCCAGGTTGCAGCGCTGCCCAAGGGCGGGGCGGTTGAGATCGAGGCGATTGCACTGCGTTCATCCTGATCGCCGATAGCATGTCCTGGAGTAAGGTATGGCTGGAGAACTGATCCTGCTCGTGGACGATGAAGCAAATATTGTCGACCTGGGGCGCCTTTACCTGGAGCGTGAGAACTATCGGGTCGAAGCCGCCTATGATGGGCTTCAGGCGCTCGAATCGATCCGGGATCTCAAACCCGCACTGATCGTGCTCGACATCATGCTCCCAGGTCTGGATGGTTTCGATGTCTGCCGCAAGGTCCGGGCCGAGAGCGACGTACCCATCATCATGCTCACCGCGCGGGATGAAGACATCGACAAGATCGTTGGGCTTGAGCTGGGGGCCGATGACTACCTCACGAAACCCTTCAACCCACGCGAGCTCGTCGCCCGGATAAAGGCTATCCTGCGTAGGTCCGTCCGCAGCACTGTGCAGACTGGTGAGCAGATCCACCTGGCCGATGTGATGATCGATCCTGGCAGTCGTGAGGTCACGGTTGCCGGCGAGCCAATCATACTCCGTACCAAGGAATTCGACCTGCTTCTGACCCTGGCCGAGCATCGTGGCAAGGTGCTCAACCGGGATCAGCTGCTAAACTTGGTCTGGGGCTACGAGTTCTATGGTCAGACACGCACCGTCGATGTCCATGTTGCCCATCTTCGCAAACGCCTCTCAGGCAGCAAGCAGGTCTTCATCGAGACCGTTACCGGCGTCGGCTACAAATTGGTCACCTAGCCTCCCATGTTCCGATCGCTGCAATCGCGCTTGTTTATAACCTACCTGATCGCATCAGGATTGGTGCTTTTTCTGATCGGGTTGAGCCTGATGATGATCCTGCTGCGATCACCAATCGTGGATGGGCGCATCCTCGCCCAACTAAACGCCAGTATGCCGTTGATCCTCGAGCGAGGCGAAGGCCGGCTGCTGCTGCGCCTTCCACAGGCGGAACTACAGAGCGCTGTTGATCGCATCGATCAGGCTACGGGGGCTCGCATTCTGATCCTGAGCGACACAGGCGAGCCCGTGATTGACAGTCGCCCAGAACTCCCTGCCTGGCCGGCCGATGACCGACTATCGATCTCTGCCGCAGGAGGCACTATCCAGGGCAGCCTGCGGGGAGAAGACAGGCGGACATGGGTATACATTTCGCGCCCTCTTGGGGAGGGGCATGTCCTTGTACTGAGCCAGCAAAAACCCGTGTTGCTGTCGCTGCGGACGTGGGGAGATGACCTGCTCTTGCGGCCGCTGCTCCAGGCGGGCGGTCTGGCGCTGCTGCTTTCGGTGCTGCTCTCCTTCCTCATCTCGCGCTGGGTCGCAGCACCGCTCGATCGCCTGGCGCAAGCCTCAAAGCAGATCGCCGATGGCCGCTACGAAGTCCTCGATCCTGGCGGTCCGGAAGAGGTGCGCAGTCTGGGTCGGGCGATCAATGATATGGCGGCCCGCATGCAGGCCTCGCAGCAAGCACAGCGGGATTTCGTCGCCAATGTCTCCCATGAGCTCAAAACCCCGCTGACCTCGATCCAGGGTTTTGCCCAGGCCATCGTGGATGGCACGGTCGAGGATCAGGAAGGGCGTGAGCATGCCGCCGGTGTGATCTATGAGGAGGCCAATCGTCTTCGCCGGCTGGTGGATGATTTATTGGAATTGGCGCGTTTCGATTCGGGCCAGATGAAGATCGCTCGCGAGCGCGTCGACCTGCAGGTGCTGCTTCGATCCCTGGCGGAACGTTTGAGCGTCCGGGCTCAGGAGGCCCAGGTAATCCTGACGGTGCAGGTGGGTGATCCAACACCGATCGTGGGTGATGGCGATCGTCTGGCCCAGGTTTTTACGAACCTGGTCGACAACGCCATCAAGCACACCCAACCTGGGGGCAAGGTGCGACTCTGGTGCGAACAATCCCAGGGGTGGGTCTCGGTCCACATCGATGATAGCGGTGCAGGAATCCCGCCCGACGAGCTCTCACGAATCTTCGAGCGTTTCTACCAGCTTGATAAAGCCCGGGCCAGTGGGGGGGAGCGCGGTGCCGGCCTCGGGCTGGCGATTGCACGTGAAATTGTGACCAGCCACGGCGGACGCCTGACCGCTCAAAGCGAGCTCGGCCGTGGAAGCCGCTTCACCGTCCAACTCCCCATCGTTCGACCGGATGATAGAACTCTGGCAGCACAACACAATTGAGCCGATTGCTTCACTGGCGTTAAACCAGATGAGTTTAGATATAATCCAGCAATCATTACCTCCCAGGAGGAAGCATGGCTTCTGAAGGCCGTTCAACGACAACCTGGTTTTTCATCGCGCTTGCCCTGACCATGACCCTTTGCGTGGGCTGCCTGGGTGTGGGATTGGTGGCCACCCGCTGGTTGGGTGGCAGGATTTCAGATGTCGTGCAAATAGACGACCCGGGTGTGATTGCCACCCCGACGCGTACGCCTGTTGCGCTCCCATCCGTACCGGCCGGGTCCCCGGATCTTGCTCGCCAGACAAGCCAACAATTGGCGGACACGATTGTGCCCAACAACGATCCGATTGAACTGGCACAGCGATTGCGAGGCATCCCGGACGTCCCACGCGTCGTGGCCACTTCGGCCGATCCGATCTCGCTTGGGACTGTCCAGACTTTCTGGGTTGGAAATGTGGATACGATCGAAAACCTTGAGGTCGATGCCGAGTTGGTCTACGCCACCGAAAATATCTACTTCTGGATTGAGAAGGGCGTAAAGTACGATCTGAGCGACGTTAAGACGCTTGTGGACGATTTCCAGGCTAACGCCTACCCCACCGATCGGGAATTCTTTGGGAGCGAGTGGTCGCCCGGCGTGGATGGTGATGAGCACCTCTACATCCTCTACGCCCGCAACCTGGGCGAAAGGGTCGCCGGCTACTTCTCACCGGCAGACGAACTATCACCGCTGGCCCAACAATATTCGAACGCGCATGAGATGTTCTACCTGAGCGCTGACACAAGCAACCTGTGGGATACCTACACCGCTGGCGTGCTGGCCCATGAATTCCAGCATATGATCCACTGGAACCTGGACCGCAATGAAGAATCATGGGTGAACGAGGGCTTCTCCGAACTGGCCGCGCACCTGAACGGCTTTGATATCGGCGGCTGGGATTATGCCTACACGGATGATCCTGACCTGGCGCTCACCTATTGGCCGACCCACGGAGACGCCCACTACGGGCAATCGTTCTTGTTTTTTGCCTATTTCCTGGATCGCTTCGGCTCGGAGGCCACCAAGGCGGTCGTTGCCGATCCGAAGAACGGGCTGGATTCGATCGACGAAGTCCTGGCCACGCTGGACCTGCGTGAGACCGGGGCGGCGCAGCCACTCACTGCCGATGACGTTTTCCGGGATTGGACGGTGACGCTGCTGGTCGACGATCCCGCGCTGGATGATGGCCGCTACAGCTATTCCTCCTACTCACCGCCAGCTGTCCAGGAAGCGGCGAGCGTGGATACCTGCCCCAGCGGGCGCCAATCGGGCCAGGTGGAACAGTACGGCATCGACTACATCCGCATCGATTGCATGGGTGACCTCACGCTCACCTTCGATGGCGCCACGACCGTGCCCGTGCTCCCGGCTGAACCCCATTCAGGCGACTTCACCTTCTGGTCCAACCGGGGTGACGAGTCGGATATGCAGCTCACACGCGAGTTCGATCTGCGTTCCGTCACCGGCCCGGTGGAACTGAGCTACTGGACCTGGTATGACATCGAGGAAGGCTGGGATTATCTCTACCTGGAGGCTTCGATCGATGGAGGCGCGACCTGGCAAATCCTGGAGACACCCTCCGGAACCGACGAGGATCTATCCGGGAACTCCTATGGTTGGGGCTACAACGGCTTCAGCGGCGGGGGGGAGGCACCCGTCTGGATCGAAGAGAACATTGACCTATCCACTTATGCTGGGGTGCAGCTTATGCTCCGCTTTGAATACATCACGGATGCCGCGGTGAATGGCGATGGCCTGCTGCTGGACGACATCTCGATTGACGCCATAGGCTACACGGAGGATTTTGAAACGGATGAGGGTGGTTGGCAAGCCGAGGGCTTCGTCCGCTTATACAACCGGCTCCCCCAGATCTACAGTTTGACCCTCATTCGAATGGGCGCTGAACCCGAGGTGACCTTCATCCCATTGGATGAGTTAAACCAGGCCGAACTCGAAGTAGATCTTGGCCAGGGCCCTGCCTATCTGATTGTAAGCGGGATGACCCGCTACACCTGGCAACCAGCCCCATACGAATTCGAATTGACCCCTTAAACGACCGATCTACATAGAAAGAAAGCGGATCACCCTTTGCTAAGGTGATCCGCTTTTGTCATTTAGAAAACGGGCAAGTTCAGGACTTCCTGGCTCGTCCCCGCAATTGCTCTAACTCGGCCTCGAGTTGGGCAACGCGCGCATCGTAGGCTTCACGAACATCGTCGCGAAAGGCGAGTGTCCGCGATTGGACCTGCTCTCGAAGTTCGTCTCCCGAGAAGGGAGCCAGGAGGAGCGCGGCGATGGACCCAATGAGCGCACCGCACATGGCTCCAGCGATAAAAGATGTAAAGCGGCGCATACTTCACCTCCTTCCGCTATTATCGCACACTTGACCCTGGGCCCCAAGACTTTCCCGGATTGCCGGATGGGTTCGATACAGTATACTCCTTGCTGTTGCACGCAGATACAGCACATTACGCATATTGGAGGGAGAAAATATGGTTGAGATCTCGATCGAGTACTGCGCAGTTTGACACTATACAGACCGCGCCATCGGTGCGATGGCCGAACTCTTGAAGGCATTTGAATTCAAAGTCAGCTCGATTGCACTCATCCCCTCCGATGGGGGGCGTTTCGAGGTGCTGGTGGGCGAGGACCTGGTCTACTCAAAACTGCAGACCGGCAGCCACATTGAGCCAGATGCGTTGGTCGAGTTGGTGGGCAAAGCCCTTAAAAGATAAATATCATTCTGATCGCCTTTATCCCTGATCAGGGAAAGGTATCCCATGCGAGCAGTCCTTCAGCGCGTCAGGCGAGGCCGGGTGACGATCGATGGAGCAGAGGTTGGCGCTATCGGGAAGGGTCTCGTGATCCTGCTTGGCATTGGCAAGGATGATGATCAGGAAACTGCCGTCTGGGTGGCAGACAAGTGTGCCGCCCTGAGGATCTTCGAAGACCTGGATGGGAAGATGAACCTTTCCCTGGCCGAGGTGGGGGGTGAGGTGATGGTAATCTCGCAGTTTACTCTCTACGCCGATACACACAAGGGACGAAGGCCAAGCTTCATCGAGGCCGCTTCACCAGATCTTGCCGAACCGCTTGTGGCAGCATTTGCAAAACGTCTGCGCCAGCAGAATCTATCGGTGGCTGAGGGCGTCTTTGGAGCCCAAATGCTGGTCGAGATCGAGAACGATGGGCCGGTTACGGTGCTGCTCGAACGCTGAGACACCAACCCGATCACCATCATGAATCAAGTCTATCTACGACTCCGCTCCGTGGGCGGGAGATGTCAGCCACCTGTCGGGGGCGCCGAGGTGTGCATGGTAGAATTCGTACACTCGAATAAATTCGCCAAGAATAGAACAACTTCCTGAGGAGGAGAAAATGAACGTCTCAGTAGTTCTATCGGCACTCGCCACAGTAGCCTGGGTCATTGCTCTTGGCACCATCGGATTGGCGGTTGCCCAGGCTGCACGCGGGCAGCGGATGAAATCTGCCGGGGTCATCATCATCGGGGCGATCATCCTGGCGCTAGCTCTTACGACGGTCAGCGCGGGGTTGGTCTTCATCCAGCCGACCGAGCGTGGCGTGGTCATCACCGCACTCGGTGATGGTGTCCGCCCAGAAGCGCTCGAACCCGGTTTGAGATGGGTTGTGCCCTTTCTCGAGAACGTGATTACCTACCCCATCACCCGCCAGACATATACCATGTCGATCGCACCAGAAGAGGGGGCGATAGAAGGTGATGATTCGGTCGAAGCACGCACCGCGGACGGCCAGATCGTCCGGGTCGACGCCTCGGTCATCTTCTCGATCGACCCGTCCAAAGTGGTTGAATCCCATATCAAGTGGTCTGGTGCGTATATCAATAACCTGGTGCGGCCCTTTGCACGCGGTGTCATCCGCGATGGTGTCTCACAATTCAGGATCGATGAGGTCATCAGCACCAAGCGTTTCGAATTGACCACATTCATGACCGATCAGCTCGCAGCCAGTTTTAATGAAGGCAACCTGATTTTGCATGAGTTTGTCCTGCGCAACATCGCCTTCTCAGACGAATATGCTGCCTCGGTTGAGCAGAAGCAGATTGCCGAGCAGCTAGCGCAGCAGGCCGCGTTTATCGTTCAGCAGCGCGAGCAGGAAGCTGAGCAAGCTCGCCAGGTCGCCCAGGGTGAGGCTGATGCTGTTGTGATCCAGGCCGAAGGCCATGCCCTGGCGCGTGTGATCGAGGCCAAGGCCGAGGCTGAGGCCTTGGGATTGATCGCCGATGCGCTGCGCAACAATCCCGACCTGATCACCTTCGAATACATCCAGAAGCTTGGCCCCGGCATCCAGGTGATGCTCGTCCCGGCTGATAATCCGTACCTGCTGCCCTTGCCTTCACTGGGAGGCACTGCGCAACCATAATTCATGCAAGGTAGGAAGAAATAAACCACCTCCCACACCCTGGGAGGTGGTTTTGATGCGAGATAGGGATATCAACTCGGGCGGTAGGCGAAGAGCGGAACGAGCATTTCATCGCGTGAGATGCCACCGTGGCGTCCAATGAGCGGGTTTTCCTTGGTTGCCCACCACAGGTAGGCATCATCCTGGGCGATAGCGATCAGGTCGCCAAGACGATCGAACGCCGAAGCAGCCGGCTCACCGGGCCCGAACAGGACTGCCTCGAGCGCGAAGCCAGAAGGTAGGAGCTGGAACCCAGTTGGCCAGGTTCGGCGAACGTATTCATTGACGGCCTCCGCTTGGCCGGGTCGCGGGTAGAGATACGCAAGCCGGTTCTCACCGGTCGGGCTCATGTGCAGCCGGCGGGCCAGTCCTGGGTGAGAGCGAAGTTCATATTGAGGATCTTTCCGGGTAGTGACCTGGCCATGATCGGCCAGCATCAGGAAGAGTGTTCGTTTCCCGATTTCGCGATCGAGGGGTTCCAGAAAATGGTTGAAGAGGCCCAGGATGAACGCCTGGAAATCAGCCCGGGCTTGCTCGGAATCAGGGCCATGCCGGTGGGAAAGTCCATCAACGCCCCCATAGTAAACCCAGAGATAGCGCCTGGATTTGAGCGGTTGTTCTGCCAACTGACGAACAGAAATCCACAGGTCGGATACCCCGGCGTAAGTGTGCACCTGAACATCCAGGTAGTGCATCCGGGACAAGCCGGATCCGCTGATGGAGTAATGCAGATGGGCATGGGTTTCTACACCACTTCGTGCCAGGTGCGGTCCGATCGTTGGAACGGGGAGGAATGTCAGCGGATCGAGGCCGGCGCGGTAGAGCGAACCAGCCTCACCATCAAACGCGGCTGGCGCATGGGTGATCATGTTCGCAACCAGGCCGAATTCACGTAGAAATATCTCATAACCGAGGATTCCGTGTTCGGCCGGGCTGCGTCCGGTCCATAAAGTCGTCAGCGCGGCGCACGTCGTCGAGGGAACTACGGAAGTGATCGTGGTGAGGGAGGCCTCCCCGGGTACGGTGGTGAGTGACGGAAGCATGTCTGCCATCCAGCGCTGGAAACGGCTCAATGAAACAGCGTCGACGAGGACAACGATGATCTGATCGATGTCTTCGGCCAGCGCGTCCAATGCAGAAAGGTCAAGGGCAGGATGGGTCAGCGGCTCTGCCGCGAACCACTTGCACAAGCTGGAGGGCAGGTTGAGGATCGAAAGGCCGTTGTAGTTAGGGTGGATGCTGTCACTGCCCAGGTCGAGTCCTGGTAAGCGTGTAGCCTGAATACGGTCGATGGCTTCTGCAGACCTGTCTGTAAGGAGCATGATCATCCGTTCTTTTGAAAGTGGGCACTGGTTCAGTTTTGCATGGTAGCCTATAATTCTAATCCACATTAATCCATGAGCGTTTTGGAGGACGAGTGCAGGAAACCCGTCGACCAGCGGATATTCAACTTACGAGGCAATCCCGGCTCGCAAGACTCCGCAGCGGCATGAGCGGACACAGCGGCCGCAAGCTCCGAGAATATATAACCGGCTACCTGATGATCCTGCCGGCGACGCTGCTGATCTTTGTCTTCGGCATCTTCCCGGTTGGCTTCGCGCTTTATGTCAGCCTGTACCAATGGAAGCTGCGGCGGGGCGATTTCATCGGGCTCACGAATTATGTGCGCGCGATCGATACCTTTATCTACGTCCTGCTCTTTGCATTGGCGGTGGGTGCTATCGTATTGGCCTGGTTCCTGATGCGTCGGGTCCTCAGACAGGCGCAAGAACGCGAGGTAAAACCGTGGATCATGGTCTTCCCCGGTGTACTGCACGCCGCAACGCTGGTCGCTTTCTTGCGCTGGACCGTGCTGCTCCTGCCGAATGTGCTCGATATTGCCAACAAGGTCATCACGCTCGATCGGACCCGCGAGCTCTTCATCCAATTGCTGGGCGAGGCATTCTCCGTGCCGCACGTCGTGGCGGCCCTGAAGCTTTTCCTACTACTGCTGGTGATCGCCATACTCGTATCCTTTGGTTTTATCCGCTTGTGGAGAAAACCTGGGGCATTTGGCTATCAAGTTTCCTTCACCACGATCTGGTTCGCCCTCGGGGTTGGGGTTTTCCTGGCTGCCTATACCTACCAGCAAGCAGGGCTTGCATACCAACAAACGCTTGAAACTGGCGAGAGCCCGGCTCTCTGGTCCCAGATCATCACCATCAGCAGTGGTGTGCTCTTACTCATAGCGGCCTGGTTCGTCTGGCGGGAGGCAGAGGGGGAGATGTCCACGCGCACGTTCTGGCTGCGGATTCTCGGCGCCACGGTTTTGTTAGTCGGCGGCTGGGTGTTGATCGGAGAACTCCCGATGGTGATCGACGCCGGTGACAAAGACGTGTGGGAAGGTCTGAAAGTCACCATCTTCTATTCTCTCGGGACAGTCCCCTTCCAGCTGGGGATCTCGCTCTTCCTTGCGGTCCTTCTCTTCCGGCGTCTGGCAGGATCTGAGCTATTCCGCATGTTGTACTTCCTGCCCTATGTGACGCCTTTTGTCGCCTCCGCCGCCGTCTTCAAGCAGATGTTCTCCATCCGCCCTCAGGCTCCGGTCAACCAACTGCTGCAATTTGCCGGGCTTGAACCCCTGCGCTGGATCCAGGAGCCGAACGGCATCTTCAAACTCCTGGCGGAGCGGTTTGGCCAGGAGATCCCCGCCTGGGCTGCTGGTCCCAGCCTGGCGCTGGTCGTGGTGATGATATTCTCGATCTGGGTCTATGTGGGCTACGACACGGTTATTTATCTGGCGGGGCTGGGTAATATCTCGACCGAATTAATCGAAGCGGCCGAGATCGACGGCGCGGGACGCTGGCAGATCTTCAGGCAGATCATCTTCCCGCTTCTGTCTCCCACCACCTATTTCCTTTCACTGATCGCGATCATCGGAACGTTTAAAGCGTTCAGCCACATCTGGGTCTTGCGGCATGAACTCTCGCTGGGCACGGTAGATACTTTCAGCGTCACGATCTTCCTCGAGTTCTACGACAAAGTTCGATATGGGTATGCGTCGGCATTGGCTTTTGTCTTGTTTGCCATTATCCTGAGCCTGACCGTGCTCAATAACCGTCTGCAGGGATCGAGGGTGTTCTATGGCTGATCGAACCGATCAGAGAATTAGCTCGGGTGCGGACAGGGGTTTCGGACGCACGTTGATGAGGGCCATCACCCGGCATAGCCTGACCTACCTGGTGTTGATCCTGGGTGCGCTGCTAGCAGTGATTCCCTTCGTGTGGATGATCTCGACCTCTTTCATGTCGATCGGTGAATCGATGGGCGTCAAGTTGTTCCCCAGCGCGATCCACCTCGAGAACTATATCGATGCGTGGAAGGAAGCGCAGTTCGCCGAGTATATGATCAACAGCATCCAGATCACCATTATCACGCTGGCCGGCCAGCTCACCGTGAGCATCCTGGCAGCCTATGCATTTGCCCGGATCGAGTTTCCCGGCCGGGACCTGATCTTCGGTGTTATGCTCAGCACGATGATGATCCCGGCCATGGTCTTGATCATCCCCAACTTCCTGACGGTCACCTGGCTGGGCCGGATCGGTCCGATCCCGTGGATCAACAACTGGCCGGCGCTGACGATCCCCTTCATGGGGAGCGTATTTTCGATCTTTCTTCTGCGGCAATTCTTCGCCCAGATCCCCGACGAACTCTTCGACGCGGCCCAGATCGATGGCGCCGGGCATATGCGTTTCCTGATGAAGGTTGTGCTTCCATTGGCCAAAGCACCCTTAATGGTTATCCTGGTGCTCTCCTTCATGGGATCGTGGAATGCACTTGCCTGGCCTTTGCTGGTCACCAACACACCCGATTGGCGTCCGATCACGGTCGGCTTTTTAAGCTTCATCGATGAGGCTGGCCAGAGGTTGAACTTGATGATGGCCGGTGCGGTTATTACAATCGTGCCGATACTCGTGCTCTACTTCTTTACCCAGAAGCAATTCACGGAGTCTATCGCCCGCAGCGGTTTGAAGGGTTGATCGGCCGGAAGGAGGCAGCGATCGAAAGAAGAGGGAATTGAGTCAGTCCAATATTACCTGGATAATTCGTATCGAGGAGGAAAGTTCGCAATGAAGAAGAATATGTACGCCTGGTTGCTTCTCGTGGCGTTGGTCCTGCCGCTTGCGCTCTCAGCCTGTTCACCGGCAGCCACCGAAGCTCCTACCGAACCACCAGCCGCCGTCCCACCCACAGAAGCACCGATGGTGGAGCCGACACCTGAACCGGCCATGCCGGCGGTCGACCCGAGTGGTCAGACCGTGACCTTCTGGCACGTGTGGGGCACGGGCTCGACTGGTGAAGGTTTGATGGCGATCGTAGATGAATTCAACGCCACCAACGAATGGGGCATCACGGTCGAGGCGCTCGACCAGGGCGCCTACCGTGACCTGGAAGACGCGATGAACGCCGCCATCCAGTCCGGCGACCTGCCCAATGTCGTCGTGGGCTACACCAACGCCCTCGACACCTGGCATTCGGTCGATGTGATGGCCGATCTGGATAGCTACATCAATGATCCTGATTGGGGCCTGACCGGGGAAGAGATCGCCGATTACTACACCGGCGCTTGGGATGGCGGGGTCAACGCCAATGGTGTCCGGGTAGGCTTCCCGCATGGGCAGTCTGAGAACGTGAACTTCTATAATAACACTTGGGCCGAGGAACTTGGTTTCGCCGCGCCGCCGACGACGCTCGATGAGTACAAAGCGCAGATCTGCGCCGCGACGGCTGCCAATACGGCCGATGACAACCCTGACAACGATGGCCAGGGCGGGTTGGTGCTATACACCGGTGCCAGCAACGTCGCCTCCTTCGTCTTCGGATTGGGCGGGACCATGTACAACGAAGCCGGTGATGGCTATGACTTCACCAACCCGGCTGTCGTGCGCACAGCCGAATTCTGGAAGGAAATCTGGGATGAGGGCTGCGCCTACGCCACCGAAGGTTATCCGAACCCCGAATTCGCCACCCGCCGCGCATTGATCACGATCAGCTCAACCGCCGGCTACACCTACCAGGCGGATGCTTTCGAGGCCGAGGGTGCCTTCCATGACGATGTCTGGACGTTTACCCCCTTTGTGGGAGACGGTGGGACGCAGGGCGTAGATGCCTACGTACAGTACTCGGCCATCGTGAAATCAACCCCTGAGAAGGAAGTGGCTTCCTGGTTGTTCCTGAAGTGGTTTACCAGCCCCGAGATCAATGCCAAGTGGATCGAAGCCAGCGCGTACTACCCGATTCGGGCCAGCGCAGTTGATCTGCTTGCCGACTATGCTGCCACAAACCCGCTCTGGGCGCAGGGTCTTGACCTGGCACCGTACGGTGTTGGAGAACCGGGCTGGGCTTCCTGGGGCACGGTTCGCCGTGATGTCCAGGATACCTTCTCGGCTATCTTGCAGAGCGATGCCGACCAGATCCCGACTTTGCTGGCAGAGCTGAACGCATCCGCAGCCGAGGCGTTGGCCGAGACGCAGTAACCCGGTCATCGAGTTCGAACTATGAACGCAGACGGGGCGCCTACAGGCGCCCCGTTTCTCCATTAACGCCATGGCCCACCCGACTATAACCAGAGGCTTCCTGTCCGATTTAGGCCAGGGCGGTTACTATGAACTCACGATTGACATGCCCTCTTTAGTAGTAAAACGATTCCTTGGAAAAGTTGTTCGTGATCAAAACGTGATATGAAATGCTGTGGGTTGGGACATATATCGAAGGTACAGATTAGCTCTTCCGCTATGTAAACGAATTCTCCCAGTTGTTTGCTGGATCATATTCATTGGAAAGGGCTATGGCAGCTCAGATTAAGCCCGATCGAATTGACTAACGATCTGCAGGACAGCAGCCCGTGATAGTTTGAGCTTCCCATCACGGCGCGCGTCGAGCGTTGCGACGGCCAGAGCATGCGGAATGGCGATAAAGCTCTTATATAACTCAGGAAATGTGTTGCTGTAGCTTTCTGAAGCGATAAGCCTGTCGCGGGCGTAGGTTTCCATGTCCTTATCACCCCAACCCTGAGGGTAAAGGTCCACACCTCGGCTGAGATCATCCTTGCGATTCCGGAGAATATTCACGGCTTGTAGACCGCGGCCGAAGGAGATGGCGTGGCTACGCTCGAGTTGCAGGCCATCAAACCAACCCCACAAGTCGCAGAGCAGAAGTCCGACGGCACCCGCGACACTGAAAGTGTAGCGATCAAGATCGGATTGGGTAACCACAGACCAACCGCGCTGGGCCCACATTGCCATCCGTTCTGCCATGGCGGCGGTAGCCTCCCAGATCCTGGGAGCGATTGCGCCAGGCGCCAGGATGGCCCACTCGCCTAGCCGCTGGGTTACTTCTGGCAGCCGCGTCATATTCAGGAAAGCTTCGCTCAAGTCTTCGTGCTTGAAGTTTTCTACGGAATGCTGACCCTGAAGGGCAAAGCTCACGGCTTGAAGGATATTCGATTTCTGTCGCGGATCAAGCTCGGGATGATCCTCGATCTCATCGATCGCCCGCATACAAAGGTAGGCTGAGGCAACTGCTTCCTGAAGCCCCTGGGGAAGGCGGATGATCGGTAAATAGAAAGTACGGCTGGTTTCCTCAAGAATCTTGAGCATCGATTTGGGTTTAGTCAATGATTTTTCCTTCTCGATGGTAATCGCGCTGCGAACAATTCACCGACGCAATGATATTTCATCACAATTCTCTTTGAATAAAACACCTTCGGTATCACTTTCGATACTCTGAATGCGGGATGAATTGTAGACGATTGCGCAGGATTTCGCGTACCTTCGGTGTGAGCTCAGCGATGATGGGTGCGGGTTCAGTGGGTTGCTAGCTCCGGGAAGCTTGTCCCACGCTGGAAGGCCAGCGCTGCGCAGAGTGGATCACCGTCCCGGCGCTTCGGATTGTCTCGAGCGCATGGAAGGCTTTGATATGGAACCCGCGCTGCATCTGACTTTCACCGGGTTGACCCTCCACAGGACCTTGATCCTGATCGACAGATCCCGCTCGACAAGCGCGGGGCGATCAAGGATCAGGCCGAGCTAATCCACTAGGTCCGGCAATCTGGCTTGATTCCAGCTTTATATTCGCTACAATACAAATGAACGTTTTATGCCATTTCGGAGGATGATATGGGCCGTGAGGATGAGGTCGAACGCCTGCGCAAACTCCGTGACCGGCAGATTTCGCTGCGCGATCCCCAGGTTCAGCAGCAGAAAGTTCAGCATCACGTCGCCCGGCGCCGGCGTGGAAGCCGGGAGCCTTTCGTGTTCTCCAAAATCTTCAGCCAGATCCCAAAGGTGATCACTTTCACCCTTGTGGGGATCCTGCTCGGGCTCCTGGTCCTGCTCCTGCTGCCTTACTTCGTCCAGGCCGAGTGGACCGACATGGTGGGGATCGTGGCGATCGTCATCCTGGCGGTGTTTGGCGCAGCCTTTGGCCAGGCGATCGACGTACGCGACCGCTTGATGGATATCTAACCCCGACAGCACTCACTGCGGGAAGCGGGTTTGGTCTCATCTCCGCCTAGACCACTCGCCATTGCGGGTACTTCAATGAGGGCATGTCACTACCCAACGATACCCGTAGGGGCCGTCCAAAAAGAAGCTTGGACGGCCCTTTCTCCATACTTTTGCGTGGCAAAAAAAAGAACGGCGGCTATGCAACCGTCATTTTTGATAGGTTGTGTGCAATGCAGAGCAGGCTAAGCTCGGTCTCTACTTTTCTCAATCCCCGGAGCATCAACCTTCTGAACTGCCAATTCTGTTTCAATCTCCCAAATACGCTTTCCGCTTCCACAGGGCGTCTGGAACGCAAAGCCAACCCTTCTTCGGAGAGCAAACGATCTCTGGCCTTTGCACGCAATTCTTGCAGCACAAAGCTCACACGAATGCGTCTGTTTTCCTTCGAATGTGTACACTCGGCGCGAAGCCTACACCCGGCGCAGCCTTCACACTCGTAGACGCGGACTTCCTTCAAGTAGTTATTCTCTGTCCTGTATCGGCTTGTCTCACGATAGAGCATGCGTCGCCCATCCGGACAGATGAACTCATCCTTCTCTTCGTTGTAAGGGAACTGCTCGGCGAGGAAACGCGTCTTCCGGCTCCGCTTCTTCTGTTCCTGGTGGAAGGTGTTGTACTTCACGAAGCCTTCCACACCTCGCTCTTCCAGGTAGACATAGTTCTCTTCGCTGCCATAACCAGCGTCCGCGACGACTTTCTCCGGAAGCCGGCCGAGGCGGGCTTTCACCCCTTCCATATGCGGCACCATACAGCCTGTGTCTCCCGGCCGCTGATGAACACTCAGTCCAACCACAAACTGGTTCTCGGTCCCCAACTGGAGGTTGCCCTGTGCCAGGATGGTATAGGCAGGCTTGAGCTGCGCCTTCCGCAGAGGATCATCCTTCATGCGCATGAAGGTAGCTTCCTCATCCGTCTTCGAATAGCTGCCCCGTCCCTGCAGGATCCGCTCCTGTTCTTCATACTTTCGCAGGCGGGGTAGGCATTCCTTCTCCAGGATCCTCAGGGCTTTCGCACGTTTCTTGTCGCGCTTGTCCGGCTTTTTCTCCCCTTCACTCAATCCGCGCTGGAGGATCTCGTCCAGCTCCTTGACCTTCTTGTCCAATCGGTCGGCGTCGATCTCAGCTTCTTCGCCCAGCTCTTCAAGATCACGATCTCCATACTCCTCTTCTTCGTCCTTGTTCACCCGCTCGATCTCTTCCAGCAGCTGCTTCACTTTCGCCTGCAACTGGCCCTTGTTTCGCTTCGTGCTCTTCGCCCACACATAGGTGTACTTGCCCGCATTGGCTTCGATCTTCGTCCCGTCCAGGAAATAATGCTCCAGCTTCACATAGCCTTCTTCGATCAGCAGCTCGAGAACCGCAGTGAAGATCTCGGCCATCACCTTCCCGAGCACTTCGCCCCGGAAGCGGTTGATCGTGCGGAAGTCCGGCCTGCTGTTCCCGCTGATCCACATGAAGTGGATGTTCTCCCGCAGCGCCTTGGCAATCTTCCGTGACGAGTAGATCTGCTGGGTGTAGGCATACACCAGCACCTTCAACATCATCTTCGGATGGTAGCTGCTGGTCCCTCCCCCTTTGTATTGCTGGATCAGGGGATCTAGATTCACCCGCTCAATCGCTTCATGCACCCTTCTCACCAGGTGACCATCGGGGATGAGGTCTTCTAGATTCGTAGGGAGCTGCAGCTGGCCCATCGTGTAGGGTTTGAACACAGCGTGTGGACTTTTCTTCTTTTTCATGTCCCCCATTCTAGTGATTTGCTCTTAAAACGCGAATGGGGCTGCCCTTTTGGGACAGCCCCTACAATCGTTAATATATACGCGTAGGGGCAAGGTCACCTTGCCCATACTATTTCCGGGAGATGATTCACTCAATTAATTTACTCGAATGAAGATCCTTCCCGTTCACGGCGCAAGCTCAAAAACCGCGACGACCGGGTCATGATCCGACTCCCGCCATGGCGATGGATCACCGGGCACGGGCGGCGGATAGTCGGCATCGAGATGCAGCACTGTGACCTCCACCAACTCTTCCCACATGTCCTCGCTCACGAGGATGTGATCGAGGCTTTGCGAGACCCCCTGGAAGACGTACGTATAACGATCACTCGCGGGGATCGCATCAAACACATGTTTCAGCCCAGCCCCCCGCAGCCTTTCGATGGGAGGATCCACGAAAAACGAGTTGAGGTCACCCAACACGGCCACCCACACACCAGGCTCTGATTCCAACTGCGCTTCCACCAGCGAGGCGTTCCAGGCAGCTTGTGCGGTGCGGCGCGGCTCGGTTGCGGCTTCACCACCGGATAGCGACAGGAAGTGGTTGTTGAACAGCACGAGCTCCTGTCCCCCTTCACGGACGCGCACGTGGATGGAGAGCGGCGGCCGGCTGGTCAAGCCTTCGGGAGCAGGCAGCTGCTTGAGGTCCAACACCTGGACCAGGTCCTCCCGGATCAAGTAGCCGACATCAATCCCCCGGCTGTCGGTCCCTTCCAGAAGGTAGCCGTGATAGGAGAATTCGGAGAGCAGCCCGAGAGCAGCCAGATCATCAAGGATCCCAACATTTTCAACCTCCTGCAGCGCGATGATGGCTGGGGATCCAGCGGCGATGATCGTGCGTGCGATCCTCTCCAGGTGCTGTTCGTACTCGGCTTTACGTGGCCGGGGAGGGCTGCTTGGATGCGGAGCAAGGATGTCGAACAGGTTCTCGACGTTCCAGGTCATGACGGAAAACTGCCCGTTTCCGAGGATGGGGCTGGAAGGGATCTGCGGCAGCGGTTGTGAGTTCGTCACCAGCGCTTCGATCGGCTCGATCTTATAGGCACCAAAGGTGTAGGCCAGCGGGCCGATAGCCCGGGTCACCCGGTCGCCAACCGCCAGTGCGGCAGTCATCCCGTCCCTATCCTCAAAGGCAGCATCGGTGCCATCGTCGATGGTGATCACGGCTCCGGTCGGATCCCCGCGATACAGCCGTTCAACCCCCAATTTTTCAAGCAGGAGAAATGTCTCGCCGTAGCGTGAGCTCGGCCCGATAACGATGGCAGGCTCTTCGATCGCAACCAGCATTCCCTCGAGTGACTCATAATACTTAGCGGAGGCACTCGGATCTACCGGCGGGTCGAGGCTGCGTGCTTCAGGGAGCGACAACCTGGAGGAAAGCGGGTCAAGCTTGCTGCAGTCCTGAACGGCAATCTGGGTTTGCGCCGCGATCTCCCGCACCACGCCTGTGACGTTAATCATGTCACCCGGTTTGAGCGAAGTCACTTTCTCTCCGCAAGCGATGAAGATGCCCTCAGAAGTCGATGGATCGTCATCAGGCAGGGGGTTTTGGAGCCACAATCCTCCAAGGTCCGGGAAGACACCTGTCACGATGCCAGAGGTCGTGACTGTCTTCAGTTTGTACGATGAGGACTCCCCCGCACCCTGAAGAGCCCAGATGGGTATTTCATCACCCAGGAAGATTTGCAGTGGGATGCCCTCAGAAGTCAATCCGCCAGCAGGGCTGAGGAGATAGTAGCCCACGAGACGCGCAGTCTGACCAGGGACAGCTGCGACCCTGATCTTTACGGAGATGGATCCAAACTCGGGATCAAGGCTTGGAAGCCACCAGTGTATTTCACCTTCTTCGAGGACCCCGCCGTCTTCGATCTCCAGCAGGGTAAGCCCGGGCTGGGGCCAGGGAAGGATCAGGTTTTGTCTGTATGATTCCGACCGTGTGTGGTTGGTGGCCTGCAGGCTGATCGTGAAAGGTACGCCCGGCAGTGTGGTGAGCGGCGCTTCAGCGCTGAGAAGAATTTCTTCGGGGTATATCTCGACCAGGTCGTCAGCGATGCGGGGATAAAGCAGGACGGTCGAATCAAGCACTTCCAGGATCCCGGTTGACTGATAATCCCGGCCAAGCTCAAGCTGCTCGACGCTCATCTCAGTCTGCTTATCGATGTACAGGGTCAGCAGGTTCCCTGCCGGATCGATCAGGTCAACTTCGAAACTGTAGCTGAATTCCTCGATACGGTTTGCGGTTCCTTCGACCGATACCAGCTGGCCAGGGAGGCTCTCGATATCGAGGCTGGCTTGTTGGATCGTGGCCTCCAATGGGCGAGGGCCAGGTTCAGCATCGAGGATGATCACTGTTTCGGGTGTGGCCACCAATTCACGGGCGCCACGGTAAAGTTGCATCTCACCCGTTACCTGCACCCGATCCCCGATGTTCACCGCGAGGCTGCCTTCACCGGATGGCACCCATACCTGAACCCCGCCGCTTTCATCCTGCAGGTAGAACTTGACATTGCCCGAGCCGGCGAAGTAGCCCCCCGTGTACATCGTCGCCAGGCCTTCAACCTTCACCGTGGTATCGATCAAGTTCCTCGAGACGCCGATCGGGATCACCCCCTCCCGAATCTCGAGCCAGGCCGGGTTGGCATAGGCATAGCGGCCGCCTGCATCCCGCGCAAACACATCCCGCAGTGGGAGCGTGAGATAGGTCCAGGGCGCGCGGACCTGGATGGTCCAGGACTGGCTGGCCCCGCCTTCAATTGAAACGCTGCGTGCCTGTAGGGTCGTGCCCGCGATTTGCAAATCGGGCGGCTTCTGGCTGATTCCAAGTGGCGCCGGCAGTGGCAGCTGGAGTTCCAGATTAGCGATTGTCTGATCGCTGTTGTTCGATAACTGGAGCACGACTGGGAACGTATCCCCGGGTGCGACACCAGCGGGAATATCAAGCGTCAGAGAGAAGGGAGGCGTTTCACCTGGCGTTGGGCCTGAGCCTGTGTTGCGGGGGGCGGGGTCTTCCCGCAACACAAAATCAGCCAGGTTGTCATCAGTATCCGCTGTGCTGCCTGCACTGCCACCAGGCAGGCGCTCAAGAGAGATTCCATTTTGCAGCGCTGGCGCCGGCGAGTCTTCCGTAAAATCAACTGGCGCCGATCCCCAGCCAACCTGATCGACCATCTGGCCTGTGTCGTCGATCAGTCGCAGTCCTCCAGATGTGAGATTCAAACCCTGCTCAAAATAGGCATCCGCGGTCACGCCCAGGTAAAAGCCGCTGTGCACAAGCAGCAGCGATCCGTTAGGTCCGATCGAGGCCGGGATCTCCCAATCGTACAGCGCCACACTCCCGTCCGCATCCGATAGTTTGTACTCCAGCGACCATCCCGTAAGATCCGCCCGTTCGGGCTGTGGATTGTAGAGCTCGATGAATTCGTGCAGATTGTCACCCTCGATCCCGCCCAAGATCTCGGCGATCAAGACATGCCCCGCTTGGGCTTCATCCGTCGGCACGGCCGATGCAGCCCGGCAGGCAGCGAGCAAGAAAATGAGAACGGCCAGCATTGTGACCAGTACGATCGATTTGAGGCGTGGATCTGCTTTAGTTTGCATGGAGGTATTCCGTCCGTTCTGTAGCTAGCATCCGATTGTCTTTTCTCAAATATATTGATCGTGATTGTCGGATGATCATGGGATATTCTTCAGGATCAACTCAACGTATGGAGTGCTCAATCCCGGGATTAAAGCGGAGGCCTGTCCCTTGAGCGTGAAATCGAAGAACGCAAGCGTGTATGCGTTGATAATCTCAACCACACGCGGCCCTGGGATCGGCCCTTTTAAACTGATCATTGAAGCCAGGGGCGTGAGCAGTGGCAGGTCCGTAAAATCATAATGAGCGGTTCCGGCAATGGATCCTGTCCAGGTATTGTTTGCTGCTTGCGTGGCAAACCTACTGAACGCCTGCTGATTTTCCCCCGACGACCAGCGCTCGCTAAAGAGATGAAGGGCAGGGACCGCCAGTCCAGTTTCCAGGGTTTGCTCCGAAACCGGCTTCAAGTAGGGATCCATGGTCAGGACCGAGGCGCATCGTGGATCGTGCTGGCAGAACTCGATCGCTGCCCCGCCTCCGGTTGAGTGCCCCATCACGCCTATATTTTCTAGGTCTAGCCGGTTTGTAAAAAGGTCTCCCTCTCCGCCCTGATCTAGAGAGGTCAGCGTGTCGAGCGCATACGCCAGATCCCCGGCCCATTGGTCCCCCAGGCGTCGCGTTGCCGCCAGGTCTTCCAGTTCTGACAGCCCGTCCGGTAATGTATCAGGGTTGTGGTAGGCGACTTCGCCGTCGGGGAAAACGGTCACGACAGCTCCGTAGGTATGCTCGACGGCCGCTACGATGAAGCCATGGCTGGCGAGGTAGATCGCCTGGTTGGTATTCTGGGCGCGAAAACCACCGTAGCCGTGTGAGAAGAGCACGATCGGGTATCTATCGCTGGCCGGATACACACGTGCATCCTGTAAAGCAGGAGAGCGAGACAGCGCCAGGTGGTCAAGGAAGAACGATGGCAGATTGATCCAATTTGCAACGGCGGGAGCCACAATTTCCGCCGCCTCCATCCAGGGTGCGTGGTGGAGCCCGGGAGCGCCCTCAGCCGGGTACCAGATTTGCAGGAGTGTCCGGCGCGGCTGGTCAGGTTCAGGGGCATAAGGGTCCACGCGCTTTGTGTCGACAAGTTCGAGCGTCGTTGTGCCCACCGGATAGGATCCATCGGGTGCGTTCAGGCGAGGCACCGGGAGCAGCACCGGCAAGCCAATGGCCACAGCGAAGGCCAGCAGAGCCAAGCCTTTGAATGTCCAGTTTGTCCCTTTCTTCGACTCCGGCTCACGTCGTCTACGGACGATAGCGAGCAGGAAGAAACTGATCGCAAGCAGATAGGCGGGTACAAGCTGCCAGCGATAGCCCTCGAGCGTGATCTGAAGCGTGCTGGTGATGATCGTTAGCGACGGGATCAGTGGAAGTCCTTGAAACTCGATCTTCCGATCAAGGATTTGACTGAGGAGATCCGTACCGATCAGGACCAGGAGCAAGATTTCAAGAGGACGCATTTTCAATCTCCTGTTGCGGCAGCTTAATGTTCTGCGATCAAAGTTCAGCCGGATCCCAGCTCCTATGAACGGTTCCGGCGCCTTGAGCGGAGCATCTCACGGAACTTGGGCGACAGTTCGGCGATGATCGGAGAAGGTTCAGCAGGCTGCCAGGACTTAATGGCCGCATCCAAGGGTTCGTGCCATGTTTCAAGGCTGTGTTCGATATACCCGGGTTCGGTCGCCTGCTCAAGGATACCAAGTGCTTGTGATAGCACGCGCAGCTGTTGCGCTGTGTCACCGGGAGCCCCAAGGGTATGACCGAACGGAAATTCGACTGCGAGTGTTCGGGGGACGCCGATCGCTTCTGCCCAAACTGGCATCATCGTGATCAGGATTGTTGAGAGTCCAGCGGCTTCGAGTGTACGCGCCAGCACGGGCACGTTGATGGCGCAATCTGGTCACACCGGGGTGAGGATGACGCATTGGACACCAGCACTCTTGAGCGCCTGGGCTACCTGGGGACCATACTTCTGCTCCCAGGCTTTCGTATCGGGCGGGTAGCCCTGGTAGCCCATGAAGGAGAAATTCTCTTCAGCCAGTCCTCCAATGCGACCGTTTTCCACCAGTTCTTCCATCCGCTCGCGGGGGAAGACGATATTGGGATCGCGCTGGATGTCGGCCGTGTTGAGGTGCAGGTGGCTGATGGCGAGGTCCTCGGTTGATATATCTTTCGTGATGCGGCGGAAACTGGGATCGCCCCAGGTCGGTTCAAGTCGTTCGCGCTCGACATCGAATGGGCTGTCGGTATTAGCAGCGTAGAGGCCGGCCGAGGTGACCAGACCAAACGTGCATTGGTCGAGTGGACCGGACATAGGGGTCCATGGAATCGGCCGGCGGGGTTCAACCTCCGCCATCTGGTAGAACGCGGCGATCAGGCGCGGCAGGTATTTGAAGCTGTCGACGACCATCTGGACTCCATTCAGGGAATGCACGATCTGTTGTAGTCAGGACTCTCCCGCCAGTTCGTAATTTGTCCGGGAAATGCCCTCAAACGGCCGATCAGCCTCGCAGCTTGTCGAGCTTCTCGGCCGTGATGTGCGGGTGATCGCTGAGTACAGCATCGCACCCCAGCCATGAATAATAACCCAGCCGGGCTTCCGGGGCCGAATCGAGCGGCGCAACAACTTGATGTCGCCGGTGGGCCCATCGAACAAAGAACGGGTTGAGCATGAGCAGCGGCCAAAACGGCCCCAGCATCTCGAACGTACCGCGAGGGATGGCGCTCTTCAAAGTAATCCAGCCGATGGGCACGGCTGGATCGAGGGCCTTAACTGAACGCAACCGCTCCTGGCTGAAGGATAGGATCACGGTTCGGTTCAGGATGTCTGCCTCACGGAGAAGCCGGAGGAGTCTCGACGCAATTCCAGGTTCGAGGAAGCGATCCGATTTCAACTCCAGCGCCAGCCCCACATCTTGTGGAAGCCAGGAACTCAGCTCTTCCAGTGTCGGTATGATTTCCGGAGGGAGATCTGGATGGCTTGCGGCTGCGTCGAGGCGCTGCAGCTCCGACAGGCTTAGATCCGCCACCGATCCATGGCCGTTGGTTGTACGATCGACTGTGCCATCATGAATACACATAAAGACGTCGTCGGCCGATAGTTGCAGGTCGGTTTCGAGGATGTCAGAGCCATCCTCGAAAGCCCGCATGAATGCTGAGCGGGTGTTCTCGGGGAAGAGGGCGCGGTTGCCGCGATGCGCCATCAGGTAAGGCTTGCGCCGACCGGGGAGTGATAACCCGCTGTAGGGGAGGCCCATGAAGGTTTAGATCACGTGATTCAGGTCAATACCGCGGGAAAGGGCACGTGCTGACCGCCATTCCTCGAGCGTGAGCGGAGGGACGGGGGATTCCCCTGTCGTCCGTTCGATAAGCGTGAGTGCATTCTCCGGGCAGTGAATGACGCACACCCCGCATCCGACGCAGCGATCAGCGTCAACCTGCGCAATTTCCGCGTGGGTAAGGGCTTCGAACTGACACCATTCCAGGCAAAGTTCGCATCCCACACAAAGTTCTTCCTCGACCTGGCTGAGGAAGCGGGAATGCGCGACCACATTCGCCACGCCAAATTCTTTCAGCCCGCGCAGAATCCCGCATGAGCAAGTGCAGCAGTTGCAGATGTACCAGTGCCCTTCCTGGTGGTTGCTGACGGTGTGGACAAGTCCGGCTTCGGCCGCCCTGCGCAGGGTGGCAATGGCGCCATCGTGGTCAAGGGCCTTGACGCTTGAGCTGGCATCGAAAGCGCCGGGTTGCGAACTCAGGATCATACAGACATCGAGAGGGTGTTCACAACCCTCCCCGATCAGGGATTTCTGGACGCGGCAGATGCAGTCCACCACCCCCCACGCTTGAGCCTGGTCGATTAAGGCCGCCGTGCTCTCATACGGCTGAAGTTCCATCTCGAGCTCGATCGTTTCCTGGACGGGCAAAACCCGGTGGAAGTATGGCTGGGTTCCAACGGCCTGGACAAAGGCTTGCTGGTAGTAGGCCTCGAAGCGTTCAGCAAGCTCGCGATCGATGCGACCGGCCTGCATCTCATAAATCCCAACGATGAACGGCATTAACCCATAGCCCAGTCCATCAGCTGTGCGCTCGGCCGCGATCAAGCCTTTCTTGGCCATTTGCTTGAGTTGGATGCGTACGTGCTCAGCGTCCATTCCAAGCTGAGAGGCGATCGATTCAGGCGTGGCGGGTGTCAGACGCAGATGTGAGGCGAGATCGGCTTCCTCCGGAGTAAAGAGTACTTCCAGCAGGTCCAGTTCGGACCCATCCTGCGTGGCCGGAAATCCATCCGGCAGCTCATCCAACCGCTGGGCGAGACGACGATAGGCACCATCGGTCATGAGTATGCTCCTTGAAAAAGTGTGGGTCAGGATTGGCCTTCCTGGTCTGCGTGCTGGATGAGTTCGGTCAGGGTTACGATGCGGTAGCCTCGTTCCTGAAGCGCCGGCAGGATAACTTTCAAAGTATCCACGGTCCGTTCGCCTCGCGCTTCCGAATCGTGCAGGATGATCACGCCTCCTGGATGCGCTCGCCACAGGATGTAGCGCGAGGCCAGCCAGGATGAAGGCAGGTGCGCATCGTACGGATATATCGAGCCGAGAGCCGTGTGGTATCCGTGGCGGGTGACAGTGGAGAGCATCTCCTGGTTGTACCATCCTGAACCGGGGCGAAACCATCTGGTTTCCGCGTAGGTTTCCAGAACGCGCTGCGCATCGAGGAGACGCTTCTCAAATTCCGAAGCTGAGAGCCGGATGCTTGCCTGGTCTGTGAGCATGTGGTTGCCGAGTTCGTGGCCGCCGCTAACGATCTGCTGAACCAGCCCCTCCGATCCGGGAATGCGATCGGTGAGCAGGAAGAAGGTTGCACGTGCCTCGTATTCATTGAGGATTTCAAGGATGCGCGGGGTGGATTCCGGATCGGGGCCATCGTCGATGGTGAGGGCGATAACAGGGGAATCAGTGTCCACGGCGTAGAGTACGCCTGGAGAATGTCCGTTTAAGCGCCGAACGATCCAGCGGGGTTGAAGCATCAAGTATCCACCTGTAAACAGAATGCCCAGGACAACCAGCCACCAAATCCAGCGTCGCCGAAGCATCGAAGTCCTAGTATTGTAAATCTCCGGAGCTGCGAAGGGAACTGGTGAATCCTTCCCCCGGGCATGGGTTGGTCATGAGGGGTGCTCGACCAACATCCTGCGCAGCACCTTGCCGACGAATGATTTTGGAAGCTCGCTGCGAAATTCGATCTCCCAGGGTACAGCGTAGGGTTCCAACCGCCTGCGGCAGAGTTCGAGCAGCTCCTCCTCCGAGAGGTCCATTCCCGGGCGTGGGACGACGAAGGCCTTGACCTTCTGCCCGCCATCTTCGGACTGGACCCCAACCACCGCTACCTCGAGCACCTTACTGTTCTCGTAAAGCACTTCCTCAACGTCGCGCGGGTAAACGCTGAACTCGCCAGCCATGATGGTGTCACGCTTGCGGCTGATGATCGTGAAGAAGCCTTCACTATCCATGACTGCAACATCGCCCGTATAAAGCCAGCCGTCCTTCAGTGAATCCTGGTTTGGTTCGTGATCCGGACCTGCCCAGTAGCCCTGCATAACCTGCGGCCCGCGCACAAGCAGTTCGCCGACTTGTCCGGGTGAAAGCGGCTCACCGCTGACCAGGTCGACGATGCGCGCCTCTGTTCCAGGGATGGGGATGCCCATCGAGCCCGGTTTTTCCGGTCCATCAAAGGGGTAGGCATGGGTCACCGGAGAAGCTTCCGTCAAGCCATAACCCTCCACCAGGCGGCCGTGGGTGAGCTTTTCAAAGGTCTCCTGGACTTCGATTGGCAGTGGTGCTGCGCCGCTGATACAGGCCTTTATCGACTCGAGCCCGTACTCGCGTACATTCGGAGCCTGGTTCAGGGCCATGTAAATCGAGGGTACACCGGGGAAGATGGTTGGCTTGTAAGCCTTGATATGTTCGAGTACTTGATCAAGTTCAAAGACCGGGAGCAGGATGATCGTCGCCGCCATGGCGATCGGGATGTTCATGGCACTGGTCATGCCATAGCTGTGCGTGAGCGGTATGACAGCCATGAATGTCTCCTTTCCGGTCTCCAGCTCCGGGATCCAGTGACGGGTCTGCAGCGCGTTGGCGACAAGGTTGGCGTGGGTCAGGCAGACACCCTTAGGTTCGTCTGTCGTTCCACTCGTGAAGAGGATTGCTGCGGGGTCATCATGCCGGACCTTCACGGAAGGGGAATCCCAGGAGGCATCCATCATCAAACGATCCATTTGAATCCCGACCGCATGCTCGCTGTCCTCGCGCGCGGATTGGAAGCCGGCCGCTTCCCAGCGGGCCATCAGTTGTTTGTAGGTTCGCCCCGAAACGGCGTTGCGAAGTGAGGCAAGGACGACCCGGGTATCGGTCTTCTCGCTGATGAGACCAGCCAGTGCGCTGAACTCACTCAGAGTGACGAGCACCCGGGCACCGGTCATGCGGACCTGGCCGAGCAGGCTTTCCCCAGAGGCGTCGGGGTTGGGCAGGACGACCACACCGCCGATTTTGAGCGTGGCATAGTAGGCGATGATGAGCTGGGGCATATTGGGCAGAACCACCATCACCCGGTCACCGGGACTGACTCCCAAGCCATGTAGGGCATGGGCAAATTGGTTGACCTGGCGGTTGAGTTGCTGATAGGTAAGCTCAGACCCGTAGAACACGGTCGCAACCTGTTTCGGGAGCCAGTCGGCAGCAACTTCGAGGAAACTGTGCAGAGGTTGACGGGGGATGGGGATCGAGAAGGGTGTGTGTTTGCCGTAGCTGCGCAGCCAGGGGCGTTCCGGGTGGACGGTGGGAGCCAGGGTGTTCTCGCGCCAGCTGTGGCGGTGACCGTCTACCTCCCCGAGGATGAAGCGCTCGATGGCACGGTTGACCGCCTGGTGGCGCTCAAGTTGGACCTTATGCTTGGAAGCCCCGATGTCGACCACTTCCGCCCCGGGAATACTGGTGGCCACACGCTGGTAAACCGATTTCGGGAAGTAGCGATCTCGTTCACCGGTCACGATCAAAGTCGGTGTTCTAATCTTGCTCATCGCATCCCAACCCTGCCATTTGCGCAGGTTGTTGAGCATCATACGTTTCATCACATGCACTTCGGCGTTCCAGCGCGGGCGGAAGCGCCACAGCGGGCGGAAGGCAGCAGTCGGTACACGCGATAGTAGCTGGGCCGCGCGGGGTAGTGGATACTCCCCGGCAGTTGTGAGCAGGACCAACTTGTCGAGCCGTTCAGGATGGAGGGCTGCATACTCGATGCAGATCGAGCCGCCAAACGAGTGGCCGACGAGCGTGAAGCGTTGGGGGAAATCAAGGTAGGCGGTAATCGTCTCGAGATCACTGACCAGTTCGGGCATCGTGTACTGGGTGTAGGGCGCATCACTCTGACCGTGACCGCGTAAATCCGGGGCGACGACGCGCGCAAACTGCATGAAATGGTTGATCTGGTATTCCCAGGTTTCAGCGACACCCGCATATCCGTGGACGAATAGCACCGTCCGGTCGACCCCCTCCGGCCAGACATCGACCACACTTAAGTGTGAATCGGAGACGCCTGTGATCGGTACCTCAACCCGGTAAAGGTTAAAGTCAAGCCCGATCGCTTTCGGTTTAAAACCGCGCAGCTTCCGTTTCATTACTTTTCCTTCCTACCTACAATCTTTGATCTAGCCCCGTTAAGGGAAAGAACACTGCACCAGCGCATCCGGTGCACTGAAGAAGCCTATGGATAAGAGTTGTAGAGCGATTCCCTCACCTGGGGCGAACCCAAATGGACTTGAATTGGATTCTACGAACGACGGGGTAGAGGTCAAGCAGATGGCATAAAGCTTGCATCTTGTTGGCGTGAACACGTTATCACCTGGTGAGGGCAAAGCGATGGCAGAATTCCTTCTAAGTGACGAAAACCGGCAGCGCCTGGCCGAGATGATGCGTGACATCAATTGTCCGCAGAATCTGGATCGAGCAACTTATGTGGATCTCCGCAGCGGGAGGCGCACAGCGGTCTCGATGCACGGCCTGGATGCAATTGCCCGTGCCTATGGACATGGTTTTTTCAAGAGCCTGACCCATACCTCCGGGAGTCGCTCAGGCTAGTGCGGGCGCCCACGAATTGTTCCTCACGGGCGCTGATCGCAAATAAAGGCTCGGTTTGTATCTATGAGCGACCTCCTGCAGGTCGCTCATAGTGTTCTTGCTGGCAGTCCGAGTAGGCATAGACCTTGCAGTACAAACGGTGCCTCGCTGCACGTGTGAGCCAGCCTGTGGATGAAATCCCGGCTGGCTCACACGGCCCGGGTTCTGGTGAGGTAAGCCGGCGAGAGCGATTCCCTGAGAGCCGGATCAGGGAAGCACGAAGGAGAGATCTCCATGACCGCATCAGGTGCTGAATTCAAGACACTTGTTTTTACTCACCGGTTGAAGATGCGAGCTGTTGTTGAAACGATGAGCGAGCAGGTGCCTGAAGTGCGGGTTGCATTCTCCGAAATCGAAGGACTGCTCCAAAAACGCCTGGAAGCGATGGCCGGGGAGGGCTGGCAGATCGTTTCCCATTCCCACAATATTTACAACGGCATCCTCATTGTCAGCGTGCTGATCAGCCGCTGAGCTATTCCTTCCTCAAACTTCGAACTCCGCGCTTTGTTCAACCAGCCCGGTTCATGACGTCAACGATTCCAATCGATCGGTAAGCCGTGTCAAGACATTGAAAGCCTCGGCTATGATCTCCGGTGTCCGGAGATCGACGCCTGCCAGATCGAGGGCGTCCAGTGGGTAACGAGCACCTCCACAGCGCAGGAATTCGAGGTAGCCATCGCGTGCCCCCTGTTCACCCGAGAGCAAACGGGCGGCAAGCGCCTGAGCTGCGGCGATGCCTGTCGCGTACTGAAAGACATAGAAATAGACGTAAAGGTGCCCAAATGTGGCCCAGGTTATACCCACGCGTGGACGGTCGATCTCCATTGCCTCACCGTAGGCTTCCTGGAAGAGATCGGCCATACATTCGATCAAGGAGGTGCTCGTCAGCCCACGGCCAGCACTCACATCCTGGTGCATTTGCCATTCAAACCGAGCCAGGGTTGGCATCTGAAGTAAGTAGCGGTGGAAATTTGACATGGCTTCTTCAATCAATGCGATCTGAAAGTCAGGATCAGCCTGAGTCTCAAGCAGGTATGCCCGCACCAAGGCCTGATGCATATTGGAGGCAACCTCCGCCACGAATAACGAATAGTCAGCGTAAACCAGGGGTTGTGTCTTCCAGCACAGGTAGCTGTGCATCGAATGCCCGAGTTCATGCGCCAGCGTACTCAAGCTGAAGAGAGTGTTGTCGTAGTTCATCACGATAAAAGGATGTGTTCCGGGTGTCCCCCAGGAGAAAGCGCCCTGCCGTTTGCCCTGGTTGGGGAAGACATCGATCCAGCGTTTCTCCAGTGCGCCGCGCCGAAGCGTATCCACGTATTCCTCACCAAGAGGAGTAAGACCCTCACAGATAAAGTCGATGGCTTGTTCGAAGGAGATTTCAGGCGGGTTTTCCGTCAGCGGTGCCCAGACATCATAGAGCTGTAGCTGCTCGAGCCCGAGCAGGCGCTTGCGGAGTGAGAAGTAGCGGTGCCAGACTGGAAGATGCTCTTCGAAGGTAGCCAGCAGGTTGTGGAACACTTCGGTCGGAAGGTTATGGGGGTAGAGCGCGGCTTGAAGGGTTGACTCGTGGCCGCGCGCGCGGGCAACAAATACAGCCTGCTTGGTCGAAGTCTCGAGACTGCTGGCGAGGGTGTTCTTATATTCAAGGTAGCGATCGCGGTACCGCTCCCATGTGTTCTGGCGCAGTGTCCGGTCGGGACGGGTCATGAGCGTAGGGACAGAGCCTTGTGTGATCTGGAACTCACTGCCCTGCGAATCTCGCGCACTGCCGAAGTGCATATCGGCGTTGGTCAGCATACTAACCGTGTTGCTGGTCCCGGAGAAAGGATCATTGATCATGCCCAACAAAGCCTCGACTTCTTCAGAGCGGACGTGTTTGGCCTTGCGAAAAAGATCGTTCAGATAATGGGTGTAAATTCTCAAGCCGGGTTCTTCATCCATCCATGTGAGCACGGTAGGTTGGCCGAGTTGCAAGATGCCGGGGTCAAGGAAGGAGGTTGCAGATCGGGCGTCGGCTTGCAGCTTGCGAGCCCGGCTGTTCCTGCCCGCAGACTCATCGTCGGTTGTATCAACACTGAATTCGAGTGCGGCGTAGAGCATCACGCGCTCGACCAGGTTGTGCAGTTCGAAGGCAGAATTAAGCGCGTTCCGCAGGTTCACGGCATTGCTGGTGAAGTCCTCATGTAAACCCGCGTAGGCATCGATCTCCTCCCGCGCGCTCTCGAAGGCCTGCTCCCAGGCTTCAGATGTTGGGTACATGCTCTCCCGGTTCCAGGTGTAACGCGAATCGATCTGGGCACGCTTGGGGATTTCGTTCATCGGCATGAGAACCTTCCTTTGAGTCGCCCGGTTATGTGATCCAAGTTTAGAATTGTACGTTATTGGGATCTGTCTCCGATACCCTGCCGTTCAAGGAGTCCGTTCGACATCGATCCAGAGCTCGGTTCCGTCGCTGCTGATCGTAAGATCGCCATGGATATTCGTCCTGAGGATGTTGCTCGAGTTGGTTACGGGAGGCGGCAAATCCTGCGTAGAAAATGGATCAGTTCCTGCCTCACAGGAGAGCACGAACGCGACTGCCGATAGCTGTGATAACCATGATTCGGGTACGACAGCAGGATCACCACACGCCGGTAGCATGATAACCGACCAATAGCGCAGATCGGTCCTCTGGCTGATGCGTTGGATGGATGATGGGTCTGCACCTGGTGTAAGCAGAATTTGCAGCGCGTTATAGTCAATTACCAACAGCAACCCCTGTGGTCCAGACAAGAGCACCTCGAGCACTGCGCCCTGTCCGAGATCAAGCTTGCTGCCGATAAGTGGCTCGATCGTTTCGACTGAGTGCTGGTTGAGTTCTTCCAGCACCCTCCGCCCCGTGCTCCCTGGGTCCACCACGCCTATGAGCGCTCTCTCTACAGGGAAACGCTTCACAAGCCCAAGCAGACCTCCCAGTTGATCATAATCTTTCCCGGCCAGGATCAACCAATCGATCTGTTTGTCGAAGAGTGAGGAATAATGGCTGAGCCGATCTGTGAGGTGATTGGAGCTTGGCCCGCCATCGATCAAGATCCGGCCTCCCCCGGGAGTGTCGATCAGGATCGAATCACCAGAACCTACGTTCAGGAGGTGGACATGGAATTGGCCATCCGGCCGGCGCAGGAGGGCATGCCATGCCAGCAGCGAAGCCAGGAAGAGGCCAGATAGGAGCAAGGCGGGTGAGAAGGCTTTCCTGACCCAGCTCACCATACCCACGTCGGGTCGCTGACCGAGGCGCGAGAGGATGTAGGTGGTTCCGAACAGCAGGCTGTAATAACCGATGACAAGCAGTCCATCGAATTCTCCAATTGGGATGGAGGCGGAAGAGAGACCGGACCAGAGCTGGACGATCCGGATGGTGGCGGCTGCGAATGGCCACGCGAGCCAGGCAAGCATTTGTCCGGGAGGACTGAAGATGGCGCCAGCGAGCATAGCTGCTCCACCCAGGAACATCAGGCCGGGCTGCAGCGGAAGGATTGTGATGTTCGCCGCCAGAGAGACCAGCGAGATGCGGTGGAAAACGATGGCGGTGATGGGCAGGGTTGTGATCTGTGCAGCGAGCGTGAACAGTGCATATTCACCGAGAAGGGGAGCGGCGCGCTGCGCGACGCGCGGATCGAACCGACGGTTCAGCGCTCTCTCAGCCCAACGCTGGAGCGGGTCAGCGTAGAGGATCAAACCCAATGTTGCGGCAAAGGAGAGTTGAAACCCGACATCCCAGAGCGCATAGGGGTCGATGGCGGTCATCAAACATGCCGCGATCCCAAGAGCTCGCAGCGCATCATTCACACGCCCAAGATAGCGCGCCAGTAACCCGAGAGAGGCCATGATCGCTGCCCGCACTACGGCCGGCTGCGCGCCAACCATCACGGTATAGAGCAGGATCACAACCACGGCAGCGATGGATCCTTTCCTCCTTCCCAGCCAACGGCCGCTGAAGCGGATACTCGCTTGAGCAAGGAGAGTCAGATTAAAGCCTGAGATAGCGATGATATGTGTGGTTCCTGTCCGGTTGAATGCGGTTTGCACGTCTTGTGAAATTCCGCTCTCGACGCCGAGCAGGATCCCAGACAGCAATAGGGCTTCAGGATCAGGGAAGATGCGCAGGATGACCTGCAGGAAGTGGGAACGAAGGCTGTAGATGGTTTGTAAGAGGGGATTGCCATGGTCATGGGCGAGTAACCGGACGTTCGCCGTCGGGATCCAACTATGAATGCCGTCACGAACCAGGTAGGCTGCATAATCGAAGTCGATCCCGGACGGCGGAGACTCAATATCGCCCGTCACCTGCACCCAATCACCATAGGCCCAGGTTTGAGCACGCGAGCTGAATACGAGCAAGCACCCGTTGATCGGCTGGGCATGCTCGAGGCCAGGAATCCAGATCCGTTCCGTTGCGATCACGAGTTCCACGTTCTCGTCATGACGCACCGGGTCATCGATGATGACCCCGGTTACTTCCGACCGGTGCTCGAGATCATTGTAATAGGCGATGTGAGCTGGATCGATGACTGGTAGATTGGCCTGGAAACGGACACCCCCTATCACCAAAGCGAGCAAGCTGAGGAATGCGACTCGATAGGTGGGAATGCCCCTAAATATGAGAAGTGCAGCCAGGGCGATGGCGGCAAGCAGGAGCCAGCGTAGGAGGTCAGCCGGGATGAGACGGCCAAGGAGTATGCCTGTGAACCATGCACCGCAGAGCAGGTAAAACAGCATCCATGTCCCCCTGGACCTGTATGCGGGTTGTTATCAACTTATGCAAAAAACCTTTTAGTAGATCTCCCTCGGCTAGACCACTATGAAAGGTTCAGCCCCCGTCGCCTTCACTGGGGGTGGCGGGGATTTCATCCTTGGAAAGTAGCGCCATGGCGTCAACCATGCCGCGATTGAAGATCATCGCTGGTGCTTCAGCGTGAACATTCGGAAAAAGAATAGCCTGCAGCCGTGCATTATAGATTGGCATAAAGAAGCGCTCACCCTCGAACATAAGCCCGGCGAAATTAAATTTTCCGGGTGCTTCGATCACACCCATCAACTCATATCCGCCCATCACTACCCGTACCCAGTGCGGAACCGTAGTCGAGTAGCCGCCTCGAGTAAAGCCAGTCGGACCAAGCTGCGAACGGTTGCTGAGCAGTGCAGCGGCGATCTCGCTCTTCACAACCCACAGGTTCGGGTAGCGGGCAACAAGTTTTCCCGGCTGGTGGAGCCGCATCAGCATCGCGCCTTCCAACTCAAGGTAGGAACTGGTCGGGATGTTGAGATAGCTGAAAAGACCGCTGGCGGTCGGGTGAACCCGACCCAGGATGCGATGGCTTGCGGTATAGATCTCGACCGGGATAGATCGATTTGCCAAGGCGTACCTCAATGTATGGGCAAGGCGAAGGTGATGGATGTGCTGGCCGGCGTATGTTCATACCACATCACGCCCTGCATGCTTTCAACAATCATACGAATTTCACCCATCGACAAACCGGGCCCCATGTGTCCGGAGAGCGGGTTCGTATCGCCGTCAGTAATCGCCTGGACGGTATCGGGTGAGAGACCAGGGCTTGAGTCGGATACCCGCACAGCCGCCCAGGCACCGTCATGCATCTCGACGTTTACCGTAAGCGGGAATTCGTCACTCCGCGAACGAAGGACCTCGAAGCGATGAGTCTCCAACACCACCCGACCCCGAGCCGTTCGCCGGATCGCAGCCGTGACAAGCGCTTCCAACACCTGCCGGATCTTTTCCTTGTCCCCACGAAAAAGCGGGATGGTCTCGCCCCGTTCGGTGTTAACCTCGAGTCCTTTCTGGCGAGCGGCGTCACGCATCGCCTCTATCGTCTCGCTGATCAACGCCTGGAGATCGACCATTTCACCGGATTGTGTCGAGTCTAGCTCAATGACCGGAACGCCTTGCAGAGAGCGGATCTTGTGGATTGCAGCTTCGATCGTGGAGCGCTGCGCGGGATCGATGCTCTTATGAAGCTCCTCGAGCATGGAGGCGACATTCTCTAGTCCACTGGTTAGCTCTGGGGTAGCGGCGATAGACGCTGCGGGCTGGGGTGGGCCCTTTTGCTTCAGGGGGTGGGTGCGTAGGGTGCGTTTCAAGCTGGCTTGCTCGAGAGCCACACCAGCCCAATCCGCAAGGGCCATGAGCAAGGTCAAATGATGTTCCGTGAACGTGCGGGGAGCCAGGCGGTTGTAAACACCCAGCACCCCAACTGTGGCGTTTTTTACACGCAGTGGGACGTTGACCGTCGATTGGACCAGGAAGCCAGTTTGGACCTTGACCGGCCCACTTTCAAGGGATGGTTGTCGTAGAACCGGTTTACCTGAGTGATAGACCTCCCCGACCAGTGTATCGGTCGACCTCAGTTTTTGCAGCGTAGCGTGTCGTTCCCCTGCCTGCTTGCTGGCGCGCAGATTGAGATCGTGGCCGTCCGGTTCAACAAGGTAGATGGAAGATTCTTCAGCATCGGTGACAAAAGCGGCTGCTTCGACGACTGACCGCAAGATCTGGTTCAAATCGCTTAGATTCACAACTACTCGCCCGATCTCGCTCAGCATCCTGATCTCTTCTGTGCGCCGGCGGAGCTGTTCGCGCAGTCGCTCCATACGTTCGGAAAGCTCCTGAGTGTCGGACTGTGTGGAACGAGCCTCAGTCAGATCAGTTATCGCCTGGCACAGCTCGGAAGGGCGATAGGGTTTGAGCAAGAAGTCATGCACACCCAGGCGGAAAAGCTCTCGCAGCTTGGCCAGTGGGAAATGGGCGGCGAGTAAAATTGCTGGCGACCCATCGCCGGAGGAGCGGTAATTCCTGAGACTCGCCAGGGGATCACCGCGGAGCTGGGTTACATCGACGACGAGGACATCCGGGGGAGGGGCTTCTGCACCCCGAACCCAGCCGTTGAAGCCAGAGGGTTTCAGGATGCGGTCGACAATGGATTGCGCGTTCGAATCTACATCTGCGATGACAAGTACGTTGGGAGTAGAAATTGCCTCTTGGATGTCGACCATAGATGAGCTCAATTTGTTAGCGCCCCAGCCGTCATGTCCTGTGCTGCCCCTCGCCGGCCGGGTTGCGGTCTTCGGGCTCTACCTCAACCTGGGGTCCGATCGAGCTGTTCGATCTGGATCGGACAGGCCACTCAGGGCTAAATAATCGCAGCAAAGCCCGCTGGTCAAATTCGTGATAACCACAGAACGAACAATACCAACTCGGGACATCGCGCGCGCATACTGGCCAACCGCCCAGGCTTGTGAAATACAGGGATTTTTCCTGTCGCAGCATTCCAGACTGACAGGCAGGGCAGACGACGCGTGTGTGTTTTTCCATAGACCTCTAAGCCGAGGAGTGCTTTCAGGTGATACGGCCGTTTGGCCTCAACTTGAACCAGCTGCGGCTTCTCGATCGGTCAGCCGAATTCTGGCTGCCGTGCCGTCCTTCGATTGTAGCATAAGCGCGTTCGAGAATCGGGGCCGTACCCTGGTCATTCGCCGGCGGCAGCGAGGTCGTAGTGCGGGATCGGGCCGGCTTCGGCGGGCGGCCAGTAGACGAGGATGGCTTTTCCAATGATCTCGTCGATACTCAGCGCTCCCCAGTTTTGGGAATCGGAAGAGTTGTTGCGATTGTCGCCCAGCACGAACACCTCATCTTCATTAAGCACCCATTCCCCGCTGTAGCGAGGCGTTACTGCCAGGTACGGCTCTTCGATAAGTTCGCCTTCTACGTAGACGCTTCCACCCTGCACCGTGATCGTCTCACCTGGAAGCCCAATTACACGCTTGATGAAACGCCGATCAGGGTCGAGGGGGAAGTAAAAGACGATGATGTCACCCCGATCCGGTTCCGTCCAACGGTAAGCAAGCCGGTTGACAACGACGAACTGCCCGTTATGCAGGCTGGGTTCCATGCTGATCCCTTCAACACGGATACGCGCAGTTAGCAGGTTGACAGCCAGGAAGAGTAATCCAGCGATGAGGATAGTCTGGAGCAACTCTGCCATGAACCGCATGAAGCGCTGGGCCAGTGAAGGTGAGAGAGGTTCGCCCCACTCCGGAGGCTGGACTTTAAACGGGGTTTCATCCACGACGCACGATTATATCATGCAGGCAGGACCGCCAATGTACGCCTAGCGGCGTCGGCCCTCGGAGCGGGCGCGGAAGACGAGCCGGAGCGGTGTCCCAAGAAAACCGTAGCGAGTCCTCAACCGGTTCTCGATAAACCGCTTGTAGGTAAAGTGCACCAGTTCGGGGTCATTGACGTGGAAGAGGAAGGTGGGAGGGTCCACCCGAACCTGGCTCGCATAAAGGAACTTCAGTCGCTTCCCGCTCTTGGCGGGAGGGGCGTGTGCACTGAGCGCATCTTGCAAGGTCCGGTTCAACTCGCCGGTCGGGATGCGGCGCAGGCGTTCTTCCTGAACCTGGAGTGCGGTCGGCAGTACCTGGTGCACCCGCTGGCCCGTTTTGGCCGAGATGAACAGGACGGGGACATAATCCATGAAATTCAGTTTATGGCGGATGGTCTCGGTGAAGCCGGCCATGGTGTAGTTGTCTTTCTCGATCGCATCCCATTTGTTCACGAGTACGACAACCGATTTTAGCTTATCGATCACCATCCCGGCGATGTGTGTATCCTGGGCGATGATGCCCTGAACCGCATCGATCAAGAGCAGGACGACATCAGCCCGCTCGATCGCTTTCAAGGCTCGCAAGACGGAATACTGCTCAACACCGGGTTCAATCCGACCCCGTCTGCGGATTCCGGCAGTATCAATCAAGGTGATATCGGTGCCTTCGAGGTCAAGGTGCGTATCGACCGCATCGCGGGTCGTCCCAGGAATCGGGGAAACGAGGACACGCTCTTCTCCCAGTATGCGGTTTAGCAAGCTGGATTTCCCGACGTTCGGCCGGCCGACGATCGCAATGTGAACCCCGTCTTCCCCCTCCGGTTCGTCACGGGGATGAACCTTCAGCGCCTCAACCAGGCGGTCGAGCATATCACCTGATCCGCGGCCGTGCAGGGCGGAGATGGGAATGGGTTCGCCCATGCCGAGGCTGTAGAAGTCAGACACCTGGTTCCGGCGGGTTTCGTTGTCACAGCGGTTGACGACGAGCAGGATCGGGGGCTGCGGGTTGCCGTCTACCCGGCGCTGCTGCCGCCGGAGGATCTCGGCGACTTGTTCATCAGCAGCCGTTACTCCGCTCTCGACGTCGACCAGGAAAAGCACTGCGTCCGCATCGTGTACGGCCATAGTTGCCTGCGTGCGGATGTGGTCAATGTAGTCTGCTGAGCCGACAGATAGCGGCTCACCCCGGCTCAGATCACCAGGATCGATCCCACCCGTATCAACGATATCAAAGGTCAGGCCGTTCCACTCGGTTTCAGCGATTAGCCGGTCACGTGTTGTACCGGGGGTGTCATCGACGACAGCCAGGCGCTCGCCAGCCAGGCGGTTAAAAAGCGTCGATTTGCCAACATTGGGTCGACCCACAAGCGCGACGACAGGGCGGTCCATCGATTTCAAGGAACTGGGACGGGGGTGGGTGTTGGCCGGGGGACGGCCGTCAGGGTGACCTCGATGATCGAAGGTGTTGGCGGCTCCCAGGTTATCCCTTCCGGCACTCCCTCGAGCTGCGGTTCGAGTTGGAAGGTACCCAGGCTCAGCTTGTCCACGTCGACCAGCGCATGGATATCGTCGGGTTGCAGCGCATCGAGGATGACGGCCGGCCCCGACAGGATCAGGTTGATTACTTCCGGGGATGGATACGCATACAAGCCAAAGCCTAAATTCTGAACCTCGATCGTGCGGGTGATCGTCAGAGACGTCTCGATCGGTTCGATGTCGATTTGCACGCGCACGTTCTGTTCACCGATGAGGGAAAATCCGGTCGGTAGGTCGAGGTCGATCCGGCGATCCACGCTGCTGGTTTCCCTGGAGACATCGATCGGGAGTGTCTGGACGAAAGCCGGTAGCCCTTCCAGGGCGGCCGGGTCTTCAGAAAAAACTGCGACCTCGCTGGGGGAGACGTTGACGCGAGTGACCCGGTAATATCCATTTGCTTCCAGTTCATCCTGTCCAACCACGATCGGGATCACGAGCTTGGTGGCCAGATTCTCGAGCTTGGTCACTGCGATCACGACATGGATCGTTTCCTGGTCGACCCGCAGGCCATTGACCGCATCCCCCTGTGCGTCCACGAGCGTGAGGTCAAAGTCAGCATCCACCGTACGCTGGCGGTTGTTGAGATCGACTTCGACTTCGGCCGCGGCAACCCGATCGACGACGCTAGCTGGACCGGTCACGGTCACCTGCTCGAGGTCGACTTGGGGTGCATCCGCTCGGTAGCCGGATGCGACTTCACCCAGGGTTTGGACGCGCACCTCGACCCGTTTCGTTGCCAGTGCTTCGATGGTCAAGGTAACAACGGCAGGATCGATGGCGGTCACTTTGGCGGTACGTAGCTGCAGGTTGTCGCGGAGCTTGATGCGTTGGATTCCTGCTTCCAGACCGGAGAGATCTCCAATCACTTCAAGATCCTGGCTGGTGAGGTTTTGCCAGACCGTTTCCGGCGCTCGCAGCGTTACTTCCGCCAGGGCGGGAGGGGTACCGACGATGGTTAATCCTTCTTGGAGCCCCTCGTAGCTGACGGGGATGGGGTCTGGAAAGACACGTTCCGAAAGTGGATCCTCCTGGCTGATCGCAGCAACCCACGCGGTGATAGCCAGGATGAAGGATAGGATGAGCGTTCCCAGGTTCTCACGGATCCAGGTCATGGGCGCTCTCTCAATCCCCCTGTGATCGAGATTGTGGGCGCGGCGGGCGGGCGAGCAGCCGTTCGATCCAGGCGGGTACTCGGCCAGTTGTTCTAGGCCGGAAGAAGGCAGTCAGGATATTCCTCAATCGGGCCTGGTCGAGCCGCCGTATGATTCGCCCGTTGTGGGTAACCGAAATCCCGCCCGTCTCTTCCGAGACGATCACGGAAACGGCATCGCTGACTTCGCTGATCCCGAGCGCGGCACGATGGCGCAATCCCATCGTGCGCTCTGGCGAACGGGTAAGGGTACCACTCGATGAAAGCGGCATGACGCAGGCCGCAGCAGCGATCCGTCCTTCTCGTAGGATCGCCGCTCCATCGTGGAGTGGGGTGTTGATATGGAAAATCTGCAGTAGAAGTTCCGACGTCAAGAGCGCATCCAGCTTGACACCGGTTTCCATGTAGTCGTCGAGTGGTACCTCGCGCTCGATGACGATTAAGGCTCCGAAGCGGCGGTCGGCCAGACGCTGGGCGGTCAGTCCGATCGTATCGATCAGGTGCACCACGTGATCTGGCTCTGCCGTCAGCCTGAACCATGCGCCGGTTCGGCCAAGTCGTTCGAGCGCACGACGGATCTCAGGGGCGAAGATGACCGGGATCGCGACCAACAAAGCCGGGAGAGAGTTCTGCAGCAGCCATGTAAAGGCGGGCAGGTTGAGCAGGCTGGTAAGTAGAGCAATCGTGATCAGGAGTACGATCATGCCCCGCAGGAGCACCACGGCCTGCGTGCCGCGCACAAGCCTTAGCAGGAAGAAGACGACCAGTGTAACGAGTAGGACATCGACCAGGCTCAATAGGTCGAAGCGTTGAAAGAAGAAAATAATCTCGGTCAGGAAGTTGTTAAACATGGACTATTGGCTATCGATCTCAATCTTTAACCCCGCCCTCAATGTTGCGCAGCAGTTCTTGATATCCTTCCACGTTGGGTGGATCGAGGTTGAGGATGGTCCGTATCGTCTTGATCGCTTCCTTCGTCTGGCCGGCATCGAGTTGAATTTCCCCCAGCGCATCATACTGGGCGATCGAATCGGCTTTTCGACCGGCGGCGCGGTAGGCGTCCGCAAGTCGGGAGTGCAGCGCCTGTTTGCCGGGATGTTCACGCGCCAGTTCCTCCAGCAGTTCAAGAGCTTCGGAAGCTCGGTTCTGCTCGACCAACTGCTCCAGGTGGATATCCAACGCCCGTCCGGCGGGTTCCTCCTGCCCTAGCCTCAAGTTGAGATCGATGACGAGAGAGCGGGCCTTTTCGTTGCGGGGATCAAGCTCACAAATGTGGTTGTAATCATCCAGCGCCTGTCGCCAGTCGAGCCGGGAGAGGTCGATATCACCCATCTGGTCCAGGATTCGAACGACATACTCTTTCTCAACCGTGCTGCGTTGGGCGAGTTGAAAGGCCTGGCCAAGCGCGGTCCGGGCTTTGTCGATCTCGGCCATCTGGCGGTAAAGTTCAGCGAGCTCGAGGTACTGTTCGATAGCCCGGCCCCCGCGGTCTTGCTGTTCCAGAAGCTGGATCAACTGCTCCCGGGCGTTAATGTCTATCGGTGATTGTTGAATGATGCGGGCGTAAACATTGCCCGCCTGGGAAATCTCACCACGCACTCGGTGGGTCCGTGCAACGGTGCGCAGCTTGGTCATCCCCCCCGCCGTGTTGCCCTGCTTGATCATGATCTCTGCCATGCGGACATGAATTCCGAGATAACTGGGCACCAGGTCGAGTGAGAGCATGGCGTCCTCAAGCGCTGATTCGAGCATGCCCCGGGTGACGAGATCGTCGATGCGGCTAAGCGATTGGAGCACTTTCTCTGTGCCACCAACTGCCAGCATGTCTGCGATGGGCACGATCGTTGTCCCTGCTCCCTGCCCTTCAAGCTGCTGGCGTGCCTGGCGCAGACGCTTGAGCCACTCCGGACCGCTGAGGAAGCTGAGCGTGTTTTCTACAATCTTCGATAGCGTATCCTCGTCACCTTCATCCTGGGAAGCAAGGATCGTATCGTAGAGCTGATTTAACTGGGCTGATTGGTCATCATTCACTGAAAGTGAGTCGGCCTTGCGCAAGGCCTGGAGTAAGTAACGGGCGGCTTCGGCCAGGTTACCGTTCACCCGTGCGAGCCGGCCAAGTGCGAGGTTTGCACCAAGTTCAAGATCGGGATGGCCGATGGATTGTGTCAGGTGCTGAGCTGCCTCATCGATCTGGTCCAGCCCCTTGAGTATGATGCCCAGGTTAAAATGGGCGGCTGGATGGTTGAGGCCGGCCTCAATTGCTCGTTCGTACTCCTTCACCGCCTGGGCCATGTTCCCGCGTGTCTGCAAGTCGATCGCCTGCCCCAGGTAGCGCAACATCTGGGGTTGGCCAATGGACTTGCGTTCCTGGCTGATGCGTCCTTCGGTAAGCTCTTTCATATCAGCCGGGGCATCATCCTCATCCTCGGTATCGCCGCCTTCATCAAAGACCAGGCCGGCAAGGATCGTTAACGCTCGAGTTTGAGCGGCTGTTTCTGGGTCTGCTTGCTGGCTGTCATCCGATTCTTTGAGCGATTCCTCGTCCGTCTTCAGGTAATCCTTGACATCGTCCATCCGCAATGGAGCGGTGACGGCGCGTGGTTCTGCCGGCGGGGGCAGCTGCTTCCCCTGCTGGAGCAAGCGCAGCGTTCGGGCGGCTTCCTTATCACCCGGGATAATGCGCAGTGCCCGCTGGGCAGCCTCGATCGCTCGATCGTTTTTCTTGGCAACCTGAAGAATCGAGGCCACGGCAAGGTACTCGTAGACCGCCTCCCGCTTACGGCCCAGGCGCTCAAAGGTCATCGCCAGGCGGGATCGGTTGTTCAGGTCGTTGGGGATCATGCGGGCGATGTGGGACCAGTTGTCGATCGCTTTGTCGGCATCACGCCGCTTGAGATGCATCTCGGCTGCTAACTTGCGTTGTGCGACAGCCGCTTTGCTTTGCGCCATTTTCTCTAGAATTTCTGCTGTTTTTTCGATAGGAATCGGGTTGTCAGGGGCTAATCTTGAAGCGTGCTGGTAGACATCGAGCGCTTCTTTGTACTGTTCGGATTCAAGCAAGGCCAACCCGAGGCTGGTCATCGCGCCGGGGTGATCCGGCACGAGCGAGAGCGCCTTTCGGTAGAACCCGGTCGCCCGATCCCATTCCAGGTCCCAGGCTGCCGAGTGTCCCAGGCGCATCGATTCTTCGAAAAGCTCTTGACGATCGGTCATACTTGCTTCATTCCAAGCTTCGGGGGTAGCGAGGCGAGTATAGCACAAGTACCCATGCCTCGCCCCCGGCAGTCTCCTGGATTCATGCGTGGCAGTGCCCAATAAATGTCCACTTCAGGCGTTGCTTACATGCGTCATCTGGGCCCAATTTACGCCAGCCTTAGCGTCCGTTTTCAAGGGGACGGCGAGTTTGTATGCCTGCTGCATGACAGCTTGCACGATTCGGGCCGTATCCATCAGTTCTGCTTCCGAGCACTCAAGCACGAGTTCATCATGTACCTGCAGTAGAATGCGCGCCGAGAGTCTCTCGCGAGCCAGGGCGCCCGGCAGGTGCAGCATGGCGAGTTTGATGATATCCGCCGCGGTCCCCTGGATCGGTGCATTGATCGCCTCCCGCAGTGCACGAGCCCTAGCTACCTCTGCCACGCTGGCCTCGCGCGTAAGCTGGGGGAAGTACCGTCGACGCCCGAGCAGTGTGGAAACATAGCCGTCCTCGACTACCTCTCTGCGTACACCATCCAGGTAGGCCTGGACGCCAGGGAAACGCTCAAAGTAGGCCTTGACGAAATTTTCAGCTTCTCCCAGTGTTAATCCAGTGGTGCGTGTCAGGCCGAAGGCACTCATCCCATAGATCAAGCCGAAATTGATCGCCTTTGCATGCCGCCGCATGTTCGGAGTCACGGCCTCAATCTTTACACCGTTGATGGCTGCCGCTGTAGCGGCATGGATGTCCTGGTCTTCAAGGAAGGCATCGATCATGGCTTCATCGCCTGAGATGTGGGCTACAACCCGCAGTTCGATCTGGGAGTAATCCACGCTCAGGAGGACGTTCCCAGGTTCAGCGATAAATGCCTGCCGGATCTCCCGACCGAGCTCGGTGCGGATCGGGATGTTCTGCAGGTTGGGATCGGAAGAGGCCAGGCGTCCCGTCACGGAACCGGTCTGGTTGTAGGAGGTATGGACCCGGCCGGTGGCCGGGTTCACCTGTCCGGGGAAGGCGTCAGCATAGGTCGATTTCAGCTTTGCGAGTTCGCGCTGTTCGAGGATTAGCTCGACGATCTCATGTGAACTCCGCAGTTCTTCCAGAACCGAGGCTGCGGTCGAGTAGAGACCAGAAGCCGTCTTGCGTGCATTATCCGGTGGCTCAAGTCCCAATTCTGTGAATAAAACCTCCGAAAGCTGCTGGGTAGAGTTGACGTTGAAAGAGTGCCCGACGCTCTCAAATACTTTGCTCTCAATCTCACCCAGGCGTTGTGCCATCCGCTCAGAGAGCACCTTTAAAAAACCGATATCAAGGGCGATCCCGGCTTGCTCCATATCGGCCAGGATTGATATGAGCGGCAGCTCGAGTGTATGGAAAAGCTCGATCTGATCCTTATCGGCCAGTTCCTGTTCAAGCTCCGGACGAAGCCTGAGACAGACTTCCGCGTCGGCGGCAGCATAGGGGGCGACTTCTGCAATGGGTACATCGGCCATCGAGCGCTGTGTGCGTCCCGAACCGATCAACGCCTGGATCTCGGTCATCTCGACCCCCAGCCGGACCCAGGCCAGGTTCTTCAACCCCAGGCTGCGGGATCCAGGGTCACACAACCATTCAGCGATCATGGTATCAAACGCCAGGGGTACGGCCTGCAACCCGGATCGGCTGAGCATCAGATAATCATATTTAAGATTGTGCCCGACCTTCGGGATATCAGGGTTGGTGAGTGCGGGCCGCAGGGCATTGATCACATCCACCAGGACAAGCTGTGGCCCGCCAGCGTTGGCTGGGGTGTGCCCGACAGGGATGTAGTAACCCTGCTCTGGCTTCACGGCGAGCGAGATGCCAACCAGTGCAGCGCGCATCGGATCGGTGCCGGTTGTCTCCACATCGAAGGCGATCTGGTCGGCAGCACCGAGGACTTTGACGAGCTCTTCAAGCGCCTGGGGGGTGTCGACGATGATAACCTGCTCCGGTCCAGAGGGAGCGGAGGTCTCGCCGCTCACGAACATGCTCATCTGTGAGCCGCTGGCCGGGATTTCAGCTCCGGGGATGCGGTCCATCAGCGAGCGGAACTCAAGAACTCGGAAGAGTTCCGTGATCGCATCCCGGTTGTAGCCTGCCGCCCGGCAGGCCTCCAGATCGAACTCGACCGGCACATCAGTCACGATCCGGCCCAACTTACGGCTGAGGAGGGCTTGTTCCCGGCCATCGATTAACTTCTGCTTGAACCGGCCAGGGACATCCTCAATATGCTCATAGATGCCCTCCAGGGTACCGTAGTCGTTGAGCAGCGAGACGGCTGTCTTCTCGCCCACCCCATGTACTCCGGGGATGTTGTCGCTTGAATCCCCGACAAGGGCTTTAAGGTCGACCAACTGCTCGGGCTTAAGATCGTATTTAGCTGCGACTTCCTTGGGGTGGTAGTCAATCGCTTCCGATAGCTTCTGGCCGGAGAGGCGGATGACGATCCTGTCCGTCACGAGTTGGAGCAAGTCGCGGTCTCCTGTCAGGATGACGACCTCCACATCCTCAGCGGCGGCCAGTTTGGCGACCGTTCCAAGCACGTCGTCGGCCTCGAACCCATCCGCTTCGAGAATGGGGATGCCGAAGCTGCTCACGACCTCCCGGATGCGACCAATCTGCAGCCGCAGGTCGTCAGGCATCTTGTCCCGGGTGGCCTTATATTCGGCGTAGAGATCATCACGGAAGGTGCGGCCGGTGTCAAAGGAGACAGCCAGGTATTCGGGTTGTTCCTGTTCGAGCAAACGAAGCAGGACGGCGGTGAAACCGTACGTGCCGGCCGTCGGCTCCCCGGTTTTGGTGATCCAGCGCGAGCCCCCCCCAACCCCTGTAAGTGCAAAATAGGTGCGGTAGGCCAGGGCGTGCCCATCAATAAGGAACAATCTTGGTTTTTTGGCCATGCTGCCTCCCCTGCGGACGCTCTCGACCCGATTCTAGCATTCTATCAAGGACGCGTTTATTGCTGATACTCTAGCTGCATGAGTGGAAAATCAGACGCCCGGGGTAGTTCCCGGGCGTCTGAGAAAGAGGCTGGATTTGACAAGGAGCAGGTCAGCGGACGATGCGCGGGACCAGCCAGAAGGCCCAGTCCTGGTTCGAAGGGCCGTTGGCCTGGACAGCGAGCACGAACTCAACCGATTTGCCGGCGAGCGAACTGAGATCGACGTCAATTTTCCGGATGCTGCCATCGTATGTCTCGTCCCACTGGCCGAGGTTCTGGAGCGAACCCCCGTCGGCGCGGTAGTTCAATTGGAAGCGTACGCTACAAGCGGCACCGTTGTACAGGCATCCGATGACCGTCTTGAAGTGATCTCCAGCCTGGACGTCAAAGGCCGGGAACTTGCCCGTGATGACGCCGTTGTCCACCCATTCGGGATGCGTTTCGAGGACTGGTTCATCATCCGTACTCCCGTTTTCGAGCTTGGGATTATTAACCTTGATGATGAATCCTTCGGCGTCACCGTTTGCGCCAGGGCAGGGTAACACCCCGGCCCCACTCACCCATAGGGCGTCGCAGTAGTTGGTGAGCATGTTGTAAACGATGGTATCCCCACCTGCACCAACCTGGATATCTACCCAGAAAGCAACATTGCCAGCGCCTCCGACCCCAAATAATATGCCCGCGTCGGAGCGTAGAAGCCAGTAGCCACGATAGCTGCCGGCGCTGCCGGGAGCCTTCAGGTCAACGGAAATATCGATGGTCTGGTTCGGGGCAACCGTGCCGGTCAGTGCTTTCGAGGCCGGGCCACTCATTGCGTTTCCGGTGTCGAAAACAAGGGAGTAGCTGGTGTTCCAGGTGCACGTTCCGGTGTTCTTGAGCCGCCAGGTTTTGGTGAAGCTCGCACCAGCCGCGAAGTTTGTGCCATCTGGCACAGTGACATCGCTGACAAATGAGGCGCGATTACAGGGGGTTTCGGGCTGCGTCGGGATCGGCGTGCTGGTATTGGTCGGTGTGGCCAGCACTTCGGTGGGCGCTGGTTGGGGGGTGTTGGTATCCGCAACAGGTGGCGGGATCGGCGTATCGAGCGAGGTCTGGGTCAATCTGGCTTCGACTGTCTGCGCGGCATACGTCGGGAATGGATCAGGTGTGGCCGTACCCGGGAAGTTACAAGCGGTAAGCAGGATGATCAGGAGAATGCCTGCCAGGAATGCAAGAAACTTCGGTTTTGATAAACGCATGATGGCCTCCTTCAGGAGTGGCACCCTGGGATCCGGGCAGTATGAATTGGGTGCTTAACTCGCCTGCATGCTACAGCGGGCTTGAGTTTGGGTCAAGTAGGGTCTTCAGGCTGGCTGAACGAGCTCAATTTCTTCCGCAAGTACGCCGATCATGCTCCAGGGGCCGGTCCATTGGATATGGACGGGGACAATGCGGCCACGCAGATCAGCCTGTGATCCAAGGAAGACAAGCTTGTTCGTCCGTGTCCGGCCTTTCCAGCGGTCTCCCCGGCGTTCCTCAATCAGGACCTCGACCGTTCGCTGCAGGTACTGAGTGTTGATCGTCGCCGCAATTCCAGCCTGGAGTTCCTCCAGCAGCCTGAAGCGCCGCATCTTCTCCTGCTCGGGGACATCCTCCTGCATGCTGCGGGTGGCGACAGTCTGCGGCCGGGGAGAATAGCGTGCCAGGTGAGCGACATCCAACTCCAGCTCAGAGAGCAGATCATGGGTACGCTGGAATTGGTCCTCCCGCTCGCCCGGAAAGCCGACAATGATGTCAGTGGCGATCGAGACGTCCGGGATACGGTTACGAATGCGATCGATCAGGCGACGGTAATCTTCAACGCTGTAACCACGCTTCATACGTGTTAAAACCTGGTCATCCCCAGCCTGGACCGGAACTTCGATATGCTCGCAAACCTTGGGCAGGTCGGCGACCGCGTCGAGGAGATCGTCAGTCATCCAGTTGGGATGGGAAGTCAGAAACCGGATCCGCTCCAGCCCATCAATTTCATGTAGAGTCCGGAGCAGGTCCGGAAGTCGGGGGCCGTTATTCAGATCCATGCCGTAGCGATCCACGATTTGTCCAAGGAGTGTGATCTCGCGCACACCCTGTCCCACAAGAGATCGGGTCTCGAGTGTGATCTCACCGATCGTGCGGCTGCGCTCAATCCCGCGCCGGTAGGGGATAACGCAGAAGGTGCAGGCATGTGAGCATCCGTAGACGATGGGCACATATGCGGAAACGAGCGTCCCCTGGTCTGAGCGGGGGAGCAAATGCTCATCGTCCATCAGGTTAAAGCGCTCTTGTACTGCTTCTATTTCAAGTTCGCGACCATTGGATCCAAGCAGGTGCTCAAGCAGTGGGCCGGGATCCGAGGGCGGCGAGAAGACATCCACATAGGGGTAGCGATCACGCAGAGCTTGGTCGCCGTGTATGCCCACCATGCACCCCATGAGGTTGATGACGAGATCCGGATGTGACTCCTTGAGCGGGCGCAGGGAACTAAGACGGCCGTGGGCCTTGTCCTCGGCACTCTGGCGGACCACACAGGTGTTCAGCACGATTACGTCCGCGCTGTCTGCCGTTGGAGTCCGCTGATAGCCCAGCTTTTCCAGCGCAGACGATACGCGCTGTGAATCAGCGACGTTCATCTGACAGCCAGCGGTCCAGATGTGATATTTCATGGGTTTGATTATAACCCTTACCAGTCTGAATTGGCTCCTAGGACGGCACAGCGGACCTGGGGTATGATACGAAGCTCAATGGCAGATTCACGCGATTCGCGATGCAGGCATTGCTACTTTATGGTCCTGAAAGCGCAGCTAACGCTGGTCAGCTTTCTGATTCTCAATGCGTGTGCCAGGCCCCAGCTGGATCGAACCGGGCAAAATCCAAAGGCCACATCGACCCCTACTGCTTCTATACTGGTCGTGACAGAAACCCCGGTGCCGACTGCTTCGCCGACTTCAACATCTGCCCCGGTGTGCATGGAGACAACCGGAAATCTGTTGCGTCTGGCGTTCCCCGATCCGGTCCAACGATCGAAGTCGATCCCCTTCAATCTCTACCTCCCGCCGTGCTACGATACGCTCGCTCAGGAGTACCCGGTGCTCTATCTGCTGCACGGGTATCCACAGGATCAGGATCACTGGTTGGATCTTGGATTAATCGACATTCTAGAAACGCAGCAGGTACTCTCGGATTGGCCGGCATTCATCATCGTCCTTCCACTCCAACCTGAGCCTTACTTCACTCATACAGATGGTGGCCCAGGATCATGGGAGGCAGTCATGCTGGAGGGGCTGATCCCCTACATTGATGCCAACTACCGGACCCTGGCGAAGGCCAGCGACCGGGCACTTGTAGGGATTTCGCGCGGCGGGGTGTGGGCGCTCGAGATCGGATTGCGCAATCCGCAGGTCTTCGATACAGTGGGAGCCCTGAGCCCGGCTTTGATCGTCAACCATCCCCGGGCGAGCTACGACCCAACCCGCATCGTTCAGGATTCGGATCTCATGCCCGGGCATCTATGGTTGAGCATCGGCGATTCAGAGCCATCCTTCCGCCTGGGTATCGATCGGTTTGCAGCTGTACTTGACCAGGAGGGGATAAGCTATACCTACGATGTGTACAGCGGTAAACATGAGGATGCGGCATGGGCGACGATCATCCAACCGGTCATCGAGTTCGTGATTTCTGGATGGGAAGCGCATGATCCAGGATAGACAACCTGCGTACCCCTGAATTCGGGTACAATGAAAGCCGCCGTCCAGTCAGGGGTGCGCGTCTCCTGGGGGAGGGGAGGGTGTGAAAGATGTCTGATTCAGACAGCAATGCCGGGGATGTTATTGATGCCTACCGCAAACGCCGTGAGCGGATTACACCGTTAATTTTGGGTGGTCTGGCGGTCGTTCTGCTTGTTATCGGGGTTTTTTTCGTCGTGCTGTGGTTCACGGGGGACAATCCACCAGCGATGCCTGGATTCTTGGCATCGAAAACACCGACACCAACCATCACCAATACCCCGGTTCCACCGACCGCAACACCCACGATCACGCTGACTCTTGAGCCATCACTGACGCCAACCCCTGAGGGACCTCAAACCTACATCGTCGAACTCGGGGATACGCTCAGTTCAATCGCTGAGCAGTTCGGGGTTGATATCTTCCTGCTGATGGCTGCCAACGATATCAGCGACCCGGACCAGGTATTTGTCAATGATGAACTGATCATCCCATCGGCCGATTTTATCCTCCCAACGACAACCGCCTTGCCTGGAACGCTCTTCCCGGGTCAGGAGATCGAGTACAGGGTGCAGCCGGGCGATTCGCTCGAGTCGATCGCGGCCCAGTTCAACAGTACGGCGGAGGCGATCGCCGAACGCAATCAGATCGAGGATCCGAATGCGATCGGTGTTGGACAGATCCTATTTATCCCGGTCAATATCGCCACCCCAACGCCAACCTTTACGCCTAGGGCCGGGCAGGCAACAGCAACCCCTTGATGGATTCAACTCCAATAAAATTGTGATTCCCGCCTGCGCCCCGGCTTACCCGGGGCGCATATATTTCATCAAATATGAACGCTAGAAGTTGTTCAGATAGTTCAAGATAATGAACGGGCTGTCATAAGTGCACGCAAGATGGCTTTTTGCACATCCCGATGCTGTTCACCGTGTTGGGCAGTTTCCAAGGCTTGGAGTGGGTTCAGCCCTCCGATCTGGCCAAGCGCCCAGGCGGCGTGTTCCCGCAGGATCGGGTCTTCATTCTGGGAGAGCAATTTGGCCAGTATGTCGACCAGATCGGCTCGCGCTGTGTTTCCAGCTACGACGCTGGCGTTGCGCACGAGGCCGCGCCGGCGTGTTCGCTCGAGAGGGCTGCTTTTTAGCTCTGTGCGCCACGTGCCGGGTTGGAGCCGCAGGAAGTGCTCCAGCTGTGGGGGGTCAAGAATGACCCGCGGGCGGAAGGCGGCGTCCGCAGACGGGGTGGCAAAGCGTATGTTCCACGGGCAAACCTGCTGGCAGATATCGCAACCAAAGAGCCAATTCCCGATGGCTTCCCGCAGCTTTTCGGGGAGGCCGGCTTTCTCCTCGATTGTGAGGTAGGAGATACAGCGCCCGGCATCGAGCGTCCTATCCGGCAGGATGCATCCGGTCGGACAAGCCTCGATGCAGCGTGTACAAGAACCGCACTGGTCCGACATGAATGCTGGATCAGGCCTCAGGTCTAGATCGACCAGGATTTCTCCCAGGAGAAGGTACGAGCCTTGGCGGGGATGGATCAAACACGAGTTCTTGCCAATCCATCCAAGGCCTGCGCGCTGGGCAAGTTCGCGCTCGAGGATCGGACCGGTATCTGTATAGATCCGGTATTCAATTGGACTTCCTGCTTCGGCAAGCAGGAAGTCCACAAGCGCTTGCATGCGATCCACGAGCACATCGTGGTAATCTTGCCCCAGGGCGTAGGCGGCCACCTGGAATTCTGCTGGTTGGGAGACATCCAGCTTAAGCTCAGGGGCGTAATTCGTGCCCGTGACAATGATCGAACGGCAGGAGGGAAGGATGCTCTTGGGATTGGCACGGCGTTGGATGGCTCGTTCAGCAGCCAGGTAGGCCATCCCAGCGTGCCGGCCAGCTTCCAGCCAGTCCTGGTATACATCGATATGGGACGGGGGCTCCGGGCTGGTAACCCCCAGCAAGTTAAATCCAAGGCGTGTGGCCTGCGCTCTAAACTTCTCTTTCAGTGGCAAACTTGTGATCCTCCCTGCCCCGCATCTCTCCCATAGAGATTTGCGTCAAAGGTACTCCCTGCTTCAGTGGGGATGGGGAATTGACGCCTCCTTTGTAATCCCCAACGGCTTGATATATACTCTCCTTGCACCTTACCAATCGAATAGATAGAAGGTTGTTGCAACGAATCTCTTGCAACGTAAAATCTTGCGAGTATCGAGGTGCTGACTGTTGCCGCACGTGGACTAAAGACCCGG
>DAOUEJ010000215.1:0-7724 GCA_034430615.1 Anaerolineales bacterium | reverse complement strand
GGCAGGTCACCAACGTGTTACTCACCCGTTCGCCACTAGAACACCTTCGTACGAATACAAAGGGTCTCGTTCGACTTGCATGTATTAGGCACGCCGCCAGCGTTCATCCTGAGCCAGGATCAAACTCTCCGTAAGACTTACCGCTACATCCGAAGACGTAGTTTAGGTCATCATTGACCGGGTCCACAGATTTCTGGTGCTTCCTATCACTCTTCAGTTGTTAAGGTACCGTTTATCGAGCGGCAAATCGTACCACCCGCCACAACCACTGTCAAGGAAGGAGGGGTAAAAAAGCGCCGATGCGTAACGTGCCAACATCGGCGAGGCCGTCTGCTTTCCCGGCCTAGCATACGTGGTCCTGCAAACCCTTGACCCTATTCGGTTGTCCAGGTCTTCCCAGATGCTGGGCGAGACCCTGCGTTGAATTCTCTTACATTATAACCCCGCCCATCCTTGTGTCAAGGCGAGCAGGGTTCTGTCAAGCCTCCCCGGCATAGCCCTGCTCCGCCCTGATCCTGCTTACGGTACTCTTTCGCAAGGCACCTGCAGGCTCTGGGGCGGCTGGTCCACCGGCTCGGCGATGAAGAGCAAGCCGATCGATTCGAGCGGGGGTCCGTTTTCCCAGCTGCATTCCCCGGGTGAGAATCGGTACCCCTCCATCTCGGGCCAGAAGGCCGCCTCAGCTCCGATCGGCAGCCAGACAGGATCCGGGTACAACTCGCCTTTAGAATTCGTGAGGCCCAGCAGGGACTTCGATCCGCCACCCGCTGAATAGTAGAAGGGCACATCCGCCATCTGCGTCCCCCCACCCATTTCAGGCCGAAAATCGAACCCGGCTGTGAATATTTGTGCCCCGGCTTCGCGCTCGACATAGATGCGCTCAGCCACACGGGCCCACATGCTCACCGGCCAAGCTTGGGTGAAATCAAGCTGCCAGAGATCTCCCTGGAGATCCATGCGCGCCTTGATCACCTGCGGGTAAAAGCTCTGACCAGCACCGACCGCTCGCAGTTCGATGTCAGACCCGGGTTCGATCTGCAGAACCCCGGAATGGTACTGTCCGCTTTCGTTGGTCGTGGCGATTACTTGCTCATCACCTCCACCCCAACGCAGATAAAGTTCGACCCCGCCAACCCCCTGCCCATCGATGCGATCAAATACAGAACCCGTTATTGCCAGACCTGTCTCCGGCGCTTCCGGAGGATATGCAATATTCGAACCGCTACCGGAACAGGCTGCAGCGATCAGCAAGCCCAGCAACAGGAAGACGAAACCCGGCCTCCATCCATACCTCTTTTTCCAGTCACTCATGCTGATCTCTCGTTTTGTGCAGGTCATCGTCAGTATACATCGGCCGGGCTTGCAGTTTGCCCATGGCTCGGCCTCACGTCTCATCCAACCGGCCCTGGAACCGAAAACGGATCCCGCACTTGATAGAATCCGCTTGAAGCAATCATTGGTTGAAGCGCACCTACATTTCAGACCGGCCCGACAGCGCTTGCGAGAGTGTGGTCAGATCGGCGTATTCAAGATCCCCACCCGAGGGCAGGCCTCGCGCCAGGCGGGTGATCGCCAGGCCGCGGCCCTCGAGTTGGTTTTTCAAGTACATTGCGGTCGCTTCACCCTCCAGCGTCGGGTTGGTCGCCAGGATCAGTTCGCTCACTTCTCCCGACTCCAACCTGAGCAACAGCTGTTTGATGCGCAGATCCTCAGGACCCACACCTTCGACCGGCGAGAGTGCCCCATGCAGGACATGGTAGCGCCCGCGATAAACACCTGTTCGCTCCAATGCCAGGACATCCAGCGGCTCCTCGACCACGCACAGCAAGCTGCCGTCGCGGTCGGCCTGGGTGCAGAGGAGACACGGATCGACACCGGCCGTTGTGATGTTGAAGCAGAGTGAGCACAGGCGCGTCTCTGTTCGCATCCGCCTGACCGCATCGGAGAGTTCTATACTCTCCTGCTCCGGAGAACGCAGCAGGAAGTAGGCCAGGCGTGAGGCCGTCTTCGGCCCAATACCAGGTAAACGGGCAAGGGCTTCGATCAAGCGCTCAACGGGTTCAGGAGCGCGGGTGCTCATCCCAGCGAACCCAGCCCACCGGCTAGCGGGCCGAGATTGCGAGCTGCCAGGACCTGCGAATCATGGATCGCCTGATTGACTGCCAGGAGGACAAGATCTTGCAGCATCTCAACGTCGCCTCCCTGCAGCAGTTCGGGGTCGATCGTTACAGCATGGCACTGCTGCGTCCCGCTCATCCTAATGGTGACCGCCCCGCCGCCGGCGCTGGCCTCCACCATCTCCCCGGCCAGATCCTCTTGCGCCTTCAATAGTTGATCCTGCAGGTTCTGCATCTTGGAAAGAATATCCTTACCGCCGCTGCGCATTGCCTTGTCTTTGCTCATCGCTACCTCTTCGCTCAGTCTTCAGGCTTGTGGGCTACCGGCTGCTCGTTGGTCGGGAGGCCACTGTTCGACTTCGACAACCTGCGCTCCCAACTCTCTGATCGCCGTGGCCACCATGCCGTCATCTTCCATCGGGGGTGGGCTCTCATCTTCTGACCTGCGGCCATCCTGCCAGGCCTCCGTCAGCAGGCAGCGTAGACCAAGCTTGACCCCGCATACCTGTTCGAGCGCCTTGCGAGCGACCTCAAGGTTGTATTCTTTCTCCATCTTCTCACGTAGCAAGTCGCTGCTGAATCCAATCACCAGGCTTCCCTTCTCGATCCCAAGAGGTCGGCAGGAATTCAACAACGCCTGTACGCGCGGATCCTGATGCCTGGCTGCCTGCAGGATCTCACGCCACGAATTGACGAGCATTTCAAATGAGACCACCCCCCCTTGAGCAGAAGCGTTCGAAGGGGGTGGCGCGCTTCGCTGTGCTTGTTGCTCTCCTCCTGATTCTTGCTTTAGGGTCTTGGGAGCAGCTTTCATCGCCGCAGGGGCAGCCAGGTCCGATTGCGGCGATCCCCCTTCGGTGTTTGCTTCCCCCTGCGCCGCTTCGACCAGCGCCATCTCTAACGGCAGCGCCGCCATCCAGGTCGTGCGGCGGTCGGAAGCAGCCAGGCCGAACGTCTTGATCGCCCGCAGGACTTGTGTTGTGGATAATCTGCTCGCGAGAGTGCCAATCTCAACCTTGGCTTCCGCAGTGGCCTCGATTAAGTCGAGATTCCCCATTTGCGCCAGGAGAATACCGCGTAAGACATCTACCACTTGCCGAGCGAACTGGCGTGCATCCGCACCGCGATCAAGGGCTTGATGGATTGCACTCAAGCCTTGGCCGACTTCCCCATCAGCCAGGCACCGAACGACTGCCCGGACCGATTCACTGGCTGCCGTCCCCAGGACGGTTTCGGCCTGGTCAAGGGTGACTTTCTCACCACCCGATGCAAGTTGGTCGAGCAGGGAAATCGCGTCCCGCAAACTGCCGGTCGCCTGGCGTGCGATCAGTTCAAGCGCGGGAAGCTCGATCTCAATCGATTCCCCTGTCAGCTTCGATTGCAGGTACTCTACCATCGTCGCCACGGGTAAGCGCCGGAATTCGTGCCGTTGGCAACGTGATAGCACGGTGGCCGGGATCTTGTGAACCTCGGTCGTCGCCAGGACGAAGATGGCATGCTCGGGCGGTTCCTCAAGCGTTTTCAGGAGGGCATTAAAGGCTGCTGTGGACAGCATATGGACTTCATCGATGATGTAGATCTTGTATTTGCCCTGGTTGGGAGCGAAGTTAATCCGATCGCGCAGGTCACGTATATCATCGACGCTGGTGTTGGAGGCGGCATCGATCTCGATCAGGTCCAGGAATCGGCCCTCTGCCACAGCCAGGCAATTTGCGCAGCGAGCACAGGGCCGCTCGTCGATCGCCTCATGGGTGCAGTTAAGTGCTTTTGCAAGTATCCGGGCGGTGCTCGTCTTCCCGGTGCCGCGCGGCCCGGCAAAGAGATAGGCATGAACCTGGCGTTCGCTTCTCAGTGCGTTGCGCAGCGTTCGAACTACGTGCTCCTGCCCAACGACCTCGTCCCACTGCTGGGGACGCCATTTCCGGTATAGTGCATGGGCCATAAATACCTCACCAACCTGTTCGCTTTCATCATACTCGATATGGTTAGCAGCTCCGAAGGACGATAGTGAAGCGTGGAGGCGAGTGTATCAAAGCGTGCTCGGTGGCGCAAGGAAAAGCAATCCATGCCACCTCCCCGCAACGAGTGGGTGTTATAATGCAGGGCATAGAAGTGAGCGGAGGTTATTATGAGTCTTCCACGTGGCTCGGAACTGATCATCATCCTGTTCATCGTTATCCTGCTGTTCGGCCCAGGACGCTTGAGCAAGATCGCCGGGGAATTCGGCCGTGGGATCCGCGAATTCAGGGATGGTCTCCAGAGCGGCAAGGATGAAGATGAAGAAGGGGAACCCGCGAAGCCCGAAAACCCCGAAGAATAATCGGGGAATTCGGAAGGAAGAGCCGGCCATTCAGGCCGGTTTTTATTATATGTCGGTTGCAGGGAGTTCTATCTCAGAACAGAGCCGCGGCAGACGAAATGCGGGCTGGGGAACTGTCAGCCCGGGAGCTCATGGGATCATAAAGGTTGATTGAAGGGCACCGCTCGAATCTCGCAATGTGATCACTTTCCCCGGAACCCAGAGCGGTTCTTGAAAACCCCAGTAAAGATCGATCGTCGTGTCTGTCCCCTGCCGGGTGTGCACATCGATGGCCCCGGTTGAATAGAAAGTAAATTCCGGGAATGTGTAGGTGTGCCCAGCTCCATCTTCAAGCTGCCACCCCGCCATCGAGACCTCTCCACCCGTATTCAGGAGCCTAACGGATTCGGTTTCCAGGTTTCCCGCGCTCTCGATCGCATTGATCACTACCTGGCCATTTGCGGCTGGCGGAGTTTCTTCCGGGCTGGTGGAGGCTGGCTGTGGCGTGCTCGCGAGTGGCGCTGTAGACTCCCCCTCTGGAACAATCAGCACCTGTCCGGCCGTAAGTGCATTCGCATCCGTGAGACGGTTAGCCTTCATTAACGCTTCGACGCTGACATCCAGCACCTCGGCGATATCCGAGAGGGTATCACCCACCCGCACCATGTAGGTACGGGGTGTCGGGGAGGGAGCTTTAGTCGGGGTAGTGGTTGGGACTGCGCGGTCGACCTGTGCGAGCACATCAACCGTTGCGGTCGCGGTTGGAGATGGCGCGCGACCACCACTGCCGAATATGCTGATCACAATCAGGATCGTCACAGCCGAGACGGCGACGTTGATCGCTAAATAGATAAGATAAGGCTTCCAACTTGCCCGGCGCACGCTTCCCATGGCCGCGGATGATAGCACAGCTTCATGCGAAAGAAAATTGACCGATTGGACTCAAAGGCGATAGACTCAGGATTGCATTTACCCACAAACCAGAGGGCTCACGTCTTGCCTTACCTCATTGATGGCCACAACCTTATCGCTGCGCTCCCGGACGTCAGCCTGGCAGATGTCGAAGATGAGCGGCAGCTGCTTGAGAAACTGAACAGCTTTTGTACCCGCACCCGGCGCAAGGTTTTGGTCTTCTTTGATCAAGGTCAGATCGAGAACGAACCTTTTCGGAGCGGACATTTCCTGCGCGCAGTCTTCATCCACTCACCTCGAACCGCAGACGATGCGATCAGAGCCGAGCTGCGCAAGCTTGGGCGCAGCGCTGCGAACTGGACCGTCATCAGCTCTGACCGCGAAGTCAAGCAGGCGGCTCGGGCGGCCGGAGCCCGCACCCTCGATAGCCAGGCTTTCGTCGATATCCTCCAACCGGTAAACGATGAGGGGGAACCTGAAAAATCCGAGACCACCCTCTCCGATGATGAACTCGAGCAATGGCTGCACCTTTTCAAGTCAGATAATGATTGACAAAGGGATGCTCTGGATTAATCCGAATTTAATGCAATTTGGACTTAATTAGGGTAATATTATCTTAGGATGCACCGATAATATGAGAATATATTGGTATAAATCGGTGCTTCTCAGGGGAACTACCCTATCGATACCGTGTCACCCCCCTGTACGGACGATAGGTCCCCCGCACGAAAAAGAACCGCCGGATAGTCCCCCCCACTTCCGGCGGTTCTTTTTTTATGCAGGAATCAAACTGCCATCCATAGATTGGGATGGCAGTTATCGACGAGAAGCTTGACTACTCCTGACGAATATCTGGTTTGTGGACGACGATGACGGTCACATTGTCCGGGCCGCCGGTGTTGTTGGCCACCTCGACCAGGCTTTCACAGGCCAGTTGGGCCGAGGCTGACTCAAGGACAATTCGCTTGATCTCTTCGTCCCCGATCACACCCCATAAACCATCCGAACAGAGGACGAGGCTGGACCCAGCCGGGAATTGAACCGTCAGGGCATCAACTTTCACATCCAGCGCCTTTCCCATCGCGTTCCAGAGCACATTGCGCTGCGGGTGATCGACGGCCTGCTCTTCGGTGATCGTGCCGGTCTCGATCAGCTCCTGCACCAGTGAATGATCGCGGGTCAGGAGTTTGATTCCTTCAGCCTGGACAAGGTACGCGCGCGAGTCGCCAACGTGACCAATTGTGATGTTGCCGCCGATCACAAGCGCGCTGGTCAACGTCGTTGCTCCGCCCTCGGCTCGGGCGCGAACCTCGCGATTCGATTGTTGAATGGCGAGCGTAACAAGATCCTCGATCGAGGACAGGTTGCTGATTGATTCACCACTCAAAACGTCAAGTAGGGCGCCCTGGGTCAACCCCTGGGCAAGCACGCGTACCGCGATCGCGCTGGCCTTGGCGCCATTCTCGTACCCTCCTAGCCCGTCAGCGACGCAGTACAAACCAAAGTCCGGTATGCCATCATTGCTCTCGACGCTGCCTGAGATCAGCAGCAGAGCATCATCATTCGACTTCCGCTCACGTCCAATCGATTGGGCCGAGCCCACGCGGACGTGCTGGCGAACCAGGTCGATTAACGGTTCGGGTAGCTTGGTTGGATCGAGGGGGGCGGTTGAAGCCTGATCTGCGGGCGGCTTCTGTCTACCACCGAAGAAACGCCGGATTGAGTCCATTCAGATTGTTACTCCAATTAACCTCGGACCATTCTACATGCCGCTCGGACCAACAGCAAGCAAACTATAGTCATACCCCCAACCTGAACGAGGCTGCGGGGTCCGCGTGAAGGATCCGAAGGAAAACTTTAAACGGCCTGTGGGCCCGGTAGGATTCGAACCTACGACCAACCGGTTATGAGCCGGCCGCTCTTACCACTGAGCTACGGGCCCTGAAACCTGATTGTAGCAGAGGCCTAACACCCTTGGAAGGCGTCCCGGGTTTGCCAGACATATGAAAAAATCCGCCCTGGCGGGCGGTTATGGAGCGGGCGACGGGATTCGACCCCGTGAATGTCAGCTTGGAGTCATACAACCGCTAAGAAAAACTATGGACTCAAAGGAGAAAATGATGTCTGTAGTTCAAAATCCGGTTACGTTCATGGAGTTGTATCAAGATTTCTACGATCAACGAGTGTCAAGTCAAGTTTCTGGGGGCACTCTGGGAATTTACGAGTACACTGTCAGACGGTTTTGTAAATGGGCAGATGAACAAGGTTTTTATCCGTCAACCGTGGAACGAAAACATGTTCGTGCTTACGTAACATTACTCTCGTCATCCGGATTTCATGGTAAAGCATCTGTTGACCTACATGGTAGGAATATCCGAGCACTCTTACGATATGGC
>DAOUEJ010000214.1:0-2958 GCA_034430615.1 Anaerolineales bacterium | reverse complement strand
TAGAACATACCTATAATATACGATTTTCGCAGACAGGTCAAAATTACTTGTGTATTTCGTAATTATGGGTGCATAATAGGGTGTCCACAAAGGGTGGGGGTTATCGACCGGCTGTTCATTTGCGTAGGGCGGGTGGAGGATCGGAATTGATCTCAAGGAGAAGGCAATGAAGATCACTGTACTGGGCGGGGCAGGCAAGATGGGCTGCATTTCGGTGCAAGCCCTGGCTGGTGATGGGCGTGTGGATGAGGTCGTTTTGGCTGACGTGAACCGCACCAACGCTGAGCTCGTCATCAAGACGATCGGGAGCCCCAAGGTTAAGTACATCGAAACCGACTTGAACGATCCTGCTTCGCTTGCGCGAGCTCTGGAAGGGGCGGACGCGTGTTTGAACGCCACGGTCTATTACACCAACCTCGCCGTCATGCAGGCCTGCATCAAGGCCGGTGCGCACTACACCGATATGGGCGGACTTTTCCACACCACGCGCAAGCAGCTGGAGCTGGACGGCGCATTCCGTGAGGCCGGGATCAGTGCTGTCCTGGGCATGGGTTCAGCCCCCGGTATTCCCAATATCCAGGCCCGCTATGCCGCCGACCGGCTTGATACGGTTGAGAGCATCCGGATCTATGACGGGATAAAGCCACCCGCGGGAGAGGACATGCGCTTTACCTACGCAGTTCCGACCATCCTGGATGAGCTAACCATCGAGCCGATGGTTTTCGAGGATGGGGCCTTCGCTGCCAAGCCGCCGCTAACTGGTTTCGAGGACTTCCTGTTTGCACCGCCGATCGGCGTGCTCCCGATGCACCTTTCGCTGCATTCGGAAGTTGCCACGCTGCCGGTCTCGTTCGCCGACAAGGGCGTTCGTGAGTGCTTTTTCAAGATTGATTACTGGGGAATGGCACCCGAAACGGTCGAGAAGGTGCGTATCCTGGCCGATTTTGGTTTCAACGGAAGCGAGGCGGTGGAAGTTGCCGGACAGATGGTTGTCCCGCGCCAGGTAATGGTGACGCTGCTCGACAACTTCGTCCCACCCCTAACGGATTTCCTTGCACCGGCAAAAAGCAAGCCGCCGGATTGGGTGAAGGAGATCGTTACAGAGATACGCGGCACGGTGGAAGGGGAGCCGGTTACCTACCGCATGGGCACCCTTACCTGCCGAGGCGCTCTACCGACCGGTCTCGCACCTGCTCTGGCTGCGATCTGGCTGGCGGATAAGAGGATCGAGCCCGGCGTACATCCGCCTGAGCTGGCCTTCGACCCGGTGGCTTTCTTGAAGGAACTTGAGCCGTACGATATCCCGACCGTCGTAACCGTCAGCCGAGGGCTGTGAAATTGTGAGCAGGGGTATCACGGATTTGATGGAGTAGGTCTACCTTCAAGGAGATCGATATTCCAGGATATCCCTGCTTAAAACATTCCCCCTCAATGAATCTGTAAAATTATTCAGATTTCTCACCCCCTACTCGTCTCCCGGCCAGGATAGAGTAGAGGGTCTATTCTTAATGTGACAGCATTGGTCAGGACCTGGTCCTTGCGAGGAAAGGTGCTCGAGAAACAAAGCCTCACTGTGCAGGGCGTCTGGCCGCGTGGATTGCTCTATGCTCTGGACATGGAAAACTCGACCCGCGCATGCTATGATCGACGATCATCCGATCTCAAACGCGGGGTACAGGCAATGAGGCATACCCCGGTCGAGGGCTGATTTGCACACCTTGGGACGACGCGGCTTATACACGGTGCTATTTCTTCTTATGTGGCTACTTCCGGTGCTGGCGTGCAACGCTCCGGGGCGGCTCGTGCGTCCGAATTCGGGGTTCACGGCTGAGGATCTGCGGCAAACGGTGGAGGCGATGCCGCGCCCCGCGACGCTCACACCTGCCCCTGGCTCCACCCCCAACGGTTCACCAGCAGCAATCCTGGTTCTCGATCAAGCGCCAACACCTTTTCCAACCGCGCCGGGATCTCTGTACCAGTATGAGACCAGGCCCGGCGATACGCTGGTTGCGCTAGCCCGCCGCTTTGGTGTGGATGCGGGTCAGATCTTCAGCCAATCGCTTCTCCCCGATCAAGGCTTCTTGCCGGCGGGGACCTTTCTGACGATCCCGGATCGCGTAGGGCAAGTCTCCCCCGCAAAGCTCATCCTACCTGATAGTGAACTGGTCTACTCCCCGACGGCGATGGATTTTGATGTCCAAGGGTTCGTAGATTCGGCCAGCGGTTTCCTAGCTGAGTATCGGGAGGTCTTGAAGGATAAAAAGTCGCTCACTGGAGCGCAGATCATCCAGCGTGTCGCCGACGAACTCTCGGTCAATCCCCGCTTGCTCTTGGCAATTCTGGAGATACGCAGCGGCTGGGTGTTTGAACACCCACCCGGGGCGGGGCAGGTGCGCTACCCGCTTGGATTCGAGATCGCCGGCCGGGAGGGCCTGTTTGAAGAGGTGCGGATTGCAGCAACGCAGCTCAACCTGGCGTACTACGGCTGGCGGGAAGGGAGCTTTCAAACGATCCACTTCCAGGATGGTGGGACCATCCGGCTCAACCCAACATTGAATGCGGGAACCGTCGCAGTTATGCATCTCTTTACCCTGTTCTCCAAATCCCAACAGTGGGTCGATGATGTTTACGGCCCGGTGGGTTTCGCTGTTCGCTACCGGGGTATGTTTGGTGAGCCCTGGATGCGCGACGCGACTATCGGAGCCTTGTTGCCCGGGGATTTGGCACAGCCGGCGCTCGAGCTCCCGTTTCGCCCCGGTGAGGCCTGGGCTTTGACGGCTGGTCCTCACAACGCCTGGAACGCGGGGACGCCTTTGGGAGCGTTGGATTTCGCACCGATCATCGCGGAGGAACCCTGTGCGGTTTCCTACCGCTGGGTTACGGCGTCCGCGCAGGGCATCATCGTTCGTGCCGCTGATAACGCCGTGGCCCTCGATCTGGATGGGGACGGATATGAGG
>DAOUEJ010000213.1:0-10307 GCA_034430615.1 Anaerolineales bacterium | reverse complement strand
AAAGAGATCTGAAGCACTGGAAACCGCGACCGAATGAGGATTAAACTCGTCTCAGGTCGGTCTACTTCTCATCTTCACTCGGCAATTGTGGGACACTACTCCATCCTCACTCTTGGACCATGCTGCGCGGAGCTGGTGGGCAACTGAAGGCCTGGATCTCTTTGGAATGCGCAAGGAGAGGCAGATCCCAGCCTGGTCATCTGGCAGAAAGCGATAAAGAGGGGAAGAGTCTTTCAGTTGATCCACCGCCAACAACCGCCAGGACGAGCCTGAACCTGCGGACTCGTTCAAGACGCAAATCTTCACAATCTAGGCGGAGAACTGGCTTTGATTCCAACCATGTGCGATCCGCGAATTTCATGTACGCTATAGGCAACCGGGAATCTTCAAACCAAGGGGTCGCATCATAAAAAAAGGATCTCCCAATGTGACGACGATCGTGCTGGTTGGCTTGATGCTGCTAGCGCTCGCAATGGTTGCTGTGATCGCGAACAGCAACAAAGGGGGAGGGTCCGCTCCAGAAGGAGACGAGATCGTACTCCCACCCGAAGAGGTATCGATCGATGAAGGCAGCTTAACGCTCAATGCTGCCTATTCGACCACCCAATACGAATACCTCCATGCTTCTGGCTATGACGCAATCAGCCTGGTGATTTCAAAGGATGAAGATTCGACAAATAAATATAGTGTCACAGGAGTTCTTGTGAGCATGCAGAAAGTCAGCATGGATGGCATGGATCAAGGGCATATCTGTACGGTCGAGATCCTGCACAAGGTCACCTATACTGTTCTGGGGTCTTATACGGATGCAGGATGCAAATTTGATTTATCCGTGAAACTGACGCCCAGTAGTTCTCAACTGCTAGCAGAGGATTGTTCTGTTGATATCAACCTCGACCCCAGCAAGCTGTACCTGGCACCCCTGGCTGAAAATCTGGTCTTCACCAATCCTTCTGAAGCGAGGACCTCAGGTGTTTTTACCTTCACAGTCTTAGATGTCATTCTTCCGCGTGGTGCGAAGTGCTCAGCTTATGCGGAATAGTGAGCAAGATATCGATGCGACATGAGCCCACTTGCTTCGTGCAACGGATCCCCCAGATTTTGAGAGAAGCTGAGCTCCCAGTCTTGAACGAAAGTGACTTGTCTTCAAGTGACTGTTTCTAATCCCATAGCTGTGTGGAGGCAGTGCCATGATCAAGACCTCCTTCTGGACCGACAATTTCCCCCGACCGGCTGATTTACCTGTCTGCACAGAGCTGCCGGAGAATGTGGATATCGCCATTATCGGTGGTGGGTTCACCGGCCTGAGCGCGGCGCGCACGCTGGCCAAAGCTGGTGCGAGCGTAGCACTGCTGGAGGAGAACACGATCGGCTGGGGTGCAAGCTCACGCAACGGCGGGATCACCGGGGTCGGCCTCAAGATGGGCACTGCCGGCATGTTCCGGCGCTATGGGGTCGAGAAGGGAACTCAATTCTGGCAGGCCTCGCTCGACGCCCTCGAACTGATCAAAGAGCTCGTCTACCAGGAGGGTATCGACTGCGATTGGGAGCAGAAGGGCGACCTTTCGCTGGCCTTCAAACCCTCCCACTTCGCCTCGATGCGCAAGAAGGCCGAGTGGTATCGCGCCAACCTGGGCCACGAGGTGCAGCTGGTCCCGCAAGTGGATCTGCAGAATGAAATCGGCAGCGACGCTTATTACGGTGGCGTGATTGACCCCCTCGGCGCCGGCCTGCACCCGTCCAAGCTGGTCTTCGGGTTGGCAAGGGTCGCAGCCGGCTACGGAGCACGTTTATGCGAAGGCCGGCACGTGACGGGTGTCAAGCGCGAGGGCGGACGGCAGCGGATCTCCATCGAGGATGGGTCCTTATCCGCAATGGAGGTCATCGTTGCCACGAACGGTTACAGTGGACCGGCCGTCCCCCGGCTGCAGACGAAGGTCATCCCGGCCGGCAGCTACAGCATCGTCACCGAGCCGTTGTCAGCTGATCTGCAGGACGAGCTCAGCCCCGGGCGGCGCATGCTATGGGACTCGAAGTGGTTCTTAAATTATTTCCGCTTGACACCGGACGGACGCCTTCTGTGGGGCGGACGCAACAACCTGAGCACCAGCATGGACCTGGATCAGTCGGCCCGCATCCTGAGGCAGGGCATGCTGCGCGTCTTTCCGCAGTTGACCGATGTGCCGGTCACCCATTCCTGGTCCGGCCACCTCGGCCTGACCTTCGACCTGATGCCGCACATCGGCCGCGTGGATGGTGTCCATTTTGCGCTGGGCTATGGTGGGCACGGCCTGCACACGGCGCTGCTGCTCGGGCGCGAGCTCGGCCGACTGCTGACCGGCGAGATCAGTAGCAGCATCTTCGAGCAGATCCCGCATCAGACCTACTTCTTCTACCGCGGCAGACCCTGGTTCATGCCCCTCGCCGAAGCGTACTACCGCTTCAAGGACTATGTATCTTAGCCTTCTTTATAACTGACGCGTATAGCAATCTCGGGTACATTCGAAAAGTACCCGGTGGTCTGCAGGATCTTTTCTGCGCGTCAAGGGGGTGACCCTGTTCTATGGGTTAAGTGCGTGGAGCCAGGGGCAGGACCACGGTAAATGTACTGCCTTGTCCGATGTTCGAAGAAACCTGGATGGATCCGCCGTGGAATTGTGCCAGGCTTGCTGCGATCGACAAGCCCAGACCAACCCCTTGCTGCTCAAGTTTGGCGCGGTCGATCTGTTCGAAAAGCCTGAACAATTGTTCTTGGTGTTCGGGTGCGATCCCGATACCATCATCCACTACCGAAATACATGCGTCGGATTCACGCTGTGTCCCTTGGATCCAGACATGGCCCCCCGGCCGGCCGAACTTGATGGCGTTGTCAATCAACCTTCTGTATAAATCCCACAGGAAGGGGAGATGGCCCATAACCGCGATGCCCTCGGGGACAGCATTTTCGACCGATATCTGCTTCTTGCCGGCTGCGTCCCGGAAGGACCCCAGGGATCCCTGCAACAGGGATCCAACCTCGACGGGCGCCAGGCTGTCCTTCAAGGAGGCCTGTGCGGCACCACTATCAAGATACACCTGCAGGATCAGATCGTCGGTCAAGGTGTGCAGCCGGCGTACAGCCTGATCCACAACCCCCAGGGCTTCCTGGACCATACCGCCATCGGCATCGTCGTGCGCCGAGCGCAAGATCTCAACATAGCCATAGATCTGTGAGATCGGCGTGCGAAGTTCGTGACCGAAGATGTTGAGAAGCTGGCGCTTCATGCGCTCGACATCGTTCAGCACGGCCTGCTGCATCTCCTGTGTACGCCTCAGCCGAGTCTCGATCGCCGCAATCAGATCATCGGGGTCAAACGGCTTGGTAATGTAGCGGTCAACCCCCTGCAGGTAGCCGCGTTGGATGTCCTGTTTTTCACCGCGTGCAGTCAGGAAGATGAAAGGGATCAGCGCCCAATCGGGGTTGGCCCTCACCGTCTCATGAAAGGTAAAGCCGTCCATTTCGGGCATCATGACATCGGAGACAATGATATCTGGCCTACGGGTGCTCAGGACCTGCAGCGCCGCATTCCCGTTCTCAGCATACAACGCGATATATCCGGAGAGTTCCAGCAGGTCGACCACACTCTGGCGGATGGTTACGTCGTCATCCACAAAAAGAACAACGGGATTGCTGTCCACGATCAGCCTTTTGTTGGTCCAGCGGAAAATCGAGGGTAAACCACGGTTTACCAGCTTGAGCGGCGAAGCGTTATTCGCGCTGGCCTAGTTCTGTTTTTAATGTGTTCAGTCTTCTCCAAGGTTGAGTGGCAGGACAACCTTAAATGCGGTGCCCTTGCCGAGGGTGCTCTCGACTTGAATCTCACCACCATGGAGCCTGGCGAGGCGCGCGACGATGGCCAATCCTAACCCGCCACCTTGTTTTTCGATCTTGATTCGATCGGGATCTTGAAGACGGGAGAACAACTCCTTTTGCTGCTTTTCCGAGATTCCCATACCCTCATCGCGGATTGTAACCACAGCATTCTCCCGAAGTATCTTCGCTTCGATCCATATATTCCCGCCTGGCTGGCTGAATTTAAGCGCATTTTCGATCAGGCGATGGAAAATATCGCGTACGAAATGGGCGTGCCCATGGATCTCCAGCTCAGCCGGGAAAAAAGGTACCAGGCTGAGCTGCTTGGTTGAGGCTGCTTCCGTAAACTTTGCCAGTACCTCCTGGAGCTCTTCAACCAGGTCAAGCGGCTGGTACAGGCTGTGGATCTCCACCTGAACCGCGCCGCTGTCGATATACGTGATCAGCATCAAATCTTCAAGCAGCTTGACCATCCGGTTAAGGGTTCCGGTCATTAAACCTGAGAGTTGTTTGGCTCGATTTGGCTCAAGACGGTCGAGTTCTCTTTGATACGTCTTAAGATAGGTGTTGATCAGTTCCAGCGGTCCGTGTAGTTCAGCGTTCAGGCTCTTGGCATCGAGTGAAGCTTGACGTTTGATCTGGCGGTTAAGAAAGATCCGGATCTCTTTAGCTCGTTCTAAATGTGCCTTTACCAGGACGAGCAATTCGTCCGGATCGAAGGGTTTGGTAATGTAATGATCGGCACCGAGCGAGTAGCCCGCCAGGACATCCTTGGTTTCGCCTTTCGCTGACAGGAAAATGAAAGGGATTGAAACCCATTTTTGATTCTGTCGAACCTGGCTAAAGAATTCGAAGCCATCCAACAGGGGCATCATGATGTCGCAGATGATGATATCCGGTTGGGTTTCTTTCAGCTTCTCCAGCCCATCCACACCGCTATGGCCAACCATCACTTCGAAGTCGGAAAGCGTCAGAAAATCAGTCAAGCTCTCCAGCAAAGTGATGTCATCATCGAGCAAGAGTACGGTCTCTTTCATGTTGAAACGCTCATTTCTCATGTTCTCCTAGGTTGTCGACGAGAGGTAATTTTACGGTAAAGATTGTGCCTTGTCCCGGCACACCAGGGCTTTCTACATCCATCTGACCCTGGTGACGAAGCACGATTTCGTGCGCAATTGCGAGCCCCAGACCTGTTCCCGGAGCACCTGAATCCCGGCCGACCTTACCGCGGTAGAATCGTTCGAACAAATGCGGGAGATCCTCCGGAGATATGCCAGGCCCATCATCTTCTACGGAGAAACCGGCCCAGGTGAAGTTTTCCAGATCGCCCTGCACCTGCCTGACTTCGATGTGGCCGCCCGCGGGTGTGTAATGAATCGAGTTGGTGACGAGCACGTTCAGGACCTGGCCAAGCAAACCGGCATCCGCATTCACAGCAGGCACTTCTCTATCAGGCACGAACTTGATTTCAAGCTGGTTGGCTTCTGCCATGGGCACCCGATCCTGGATGGTCTCTTCAATGAGCTGATCCAGTTCCACGACGTCCAGGTTGAGCTGAATCTGTCCTTGATCGAGGCGCGAAAGCCGCAGCAAATCTTCGATCAACACGTTTAAACGTTCGATCTCACGATCGAAACGGCCAAGATACTTATCCAGGTTTTCCGGGTTCTTCTTGAGCAGGCTGTAGTTCAAACGCAAACTGGTGATCGGAGTCCGTAATTCATGGGAGACATTGGATACAAAACCATCTTTCAGCCTCTCCAATTCTTTCCAATCCGAAATATCCCTGATGGTGCAGACGAATGCGTTTACATTCATGTTGTATCGTATGGGTGCAAGGACGAATTCAGCCTCAAAGCTGGTCCCATCTCTCCGCGCGGCGTTTGCCTCCCAGCTTATCGGAACAGGGGATTGCAACAGCTCTTCGATCGGTTTCTTGAGCTCCGTCCCCGCATTGCCTGCGAGGAGCGTGTCCATCTGCCTGCCCTCGACCTCCCGGGGTTCATAGTCAAACTGGAGCTGGATTGCGTCGTTTGCACGTTCGATTAACCCCTCGGGTGTCAGCAGCAGGACCGTGTCCGGGCTGTTGTTAAGGATCACTTCCAACCGCCGGTTGGATTGGCGAAGTTCCTGGGTTGCTTCGTCGACTGCACCCTCCAACGCGATATTATTTTCCTGCAATTTTGTGAAGAGCCTGGCATTATCGATCGCGATCGCAGCATGGGTCGCCAACATAGCCAGGAATTGAACCCAGTTCGGGTTTGGATCCAATCTGGATCGATGAAAGATCTCGATCACGCCTATGACTTCTTCGCGAATGAAAAGCGGCACGGCATAGTAGGATTGGAATCCTTCAGCTGCGAATTCAGTCGAAGCAGCGAAATAGGTGCCTTGTGATTCCAAATCCTCGATGAAGACCGGTTTCTTATCCCTTGCAGCGAGACCTGCGTTGCCTTCACCTATGGCAAGCGAGGTGTATTGAAGTGCTTCGGTCCGAAATCCATCGCCTGCGGCAAATTCGAGCTTCCCGTTCGTTGTATTCCGAAGGAGGATGCAAGCTGTATCGACTTCGAGCTGCCCTAAAAGTTGTTCGATGAACATATTCAGTGTCGATTCCAGATCCGTAAGACCAACGATGGCCAGATCAATCTTGCGCAGGGCTTCCAGTCGGTTGATCTGGTTCTGGATCAGGTTTTCGGCTTGCTTCCTGGAGGTGATATCCCTGACGACGGCAAGTTGGACATATTCGCCGCCTATTTCCCCCTGACGCAGGGTGAGTTCGACCGGCATCTGTGTGCCATCTGAGCGCAGGTTGACAGTCTCAAAGGTCCCGGGAGCTCGCTCGGTACTGAGTATATCCTTCAGGAGGAAGACCGGCGATTCGTCAACAAAGAGGTCCTGTACTTTCTTCTTCAGGAAATCATCCCGGGAATATCCATACAACTCAGTGGCGCGTGTGTTGACGTCGAGAATATCACCTTCAAGACCCTCAACCAGGATCGCATCCTGGATCCCTTCAAAGATATTCCGGTAGCCGGCTTCTGATTCTAAGAGAATTTTGTAGAGCTGTGCATTATGCAGCGCCAGGGCAGCCTGCGCCGCAAAACGCGTGGTAATTTCAATGATTTCGCTCCCGAATGGCCTTATCTCATAACGATCGATGGCCAGCATGCCGATGACTTCTTGATCGACGATCAACGGCACTCCGAGCCAGGAATGGATGCTCCCAGAGGTGAATTTATCCCCTTCCAACTGGAAATGGGAATAAGTCTGGGCAATATCGTCATATGCTAACGTCTTTCCCTCACGAATGACTGCGTAATTGGGATACTTTCTGTCAATCGGAAAAACGAGGCCGATCACTTCATCCGGATTCTCGAATCCATGACAGGCAACGATTTCCGAATGATTGTCTCGAACCATCTGTAAGGAGACCGAATCACACCGCACGATTTTTGTGAGTTCGGTCAGGATGAGGCTCAGCACACCGGGCAGGTCGAGGGTCGAAGTCAGCGCCTTATCGATCTCATGCAGGCTGCGCATCCTGGCCAGATTCCCCTGAAGTAGAGCCTCAAAATTCTTGTTGGCAGTGATGTCCTGGAAGATTGTCGCTAACTGTCCTTTTCTCGGGCTGAAGGCGTTAATTGAGTACCATTTATCCAAGGATTCGACGAATTGTTCGAAACGAATCTTTTCTCCGGTAAGAGCCACTTTGTGGTACTTCCCAAGCCAATCTCTAGGATCCTGCTCAATACTCGAGAGAACTTCAGAAAAGCGCCGGCCAATGGTATCTGCAACCTTCAAACCAGTCAGGTCTTCAAATGCCTGGTTTCCGTCAAGATACAGGTAATCCACCGGCCTGCCTTCATCATCGAAGATGATCTCGTACAGGGAAAAACCATCCATCATATTTTCAAACAGCACCCGGTATTTCGTTTCGCTTGCTTGCTGGGCCAGCTCGGCTTGTTTACGTTCGGTGACATCGACTGCCGAGCCTTCATAATAAAGAGTTTGACCGCTGACATCTTTAACGATATGCGCGCTTTCTTCCACCCAGATGATTTCGCCATCCTGCTTCCACCAGCGAGTCTCGAAATTCTTCACCACGCCATCGCGATCCATCCGCTCCTGCCAAATCGCCCGGTCAGCAGGATCGACATACACGTTGGTCGCGATATACGACACGGCGCTTTCACGATCCGGGAAACCGACCATCTCGATCAAGGCTCGGTTGATATCGAGGATCGTGCCATCTACGGATGTCCGGTACAGGCCAATTGGCACACCTTCAAACAGGCCGTGGTAGTGCTCCCGGCTCTGGCGCACCGCATTCTCCGCCTGAACGCGGTCTGAAATGTCGGTGATAAAACCCTCGATGAACATCACCTGCCCATCTTTCGATGGAATACCCCGGCCTTGCTCCCAGACCCACTTTTCACCTTCTGTGGGGGTAATGAGCCGATACGTTATCTTGAAGGGCTGATTGATTTGGAGCTGTCCCTGAATAGACTCCGTCACCATCTCGATGTCTTCAGGGTGGATGAGCTCCAAATACGAAATCTTCGAATTATGGATCAAGGATCCTGGAGGATAGCCAGTCAGCCCAAGGCAGCCATCACTTACGAACCCCGTGCTCCAGTTCGGATCGTTTTTACGGCGGTAGGCCATACCCGGCAAGTTGTCCATCAGCGTGGAAAGCTGACGTTGGCTCTCCACGAGGGCTTTTTCGCTTTCTTTCCGTTCCGAGATGTCGCGAATAAATGCGGAATAATATTGGTCGCTCTCAACCTGCCAGGAGGTTAACGAAAGCTCGACGGGAAACTCGGTCTGGTCTCGACGAAGGGCCTGCATTTCCACCGTCCGACCCATCTTGTGCGGCGTCCCTCCGTGCAGGAGGCGCTGAAGTCCTTCGGCATGCTCTTTCCAGTAGCCCTCCGGGATGATCATTTGAAACGGATGGCCGTCCATTTCGGCTTCGGAGTAGCCGAACATCTTTTTGGCGCTCCGATTGCTGGAGACAATATTGCCTTGGCCGTCGATGATGAGGACGGCATCGGAAGCAGACTGGATCACGGCGCTGAAGCGCACATTGCTTTCGGTGAGCGCTTTTGCGGAGGCCTTGCGTCCATATGCGTAGTGGATAGCCCGAATAAGAGTTTCAGGTGAAATATTGCCTTTGACGAGATAATCATCCGCACCTGTTTGAACGGCATTCAACGCAAAACTATCATCATCGAAGCCGGTCAGGATGATGACGGTGACAGAGGGCGCCTTTTGCCGGAATAGCTCAAGCGTGGCAATCCCGGAGCTCTCAGGCAATCCGAGATCGAGCAGCACCACATCGACCGCCTCCCGTCCCAGGTACGCCAGGCCATCGGTAAGGTTTGCTTCGGTGGAGAGCGCTATTTGATGCTCTTGTTCACGCTCTTGCCCCTGATCTTGGATCATGGTCTTGATCAGGAACGCATCATCAGGATTGTCCTCGATTTGCAGAACCTGAATCCTTTTCGTATTCATTCGATATCCTTACCGGAACCGCTATTGGATCAAGAGTGAGGCAATACCCACAATCCGTGCCGACGCCCTGTCAGGTTATAGTCCATAGGATTTCCCGCATCAGGGCAGCTTCACGATCGAAAACCAGAATAGATCGATCGCGCGAACAATTTTAGTAAATTGGTTAAGATCCACCGGCTTAGAGATATAGCAGTTGGCGTGCAGGTTGTATGCCCGAAGGATGTCTTCCTCCGCTTCAGACGTCGTAAGAATGACAACCGGGATGTGCATGAGCTTTTCGTCATTTTTAATTTCTTCCAGTACTTCACGACCATCTTTGCGAGGCATATTGAGATCCAGCAGGATCAGGTCTGGCGTCGGGGCGTCCGCGTACTTGCCCGTTTTATGTAAAAATTCCATCGCCTCTATGCCATCAATGACCACAGATATGTTGTTGCGGATTTTGATGTCCTCCATCGCCAACAATGTCAGCTGGACATCATCATCGCTGTCTTCGCACAGCAATATTTCGATCGAATCCACTGCCTTGAGGTCATTCATACGCTCTCCTTGGTCGTGGGTAACGTGAAGTTAAAGGTCGCGCCCTTGCCGGGCTCAGAAACGATCCAGATCCGGCCACCGTGACGTTCAACGATTTTTTTGGCAATGGCCAACCCGATTCCAGTTCCCTCATAGGCCTCACGCCCGTGCAGCCGCTGGAAAACCTGAAAGACCCTTTCAAAGTATTCCTCTTTAATGCCAACTCCATTATCGCTGACCGAGAATTTCCATCTTCCATCTTCGGGCACAGCTTCAATCTGGACGCGCGGTTGGGCCTCACCGTGGAACTTAATGGCATTCCCGATCAGGTTCTGAAAGAGCTGTGTCAACTGGCTTTCGTCGGCCAGTACGGTGGGCAGATGATCCTTGATCACGATTTCGGCGCCGGTGGTTTCGA
>DAOUEJ010000212.1:0-42573 GCA_034430615.1 Anaerolineales bacterium | reverse complement strand
AGAACCCCAAGAAACAAAAGAATATCAGACACCTTGTACCTCTAAAGCTAGGCAGTGCGACACTGCGTGGGATTATATCACCGGGGTATCGATCAACTCAGGGTACGAGGTGGGCGCCCTCACCGATACCGGCCTCGAGCACGTCAATCGTTCCTGGAAGCTGCTCGATCAGTGAGCGAATCCTGGATCCCGCCTCAGGCAGGGTCAGGCAGTGCACATTGGGTCCCGCATCGATTGTATAGAAAACAGGTTCCCCCTTCGCCCGAAACCGGCGTACAGCCTGCATGATTGTCACAGTGGCAGGAGCCCAGTAGAGCAAGGGTGGGGTGGATGTCTGCATCACGGCATGCATCAGGTTTGAGTCAAGTTCACACACTTCAGCCAGGGCTTCGAAATCATGAAATTCCAGCGCTTTGAGCACGCGCTGCAGCCGGGAAGGCGTATTGGCGATCCGGGCCGACTGTAGGGGACTCGTCTCTGCTAGAGCATGGCCGCGCGTGGATCCGACAGACTTGTGGTCCGGGTTCACGATGGCGATCAGATCGACCAACGGCCAGTAATCGGAAGGGAATACCTGCTCCGCAAAGCTAGATTCTGAATTGGCGCCGGCATACAGACGGACCGCTCCACCAAACACGGATCTTGCCGCCGATCCCGAGCCCATTCGGGCCAGTACGGAGAGTTCACGTGGTGTTAGCTGTAATCCAGCTGCCGTACTGGCGGCGAGGGCGAGCGCGGAAAAACCGGATGCAGAGGATGCGGCACCTGCACCAATTGGGAAGTTGCTTTCACTCTCAATCTGCGCATGAAGAGAGCTCACACGGAAATGCGATAGGAAACCTTCCATGCGTGCCTGGGTTTGCTCCGAAGCTGGCTGGCCATTGATCGTGATGCTATCGCGCTCAAGATCGGGAAGGAAGCGGACCGTAGTTTTTGTCTCTAATCCCGAGAGCGTGAGGGAGAGCGAGTCATTCGCCGGGATCCTTAGGTTCGCATCTCGATTTCCCCAATACTTAATCAATGCAATATTTGGGGAGGCGATGGCCGTCGCTGAGCGGTCGTTCATGAAGGTATTGTAGCCTTTATTCGTTCAGGGTTAGAGAATCAGGTTTCGATAACCTCGACGCGCGTACCTCCGGGCATCGAGACCGTGACATCTCCAGGATCATAATCTACATGGGGTGTTGTCCAGCGAAATATCCATTGGGCATCAACAGGCCGGGCATTGACGCATCCGTGTGACATCGGTACGCCGAAGTTGTTGTGCCAGAAAGTTGAGTGTATGGCGACGCCGTTCCCGGAGAAAAGGGTCGACCAACCAATCCCAGGAAGATCGTATCCACCGCCGGTGGTGCCTCCGCTCATATGGAGAGATACAACCTTTCTCCAGATCGGGTGTGGACCGATTGGTGTGGCCCACTCATCGACGGCATTTCCGGATGAATCGAACTTGGCTCCTGTCGAAACACGGCAGTAGTGCACCTCAGTTGTCCCCTCATAACAGGACATCGATTGACGGGTGACATCGACGACAACCCGCTTTTCCTCAACTTCAGGATGGATTGGTGCAAGATCCTCAGCTTCTAGCGGCCGGAAAGCCCGGGCAGAAGCCAGGAATATATCCCCATAACCATACTTTTCGGTTAACCTGTACAGAGCAACACCGGTTGTTTCGGATACAGCGATTTCGTCCACCCATAGGATCTGGCTGTAGTACAAACGTGGCGTTGGATTCTCTTTCAGGGATGGAGATCGAGCAGGTGGGTTGGCGAGGTAAATATCTACCCAGGGTACAGTGACCTCGACCCAACGGCCACGGCCCAGACTGGTCTCCGGTAGGTCAGAGAGAGGAACGTTTGGCCGGTCCAGGACTGGCTGCAGGCCGCCAGCCCAGATATAGCCTTCTGAAGTCTCAACCCAGCGCTGACTGAAGCGGTATGGGTTATATCCAACCAGCTCGCGATACCAGGCGACCACCATGTCTCCGTACAACCGGCCGGAGGGCGTAGAGGTGGCATCGGGTCGAGCGTAGGTATCCACACTGGCCAGCGCAACGCGGCCGAGCCGCTCAGACTTTGGAAATTCGGTCTGGCCATGCCCGAAGGAATATCCCTGCGAGGCTGCTGCACCGGCAAGAAGGGTGCCGGCCTTGAGTGCGTCACGGCGGGAGAAAGGAGTAGAGCGTTTCATAAGCAGGGATAGTATCACGCTCGACAGGATTCGTGTGTTTTTTAGGCGTCATGTATGAATCATGTTGTTATAGTAAAGGATGATGCGAGAATATCGAGGATCGCCAGACAGAGTAGAATTAGCCGATCATGAATTCCTTCAATCGCTGGTCCTGCCCAGGACACTTCCGCTTGATGTACCTGCTGCCCTTCCTTCTTAGACTGGGGGTTGCCCTGGTTTTGACCGCGTGCGCGGGAGGGCAGGATCTACCAACAGAAACGCCTCAAAGCAGCGAGACGGCGAGTGTTGCGACTATAGCGCCAAAAACTTCCCCGACCAAGGCGCCCCCCAAGGTTCTCTACTACCAGGCCGGCGATTTGTATCCCGAGCTTGGTCAAAAAGTGCTGGCCACCTTGCAAGATCTTACACGGGATTCAGGCATGGATCTGGTCGTGAGCGAAAACCAACCCGGAACGGCTGAGCTTGCGGAGTACCAGGTGGCGGTCCTATTTTGTCCAGAGGAGTCTTTGCTCACGAGCATCCAAGCGGTGTCCGGGATATCGCTTGTTGTCATCGATGCGGTTTCAGCCGTCCAGGGTAGCCAGACGTGGATGATCGGGGATCTTGAGGCTGCACGCGAGCAGGCTGCCTTCCTGGCAGGCTACGTAGCGGCCTTGATTACACCTGACTGGCGCGCCGGTGCGATCGGATCCCCGCCAGCCGAGGGAGAAGCGAACTTGCTCGAGGCTTTTGTCCAGGGGGGGCAGTTCTTTTGTGGTCTTTGCCGGCCTGCGTATCCGCCCTATTATGATTACCCGGTTGCGATACCGATTTCTTCGATTGAAGCTGATTCGCTCGAACTTGGTTTGGCCGAGGCGGAGACTCGGGCCCTCAAAGTTCTCTTTCTGGACGAGGGGGTAGCTGAAATCCTTGGCACGCTATCTTCAGGCAATTTCCAGTACCTTGGCTTGCAATCACCTTCGGATAATCTGCGTGCGGATTGGATCGCGACGCTCAGGCCGGCGCCTGAGCAAGCCTTAGCCAAAAACTGGACCCTGATCTTGAGTGGATCGCCGGTTCAGTCGATCGACATTCCGATCCTGATTGAAGATACGAACCCCGAGTTGCTAACTCCCGGGAAGCTCCTGCTGGTGCAGGAAATTCGCGACGATCTGGTGGCTGGTTTTATCCAACCTATAGGTATCGTGCAATAACAAGGAAAAACGCCCTTGCGGGCGTCCTGGGTGCCTGACGGGTTTCGAACCCGCAACCTCCTCAGCCACAGTGAGGCGCTCTGCCGTTGAGCTACAGGCACCATCGAGCTGCCGGTATTCTAACATGAAGGCTCAAGACAGGCCAAGCCTTACAGCTACTCTGAGTCGGAAGAAAGCAGTTTTCGTATCTCCCAGGCCAGATCGTTTTGCTTGACCACGACCTGGCTGCCTCGACGCAAGTCCTTCAGCGTCGCTTCCCCAGCTGCGATCTCGTCCGGGCCGAGAATTACGGCAATGGGTATCGAGTTGCGATCGGCGTATTTGAGCTGACGCGCCAGGCGAACGGGCTCCGGATACCACTCGACGTCAAGGTTTGCAGCTCGCAGCGTGGCTGCCAAGCGCATCGAATCGAGATAGGTCGTTTCGTCGAAGGTGGTGATGAAGACGTCGGATGGATTGGAACGAATTTCAGGTGCAACTCCGCTCTCCTCAAGGACAAGCCCGATGACTACATCGCCCATCGCAAAACCTGTTCCCGGGATTTTCTCACCGCCCACGTCTGCGACGAGGTTATCATAACGGCCGCCACCGAGGATTGAACGGTGGTTCCCCTTCACATCGCGTGCCTCATAAACTGTGCCAGTGTAATAATCAAGCCCCCGGATGACCGTGGGATCAAACTCGACGTAGTCGTCGATACCGAGGGCGCCACAGGCCTCAAAAAACGCAGCAAGCTCAGTTGATTCCTTCCAGGCATCGAGATTCGTAAGGTAGGTAGAAAGTGCTTCGTACTGAGCCTTATCCAAGCCGGATTCCAGAGCGTATCCCTGCCAAGCAGTTTCATCCATCTTGTCGCGACGATCGATGAGTTTAAAGGCGAGATTACGCAGCGCTTGCGGCAGCCCGCTGCGCTCAAGCTGGGACTCGGCTAGCTTACGGTTGTTGACTTTTATGCGGATCACTTCGGAAGAAAGGTTAATATTACGGAATAAGTTCGCGCCGACGGCTACGATCTCGGCATCGGCCTGGGCAGACGCAACCCCGATCAGGTCGATATTCCACTGAAAGAATTCACGGGATCGCCCTTTCTGTGTACGCTCGTACCTCCAGAATGGTCCGAATGACCACCAGCGGAGCGGGGGGATAAGCGCCTTCCCGCGTTGAGCGACCATGCGGGCTAGTGAAAGGGTGAGCTCGGGCCGAAGCGCAATCATCGTTCCGCTTCGATCAGGGAAAACATAGGATTGCTCGTTGACGAGCTCTTCTCCCGATTTGGCAGCGTATAGGTCAAGTCGCTCGAGGAAAGGGCCGTCGTATTCCTGGTAGCCGTAGCTTTCAGAGACAGTGCGGATACTGCGATAAAGCCATTGACGAAAAGCCATGTCCTCCGGGTAGAAGTCGCGAGTGCCTCGCACTGATTGTATTGTTGACATTAAATACGTCCTTTTACGTGATGTAGATCACACATGCTAACCGTAGCCCAGGATGTCAGCTTGGGCAGTGGGTGAGTATAGCATAGGGGGAATTAGCTCGGGGAGCAGGGGTATGGAGCACAAAGCCTCAAAAGCTGCGTTGGTTTGCCCGTATGAGGTGGCACGCGAAGTTAAAGTGGCCTTACCTGGTTAAACCTCACTGGTTGTCACGGCATCCCCGATTGAGATCGATCCACCCTGGACTACTGATGCAAGGATGCCACATCTTCCACGTATCGCTTCCTGTAGTCCCGGCTGTAGGTCGTCCAGTTTCGAACAAGGTGTACATTCACCATAAACTCGAAGGAGGGTCTCCCCGATCTGGATATTCATACCGGGTTTGAGGGTGTTAAGTTCGATACCGTCAAAAGTATTGTTTTCCCTCAGGTCACCTGGTCCCAGGCCGAAATCAGTCAGTACAGCATGATCGACGAGCAGGACCTGGCGAGTAGAACGACCAAACGATCGATCACCCTCAATGCCACATTGAGCGATGGCCAGTACCTCTTCAACAGGCTCCATTGGTACGCCGGATCCGATTTTCAGGAATAATGAATTAACGGTTGCTTCCAAGTTTTTTCCACTATGATCGGCCGAAGTATAGCACTTCTATTCAACCATGGTATGCTATGCGCCAAGCTCGCTAAGCAGTGCGGAGATTGTCTTGCCTTTCCTTCCTCTGATTGTCCTCGTTCTTGCTGCTTTCACAACCTGGATTTTGCGTAGTCGCGCTGCCCGGACACAATGGGCGGTCAGCGCAGGTTTTGGCATTCTCATCTGGATCGTCACAATGGCGTTAAGTGCATCCTTGCCGGCCAGTGTGAGCTTTTCCGTTTGGCAGCCGGAACGCCTGTTTCAATCACCGCTTCAATTCAGCCTGGATCAGACCAGTTGGGCATACATGTATGCATGCTCGACTGTCCTGCTTGCCATGATCCTTGCTGCAGCAACCAGACAGATAATTGCCCCGGCAGACGTGCGCGCTTTCTGGTTTATCTATACCGCTCTGGCAATGATCGCGATGCTTGCGGCGAACTTGGTCACACTTACGGTTTCATGGGCCTTGATGGACTTTCTGACATTGATCTTTTTCATACGATATGCGGAAAGTCCGGAAGACGTACAGAGAGCTTTGATTCGCACCGGGATCGATATGGCCGGAGTTCTCCTGTTGCTGGCTGGGGCTTCTATGAACTATCAAGCAGGGGGAGACACCTCAATTACGACAGCCTTCCAATCGACTACGGGGGTATTGCTTGTTATCCTGGCTGCTCTCTTCCGGCTGGGAGTCCTGCCTCTTCACTTTGGGATTCCCACTTTTGAACCTCTCCGTAGGGGGATGGGCACGCTTTTAAGGCTGTTTCCGCCGGCTGTTTCGATGATTCTGCTCACACGACTTTTTGGTCTTGGGCTACCGATAGAGACACGCAACTGGTTGATGATAGCGGGGATTGTCGGGGTCATGATCGGTGGAATTCGCTGGGTGCTCGAGGATGATGTCATTGAATCGCGACCTTATTTCGTATTAACGCTCGCATCTCTGGCGGTCCTGGTTGGTGTTGCCCAGTGGGGGGTTGAAGGACCTCGGGCTGCCGGAGTAGCCATGCTGCTTATCGGGGCGACACTGTCACTTAGCGAAATACATTCTCCCGCACACCGGGTGTGGCCACTGCTTGGCGCCCTCATCCTGGTCGGCATGCCCTGGTCGATCGGTGGCGTACTGGGAGCCTCATTCGGCATGGTTCTCCCCACGGATGGGTCGATCCTAACGCTTATCGTGGGGGTAATTGGCATGACCCTGCTAGGGCTTGGTTCCCTGCATGCTGTCTTGGAGCAGGAAATCCAATGGCCCTCTTCCGAAACCCTTGTGCGTGTGATGTTTGGAATGGGCATTGCGCTGCCGGTGCTGGTGAGTATTGGTCTCGGAATATGGCTCCAGGCAGAACCAGGTCTTGAAGGGTTACTGGTTTTTGGGATCTCGGCCTCTCTGGGTGTGTTGCTCTTGTTCGTCATACGACGCTTACCGGCTGAGTTGGTTCAGCGTTGGCAGGGAGCGGCCGGGAGGATAGATCCCCAGCACGTCTATCGGGCAATGTGGAGCCCTCTTAGGATTCTCGCCAGGATCGCCCGCATTACCGGCGCCGTTTTTGAAGGCGAGGGAGCTCTATTATGGATGACAGTTGTCATACTTTTCATCATTCTTGCTCTGGGAGCTGGTTAGATGATGTGGTTGCTCGACTGGCCTGAAATTCCCACTTTGCTCCTGGCGTTATCAGGATTGTGTATGTTTCTTTTCGAGGATCGGCGGGTACTGATCGGATTGCTTGCCGGAGAATATATTCTGAGCTTCTGGCTCATGCTTACCACAATTCCGATAGTTGATGCAACGGCATTGCTCCTGGCGGGAGCTTTGGCTGTCGTAATCCTCGGATTAAGCGCAAACGTGTTCACCGGGAAGCGGGATGTGAGACGAGTTACCCTTCCTGGAACGTTTGTCTTCAGATTCTCAGCAGGAGCGATTGGAATATTGGCGGCTGTAGGAACACTGCGAGCTGAAATTGTCCAACTATCGGATCTCAACAAGGTCTACACCCTGGGTGGATTGATACTCATCCTGACGGATTTTCTACAACTCGGGTTGACAACGAATGAATTCAGAATCGGCATGGGATTACTGGGTTTGATGACCGGTTTCTCGCTTCTTTATACCGCCGTTGAGCCCTCACTGGCGGTTGTTGCCTTGCTCGCAGTTGTCCATCTCGGGATAGCCCTTACAGTTTCCTACGCCATGCTGCAGTCGGATCCCTTTACCTTGGTGAAGGGTGGGCGGGAATGAACGCTCCCTTTGTATTGTTTCTTTTCAGTTTAATCATCGCTGTCGTCGCCTTTTCCTTGCGAGCTCAGGTGAGATGGTCCTCTGTGTGGGTCTCTCTGGGAGTCGGCGTTCTGGCGGGGTTGGTTCTACTTGTGGGTTTTGATGAGCCCTATGGTTTTCTCGGGCTTTCATTAAAGCTGCCGAGTCAGTGGGTTGTGCTCGGCCGGTCCTTCGGCATCGGTGGTGAAATTCGCCCCATGATCAGCTACTTGTACCTGGCAGCAGCATTTATGATTGCCCCAGCCTGGATCGTCGGAGTTCCGAGGTACTTCACTGCGATCGCGCCTCTTATGCTGGCTGCCGTCGCTGCTTCGCTCATGGTCAAACCGTTTCTCTTTGCAGCGATATTCATTGGGTTGGCCGCGATGGGAGCTGTCCTTCTGCTCGTGGTTCCGGGTACATCCTCGACAACTGGCTCGATGCGGCTCTTGATCCTCTATTCGCTGGCGATGATCACGGTGCTGATCACCGGCTGGCAGTTGGAGATCGGCGGGGTCACATCAGCATCTCAGACATTAGCAGTGCAGGTGACCGCACTGCTTGCTTTTGGATTCGCCATTCTACTGGCAGTACCGCCATTTCACCTCTGGCTTCCACGCGTGATTCAGGAATCAAATGTGTACGTTGTGTCCTTCGTTGCAATCATCCTTCAAGCCGCAGGCTTGTTTTTCCTCTTCAGGTTTCTTGACACATACCCTTGGCTCAGGGAGAGTGAAGGTCTCTTTTCTGGTATTGAGTGGGCAGGTGCCGTAACAGTCCTCTTGGCGACATTATGGGCAGCTGGCCAGCGTGATCCGAGAACATTGACTGCCTACTGCTTGCTTGTCGATTTGGGCGTGATGTTGATAGCGATTGGAACTGGATCACAATTAGGGTTGGAGCTTGCGCTTGGCATATCGGGTGCGAGGGTTATCAGCCTGGGAGCGCTTAGTTTGGGATTGGGCTACCTAATCCGGATGGAAGGTGAGCATTCCTGGCGTGGTATGGGTTTCAGACGGCCGGTTGCGAGTAGTACCTTTCTCGTTGGTTTATTATCGATGACCGGATTTCCACTGACGGCGGGTTTCCCGGCACGTTGGTCTCTTCTGGCGTCGATAAAAAGTGTGAATCCGCTCATCAGTTGGGTTGTACTTCTGGCGATGGCCATCTTAACCGGTGTGACTTTACGTTGGGCAGCGTTTCTTTTTAGTCCTTCTGAGGACATGGAGCGGCGTGATACCCCGTTGCTCGTGGCAGTTTTCCTATACGGAGGTATCGCAATTACGGTCCTGCTGGGTGTCTTTCCACAGACGGTATTCCCTTGGGTCGTCGAGACAGCTGCGGGGTTGACGCGCTTATTCCCATAGTTGCTACCTTGACCCCTGGTTCAACAAATCGGAGGAGATAAGAAGGCTATCATGGATCCTGATCAACTAGAAAAACGGCTGGCATGGTTGGATGAGCAACGCTTAAAGGATGCGGAGACGATACGCCAGCTAACTAAAACAGTCGAGTCACTCGAATCAGCCCAGGCGGCGCTTTCAAAGCAGCTACAAACAGTATCGGAAGAAAACTCCAAGCTAGCAGTGCAGGCCGCACGTCTACATCAAGTGGACGACACCCTTGCGAAGCATCGCAAGGAAGTTGCGAAGCAGATGGAAATTGCGGAATCTCGACGTTCCGAGAAAGAAAAGCACTTGGAGACGTTGCGCAAGACGGAACAGAAGGGGATTTCGAAACAAGTTGAAACATTAAAGATGGAGTTATCCAGAATACGCGAGCTTGAAGAAGCTCTTGAGACAAGGCGCGAGGAACAAATCAGATTGAACAGCGATCTGGACGGGTTAACGAAAAAGTATGACAAGGTGGAATCAGAATTCCAAGAAACGCAAATTCAATTCAAGAGCATCCAGGAGTCACAACAGAAGGAGCACAAGCAGCTCGGAGATCTCGAAAATGAATTGGCCGAGGTCAAGCGACGGGCGGTCGGCACTCGCACTGAGCTAGAAGGTCTGGCTGATGATGTACGACGTGTGGACGTGCGGACATCCGAGGCAGCCGCTGCCGAGGACGAGCGGAGCCAGGCACAGGCCGTCTTCTTTGAGAGGCAAGATCTTAAGCTGGTCGAGTTTGATAAAGCGTGGGCAAGCTGGGAAGAACGTTTTGAGGAATTTGAACGTGACGCGGCAACCATCAAAGAGAAAGTTATTTCCTATGATGAAACATTCCGAGCAGCACTCAAGATACAAGATACACTCGAAGGGCTCATGGAGCGCATCGAACGCAGAATAACCGAAGTCAGTGAAATGCAGCGTTTGGCTGAGGATCGGCTTAAACAAGACTGGAATAGCGTTCAGGCGGAAGATCACAAGCGGTGGAACACATTCAAATTGACCAACGATGAACATTGGCGTGATCATGATCGGTCTCACATAAAGCTTCATGAAACCATGGCTTCGCTAGAAAAGACCATCGCTTCTGCCGCACAGGATCTTTCCGCAGTACGTGAGCATGATGAGAGTCGTGTTCGCGAGTTGGTCGTAATGATCCGCGAATGGGCTTCAGAGATTGAGAGATCGAAACGATGACCGTTATAGCCAACATTGGTATTGAGGGAAGAGCTCATACGCCATGAAGGTAATCGCGACTGCAGGTCATGTCGACCACGGTAAGTCGGCTTTGGTTGAAGCCTTGACTGGAACACACCCTGACCGCCTAAAAGAGGAAAAAGAACGGGAGATGACGATCGATCTCGGCTTCGCCTGGTTAGATCTACCCGGCGGCGAACGGGTCGGGATCATCGATGTGCCGGGGCATCGAGATTTTATCGATAATATGTTGGCGGGTGTTGGCGCGATCGACGCCGTGATCCTGGTTGTCGCTGCAGATGAGGGCATTATGCCCCAAACGCGTGAACATCTGGCAATACTCGATCTGCTTGAGGTTGAGCGTGGCATTGTAGCTATGACCAAAGTTGACCTTGTACGCGATGAAGAATGGCTAGATTTCGTTAAAAAAGACATCTACGATCTATTGGAACCGACGAAACTAAGCAAGGCCACGTTTGTGCAGGTCTCCGCGCTTACTGGCATCGGGCTTGATGAGCTGCGAGCAGCGCTCGAAACGGTCCTGGCAGAATCGCCGGTAAAGGTAGATGCGGGCAGGCCGCGCTTGCCTGTTGATCGAAGCTTCTCCATAGCGGGCTTTGGAACCATTGTTACTGGCACCCTCGTGGACGGGTCTTTTTCCATCGGTGATGACATAGTCCTCCTTCCGAGCGGGAAACATGGACGGATAAGGGGGCTCCAAACACACAGCGAGGAGATCAAGATCGCAATCCCAGGCAGCCGAGTGGCAATCAATATATCCGGGCTCGATGTGGATGATGTACAGCGCGGCCAGGTCGTCGTAAAACCCAGCCATTACCAGGCTACAAGAAGATTAGATATAAAGTTCAGGCTGTTGGGGGATGCGGTTCAAGAGATCAAGCACGATCAGCAGGTGAAGCTGTTTCATGCCACCACGCAGAGGCAAGCGCGTATCCGCTTGCTTGGCCTTGATCGGATTGAACCGGGTCAATCAGGATGGATGCAGATCGAGCTTTTAGAACCGATTGTTGCCGCCCGGGGAGACCATATTATCCTGCGGCGTCCATCGCCAGGTGCGACACTCGGTGGCGGTATGGTGATAGATCCGCACCCAGCCCGTAGGCATCGGCGTATGGATAAATCGGTAGTTGAGCGACTTAAGCAACTCGCTAGCGGCACAGCGGGCGACGTGGTTGAAGCTGTGTTGAAGAACTCTGGCCCCTTAAATTTCAAGGTTTTATCGGAGGTCGTCAATCTACAGGATGAGGCGTTTCGTGAGGGTGTAAAGGAACTGATCGTAGACCAACGTGCTCTCCAGTTTGTGATACGCGACCAGGGTGCAGATGACGACACCTTCTTAATAGATCGGCAGTCATGGCAGAAGATCCTTGCGAGCCTGATCGAGATCACGCGTGACTATCATAAACGTCTTCCTCTCCGGAGGGGTATTCCTTTGCAGGAGTTGAGGAGCAGACTCGCAGCTGAAGGAAAAATAAAAAACGCGATAATCAATCTTGCCGAAGAAGAGCATATGATTCGATTGTTGGGTGATCAGGTCGCGTTGTTCGATTTCACTCCACAGCTAACGGCAGGGCAATCTGAACAGGTATCTCTGCTTATGCACAAGTTAGATCGCAATCCATATTCCACACCCTCGGTGAAAGAATTAAAGGAAACGATCGGGGAGGAGCTCTTGGGCTACCTGACTACAGAGGGCATCCTCGCCCGCGTGGGTGAAGATGTGGTCTTCCGAGCGGAAACATACCGAGATATGGTGGAGCAGGTGACGGCGAAGCTTTCGGGCGGGGGAACGTTGAGCGTTGCTGATGTCCGAGATATGTTCTCAACCTCTCGCAAGTATGCGCTCGCACTCATGGAACACCTTGATCAAATCAAGGTCACAGTGCGCGAGGGGGATGTAAGACGGCTCGCCTGATAATGGCTCAAAGTCGAGAAGGGTAGGAGAGTGTTACGCTTTGCTTGGGTAAGTGCAGGCGCAGCTGCTCATTAAACGAATCATCCACTAGTCCCAGCCGGGTCCAACAACCCACTTTCCACCCGACATCACACCTTCCGGCAGTATCTCTGCCAATTCTGACGATTGCATAACGTGAGGGTCCTCCGGTAAAACGAAAAGATCCGCAAGGTAACCTGGCGTCAACGAGCCCAGCACGCTATCCCAGCCAGCGGCTTTTTGCGGAGCGCGGGTATATGCATATAGTGCTTCGTCCAGGGAAAGTTTTTCACCTGGAACCCATCCTACGATGCCGGGTGTGCCATCGGTACGCTGTCGGGTGACAGCCGCATGCAGCCCAAGAAATGGGTTAGGTGATTCAACGGGGGCATCCGAGCCAAAAATCAAGAGTGCTCCAGCATCAAGCTGTGATTTCCAGGCATAACTCGTTTTGACACGTGATCCCCAGTACATATCTGCCATATCCATGTCAGATGTGGCGTGAATCGGCTGCATGGATGCCATGATGCCTAGCGCACCCGGCCGGGGGAGATCCACTGGGTCCAATAGCTGAAGGTGCTCGATGCGGTACGGCAGAGGACGGAGGCCTGCTGTTGTTCGTTCCTCAATCACTATCTGCAGCGCATCCAGGACTTCACGGTTTGCACGATCCCCGATGGCATGGACTGCGAGACCGATTCCGGCTTCGGCCGCACGGCGGCCCTTGAGCAGGATCGATTCACAGTCCTCGGTCAACATACCCTGGTTTCCGTTGTTCCCATCGTACGGACGTAACATTGCTGCAGTTTGAGGCCCAAGTGCGCCATCGGCAAACAGTTTGAGGTTCCCGATCCGGATCTGAGTGTCACCCAAATCCGTGGCAATCCCAGATTCGAGGATGGCATCGAAGTTATCCTCCCGGATATGCTTAAGTACCCTCAGAACAAGCCGGCCTTCGCGTCGTAGGTGCTGAAGAGCGTTCAAGCAGCGCGCCCCATCAAAATCATGGACAGAGGTAATACCGAAGCGAAGAAGCTGCGCTTGCCCTTTCAGGATAGCCTCAGCCAGATCGCTTTTTGATGGACGGGGGATGCAGTCAGTGATCAGTCGGACAGCATCCTCGAAGAAGATTCCTGTGGGTGTCCCCTGCCCATCACGCTGCAGCCTGCCGCGAGGAGGGTCAGGGGTCTCGGTGTCGATGCCGCATTTAGCTAGCGCAGAAGTGTTCACCCAACCCGCGTGGAGAGATTTCGCCGAAAGGTAGACAGGATTTTCCGGTGAAACTTTTTCTAGCTGCTGTGCATTTCCATATCCACCCCATTTATTATGATTCCATCCGTGTCCCCGTATCCAAGCTCCTGCAGGCGTGGTCGCAGCTTTTACCTGGATCCTCTCTAGACACTCTTCAAGCGTTGTAGTATCGCAATCCACCTGATCAAGCTGAAGTGAATATTTTTCAATGTGGATGTGAGAATCTGTAATGCCCGGGAGAACAAATCGGCCCGAGAGATCGTAAATCCTGGTTTGTCCATTCCTGAGCGATAGGATTTCATCGTCCTGACCGGTGGCGGTGATCCGACCAGATTGGATAGCGATTGCTGAATGTGGCTCTCCCTTGCGGTCTGGGTGATAGACGGTTCCATTGAAGAGGATTGAAGCTTCGCAGTGCTCAACCGTATTCATGTCTGGCCTGCCTGTTGTTCAAGATGACTGGTCCTGTTGTGGTAGTGAAGTGTCCATCGGGCTGTGGTCCGGTTAAAACGGAGATGGCTGTGACCGGTGTTATGAAAGGAGAAGCGAACCGGCCGCACACGACCTGCAGCGGGAGGCTGTCCTAGGATTGTACGCAGCGCAGCGCTGAGCAAGGCTCCGTGTGAGACGATCAGAAGCTGACCCGGGTCGTTGAGAAACAAGCTCTGAACAGCTTCAGCCGCGCGGAGATAGAGGTCCCATTCTGATTCTGCACCTGGAAAGGGAGGCTCATATGGCGTGGGGATCCAATCGCTGCTCGTCTGTTGTAGAGATGTGTAGGTTTTCCCCTGAGCTTCACCAAGCTGGCGTTCTAACCAACGCGCATCAAACACGATATCCGTTCCCAGAAGCTCAGCGATCACGGCTGCGGTCTCGCGTGCTCGCCCCAGCGGACTTGAAATGATGCAATTAAACGTGGTCCGCTCTTCTTGCCAATACTCGCTAAGATATTTCGCCTGGAGATATCCCTCTTCTGAGAGCGGATAGTCGTGCTGACCTTGGAGAATGCCATTCTCGTTAGCTGTGGAAAGACCGTGCCGTAGAAAAATAAAATCGTAAATCACTGTCGAATTATCATCCTCGACTACGTTTGGTTTCTGCTGCCGCCAAAGGCATCTCTGTCGCAGCCTCGACCGCCCGGTATGCGGTCGCAAGGTCAATGCCCTGTCGTGAGCCCTCATGTGTGCGGTCTGATCCCGATAGAATTCCCCCAGCCGCGAACAGATTCTCGAACATTACACGTCCTCGCGAGTCGAGTGGGCGCATATCCTCATTCACACGAACACCGACTTGGCTGTAGGGCTGTTGGTCAAAGGGAGATTCGCTTGTCCATAAAGACCTGTCTTCCGGGTGGGCGATTGGCAGTTGGAAAATAGGCTCCCGAATCGAATGGTCTTGGAGTGTTTCAATGCCACCATGCAGTACTCCACCGCTGGCCAGAATGACCGCGTCTGCATCGAGCTGGCGCATCCCCCCGGAAGTCATAAGTGCAAGTCCAGCCACTCGTTTACCGCGGCTCGAACCATCGATCCTGCCCGATGCGTGACATCCTTCGACATAGGTAATCTCGAGTTCAAGGATCAGTGCCTTCAAGATCTGCTCAATTCGAAGGCCCGGGACGCTTGGCGGGAAGAGCGGGACTTCAAAAGCGAGACATCCTAATTCCTGGAAGAAATCTTCCCGAACCTGGATAGGGTAGTTGAGTCCCAGACAGGCGGGTAAAAGCAGCCTTGTGACGCCAGACAGCTTTGGTTTCCAGGTGCGCAGGAGTTCATGACGCCAGGTTTCACGATCAAACAGTCGGGCCACGTCTAAGGCATATATCTCCCGTTGTGTTGGCCTGTCAATCATAGGAAGTTCAACCAACCCTTGAATATTCAATCCATGCGCGGAGGCGCGATGTGCGATCAAGGTTGGGTAATAATCCCTTAGGCCAGCGATGGCTCCAACCGAAAACGGTTTTTCTCGCAGTTGATCAACAGTAGCGGCGCCGTTGGGAGCAAAGCACATTTTCCTGAACTCACCCGTAGCCGTTAGTACGGTGAGATTGCCGCTCAGACTGCCAGTGAATATGTAACCATGCGGGTCAAGCAGGGAGCGAAATTCATCGAGTGCAGCACGTAGAGCCGGGAGGCCCACAAGTTTGTATGGATTTGTGGGGCGCAGCCTGGGCAGGGCTCGTGATGGTGATGATGAAGCCCAAATCTCAATACCACCATGGGAGAGGATCAGGCCGCCATGACCTTCGGCAACGAGCGTCACGTGCGCGCCACGTCGTGCGGCTAATATCGACGCGAACAAACCACTCAATCCTGCTCCGACAACGGCAATATGCATCAGGGCTTGTATTCTTCCTGTGTCATCCCGAGGAGTTCCTGGTAGAGCCGGCGCGAGAACTCCATCTGACGAAGCGAATGTCCCCATCCAACTGGCCTTTGGCCACGCCAGCGTTCCATGAGAAACGGGCGTATGCCATACGCGGCTGGCGCCGGCTCGGGGCTAATCTCGCAAAGAAGGCCGAATGTTCGAAGCGCACAATAACCCGCCTGGCACGGACCCATCCCCAGACGCAGATCTCGGCGGATCGCATCCAGGTCGAGATTATCGGGATCGTCAAGGGCATGGATAAGTTGTTCACGGGTTACCTGCTCACATTCGCAGATCACATCGGAGGGTTCAGCCAGCATGCTTTGGGAAGAAGTCTGGTCTAACTTACCAGGTAATTGGAAATATGAATGATTACCGGAGGATAGAAGCGTTTCCCGGGTTTTGCAGGGCATGTTGTGTTCGAGTCGTTTGCATACCAGGTCAACTGTCTGTTCGGCCATCATGCGAAAAGTCGTGAGTTTGCCGCCGATGACGCTAATGATTCCGCTGCATCCATCACTTTGCTCATGATCCACGATTACGTGACCACGAGCGAGCGAGCGCGAGTCGCCTCCCGGTGTGTTGTTTGAGGAATAAAGCGGACGGATCCCAGCCCAGGCTCTGAGCGCCCTCATCTGACGCAGATCCGGGAGTATAAATTCTGCTTCTGCGAGGAGCAGGTCGACCTCCCAGGGCTCGATCTTAAGGTCGGTTGGATCCTGGACGGGTTCATTGGTCGTTCCGAGGACGATGACGGTGCCAACAGGCACAATGATATCTCCATCTGATGGAGGATTACAGCGGTTCAGGATGGTGTGGATCGGGCGGGATGCCATAGCTACCATGGTGCCCTTGCCAAGGGTCATTGGAATTTCAAGTTGGGCAAGTTTGGCGGTTCTAGTTGCCCAGGGGCCGGTGGCGTTGACCACGACCTCTGCACCCATCTTCGCTTGGTAGCCTGTCCGAAGATCCTCAATCTCTACAGCAGTGACCCTATTGGCATCACGGATCAGGCCAGTAACACGATGGTGGAGATAAACTTGGCCTCCTGCAGATCGGATGGAATTGATCAGGAGCTGGGCGAGATCGAATGAATCGAGTGACGCATCGTTAACCTGGAACGCACGGGAGAGGCGTGGCGAAAGGGCGGGTTCAAATTCTCTTGCTCGCTCAACCGGGAGCTCTTCAGCCGGGATGCCGTGCTGCTGGCAGGCAGACAGCCATCGATCGGGGTACTCGAGGGGATCGGCTGGCGTGGAGAGGAAGTAGCCCCCCGTGTCTTCAATGCATGGAGCAGCAATACTGCGAAGGATTATATTCTCCTGGGCACACTCTCTCGCTGTTTGAGGATCCGATACAGCGTAACGGGCACCAGAATGGAGCAGGCCGTGATACCTGCCAGAAGTTCCCTGGCCTACATCCGATTGTTCGATAAGGATGACTTTTAAGCCGCGCAGGCTTGCGTCCCAGGCAATTCCAAGGCCAGTGGCCCCACCGCCAATGATAAGCACCTCCGTTGAGAGTGAGTTGCGGAGGGTGAACGGTGTTGAGCGAGGTGTAGGCGAGGGCATGGTTCTCTACAGGTCACGCTGAAATTCGATGATAGTTGCGCTTTTTTCATAGCCAAGGGCTGCATAGAAGGCGTGTGCTTCCGTTCGGATTACTTCGGTATGCAGGAGCAGGTGTTCACGCCCTGCCTGCCGAGCCCATGTTTCAGCAGCGGCGATCAGTCTGCGACCGATGCCCTGTCTACGTCTGTCACGACGGACGATAATCGCAACAATCTCGGCGGCCGGGTTGCGAGAGAGAGTTTTTGCGATACATAGATGCGCATAGCCAAGTAAGAGCTCGCCGTGTACTGCAAGCAGAAGCCGATCCTCTTTGGGTAGGTTTTCAAGTCGCTCTATAACTTGAATTTCCTCTGTCTTAATTCCTTCAGCCCGCAGTAAAACCGTGAGCTGGGAAAGGAAGATTTCGGGTGGGTGGCGGGTACGTAGGATTTGAAGTTCCATAGGATTGATGGTCTAGATCGGCTGGAGCTGCGTGCCAACGAAGTCGTGTGTACCGCGTAGAAACGCTTCCCCGGACATGACCCGCCGCCCGGCTGGTTGGATCAAATCCAAACGGAGGGCATCCTCTGCGCAGCCAATGATGGGAATGTAGTCCATATCGCCAACTTCACCAGGGGCAAGTTCTGACCCGGGAACGACGCTTGCCTCACGCACTGTGAGCCTGAGTTCATTCAAAGTGAGAAAGGAACCTGGCCAGGGTTCGTAGGCACGCACCTGACGCTCAAGCTGAGCTGCACTCTTCTGATAGAAATCAAGGATCCCATCTGCTTTTTTCAGCATGGGTGCATACGTTACGAGTTCGGGATTCTGTGCCCATGGAATAAGCTCACCCTTAACATAGGGCTCAAGGCTTTCCATGAGCAGGTCAGCTCCAAGGATGGCCAGCCTTTCTGCCAACATGCCGCCGGTCTCATCTGGCAGGATCTTGGTGGAATGCTGGCTCAAGATCGGACCTGTGTCGAGACTGGCATCCATGTGCATGATAGTGACACCGGTCGTATTATCCCCTGCATAGATTGCGGCCTGGATAGGTGCAGCACCGCGCCACCGCGGGAGCAGCGAAGCATGTACGTTTAGAGATCCGAAACGGGGAAGCTCAAGAATCTGTTTCGGTAGAATTTGACCGAATGCGGCGACGATAATCAAATCGGGTTCAATTGAATGGACGTAGGATAGCACCCCTTCCTCCTTGAGGGAAGTGGGTGTAATCACGGAGAGGCCATGCATAATTGCGCGTGCTTTAACCTGTGAGGGTCTAGTTTCTCTGCCGCGACCAGCCGGCCGGTCAGGCTGAGTAACGACCGAGACAATCTCATGCTCCCCAAACAAACGATCAAGACTTGGGATGGCGAATTGGGGCGTGCCCATAAACACAATACGCATGCGATCATCCTAGCACACACAGACTGGGGTTGGAAGAGAATCATCGGGGACAAACTAATCTGGAACGTGTAGAATGCCTGCATCCGCTTGCTTTTAAGAATGACGATCCGAGTTAATCAGGTGTGAGGTGAAGATGCAGAGGCGTGCAAGGCGTTGGGTTTATCCGGAGCACGATCCAAAACTAATTCGATCATTGTTTCCTCGTTTCACCGAAGTCGAGGGGCAGATACTGACGGGGTTGGGTTTCAAATCTCAATCTGCTGCAATCTCGTTCCTGAACGATGAGGCCATCATTGATCCAGATCCATTTCTTCTGACCGGCATGGCAAGTGCGGTCTCTCGAGTACAGCAGGCTATTCGGGAGGCGGAGCCGATCACGATCTATGCTGATTACGATGCAGATGGTGTTACATCCGCGGCGCTGCTATACAGCGGTCTCCAGGTTTTGGGAGCGGTGGTAAAAGTGTATTTCCCGGATCGCTTTACCGAAGGATACGGGATTAATAATGGTGCCATCGAGCGACTGGCGCGGGAACGATGTTCGCTGCTTATCAGCGTGGACTGTGGTATCCGCGCGGTGGAAGAAGCACAGACCGCCAGGAAGCTGGGAGTGGATTTGATCATCACTGATCATCATCATCCACCATCTGAGCTGCCTAATGCAGTTGCTATTCTCAATCCCAATCTGGAAGGTGATCCATACCCACAGAAAGAGCTGGCGGGCGTGGGTGTTGCATACAAGCTGCTTCAGGCTCTAACAGGGGAGGCAGGGGTCAACCAGGCTGAGGAAGTACTCGATCTCGTAGCGATCGGCACTATCGCCGATATGAGCAAGCTTATCGGGGAGAACCGTGCCACCGTCCAAAGAGGTCTCGAGCGCCTCAATACCCAGCCCAGACCCGGACTCAGAAGCCTGATGGGGATTGCGGGCTATCAACTGGGGCGGATCGATGCAAGCGCGATCGGGTTTGGTTTAGGTCCACGCATCAACGCAGCAGGCAGATTGAAGAGGGCCAATCTGGCTTTCGACTTGTTAATGGCGCCCAGTGAGGATAATGCAAACGAGCTGGCCAAAGAGCTGAATGACATCAATAAACGTCGACAAGAGCTTACCCTTCAAGTTGTCGAAGCAGCGGAGCAGTCGATTGGAGAAGGGGATAGGCCGGTGGTCTTTGCTTTTGATCCGATTTTTCATGAAGGAGTTGTAGGGCTCGCGGCATCGCGCCTCTCGGAGGTGTACTACCGGCCAGCCTTTGTTGGTACGGTTGGCGAGGAGAACACCAGGATTTCAGCGCGCAGTATCCCTGGTTTTCATCTGACTCAAGCTCTGGAAATTTGCTCTGATCTGCTTCTACGCTTCGGTGGCCACGCTGCGGCGGCTGGATTGTCGCTCGAGAACAGGCTAATTGAGGATTTTACCAAGCGTTTCGAGGAGATTGCCCGCGCACAGCTGGACGAGGAACGAATGACCCCCAAGCTGAATGTAAGTGCTGAAGTAAATGTGTCCGATCTTAACCCGCGTTTGCTTAAATTTCATGATCGGCTCGAACCGATGGGGGAGGGCAACGAGTGGCCGATCCTTGCTGCGCGAAACGTGGAGATCGTAAACCGCAGGCGCGTCGGTGCAGAGGGGAGGCATCTTAAACTCAAAGTACGCGGAGATGCTCTTGTTATAGATGCGATCGCATTTCGGATGGGTGAGCGTATGCAGGAATTGCCAGATAGAATTGATTTAGCTTTCCGTCTTGAGCGAAATGAATATATGGGCCAGATCTCTCCACAAATGAACGTTGTTGATATCCGACCTGCAAACGCTAGCTAATCTACAAACCTGTACTTGATCAGTGTAAAAATAGCCTCGAATGCATCCGCCAGACCAATCTTCTTGCCATCCGAGTACTCGCGAGGGTTGAAGCGGATCGGCACCTCATAAATTCGAACCTTTCGCTTAAGCAGCTTCGCTGTCACTTCGGGTTCAAAATCAAACCGCTTCGCATTCAAGGGAAGCTCTTGAATAACCTCTCTCTTGAACAATTTGTACCCAGTCTCCATATCAGTAAGGATGCTGTTAAACAGCACATTCGTCATCAGAGTCAGGAGTTTGTTCGCCACCATGTGCCAGAACATAGCAACCCGTCGGGGAGCGCCAAGGAATCGCGAACCGTACACTACATCAGCTATCCCCTCATCGATCGGAGCGAGCAGAACAGGGTAATCCCGGGGATCGTACTCAAGATCTGCATCCTGGATAAGGATTAATTCGCCTTGAGCGGCGGCAATCCCTGTCCTGACAGCCGCACCCTTGCCCTGGTTTTTTTCGTGTAGGATGACCCTGACATGGGGAAAGCGGGAGGCAAGATCCGGGAGCAGGTCACGAGTGCCATCGGTCGAACCATCGTCGACCAAGATGATTTCCTCGGCGAGCTTTGTATCTTCTACGCGCTTCAGGATGGTCTCAAGTGTGGCGTGTTCGTTGTACACTGGCATGACCACGCTAAGTCTCATGGGCGCATTCTACCCCCACTCTACGGGTGGGCACAACTTACTATTTGCTCCAGACCTATACGGTGGCTATAATTTGAACACTCCCCTGCGGCTGCTGTGTTTCACGGTCTCCCGTTCTGGTACTGGAGGTTTGCATGTCTTTACCCCGAAGCCCGGTTCGTACAGCGGGTGTTGATGATCGAACGACAACCTCAAATTTACGGTTTGTCCCTCCGCCAATTAGCCGTATCGCGGACACTGGGCTTTCACAACTTGGGCTGCAGGATCTGGCTTTAAAGATCCTTTACAACGGCGGATACATGACCGGGTTTAAGGTGGCCGAAGCGATGTCGCTGCCATTTGCGGGGCTTGTCGATCAGATTCTCGAAGCGTTAAAACGAGAAAAATTTGTTGAGGTAAAGACTCAAGTCGGGTTTGGTGAGGGCTCCTACCAGTATGCGATTACTGGCGCTGGAATTGCCAGGGCACGGGAGGCACTTGATCGCAGTCAGTACGCGGGCCCGGCGCCCGTTCCGGTCGAGGTGTACAACGATTCCATCAAGCGGCAAAGCCGGGGGCGACCGACGGTTCACGAGCACACAATGCGCGAGGTTCTTACTGAGCTGACTCTGTCGGAGAAGACCTTCAACCAGATTGGCCCGGCTGTAAATTCGGGTACTTCGATTTTTCTCTATGGCCCTCCAGGAAACGGCAAAACCTCGATTGCACGCGCGATCGGGAACATCTTGCTTCAGGAGGACATGTACATACCTTTCGCCATCGACATTGGCGGTCAGGTCGTGAAACTGTATGACTCGGTGACACACGTACTCTCACCCGATGATGAGAACTCAACCGATGGTACCGGCTCGTTGAAAACAGGGGCAAAACGTGACCCGCGCTGGGTGCGTATCCGCAGGCCGTTCGTGATTGTTGGCGGCGAACTGACTATGCCAGGGCTCGATCTGGTATTCGATGATGTAAACAAATTCTACGAAGCCCCCTTCCAGGTCAAAGCAAACGGTGGGGTATTCCTTATCGATGACTTTGGTCGCCAGCAAGTTCGACCACGAGATTTGCTCAACCGCTGGATCGTGCCACTCGAAAATCGGATTGATTACCTCACGCTCCATACGGGGCGCAAGATAGAAGTTCCTTTCGACGTACTTGTCGTATTTTCGACGAACTTGCCGCCACGGGACCTGGTGGACGAGGCCTTCCTCCGCCGCTTGCGGCACAAGATTGAAGTCGAGGATCCATCCTATGAAGCCTACCGTGAAATATTTAAACGGACAGCTGCTCAGAAGGGTGTCGAGTACTCAGACAGCGGCTTGGCCTACATGCTTCAAGAGTGGTACATCAAGCGCAATCGTAAGTTGCGGGCGTCCCACCCGCGCGATATCTGCGATCAAATCCTTGATATCTCGCGCTATTTAAATGTAGAACCGGTCATGACCAAAGATCTGCTGCAACGGGCAGCCGAGGCATATTTCGTAGAAATTTAGTGATGGCAAGACTTTTTTCCTGGGATTCTGGAGCCCCGCTGGTGATTGCACACCGCGGGGCTTCCTCTCTCGCGCCTGAAAATACCCTTTCAGCGTTCCGGCTCGCGGTTGAGTTGGGCGCAGATGGGATTGAACTCGATGCTAAGCTATCAGCCGACGGGGTGGTTGTCGTTCACCATGATCAAACGCTAGATCGAACGACGGATGGATCTGGGTTGGTGCGTGATCGGACCTGGTCAGAATTGCAGCAACTTGATGCCGGAAGCAAGTACGCGGGTATATTTCGTGGTGAGCAAATTCCGACTTTGGAGGCAGTATTTAGTGAAGTCGGTCACTCGGCCTTAATTAATGTGGAGTTGACAAACTATGGTTCGATATTCGATTCCCTTATCGCAATCGTTGCAGATCTCGTCTTCAAACATGGCCTCGAGGATCAGGTGCTGTTCTCCTCGTTTAATCCGTTTGCAATCTGGCAAGCTGCTCGAGCGGCACCCAACGTTCGCAGGGCGCTGCTGATCCACGGCGATATTCCAGGGATTTTCCGTTCCTTGTTCATGAGGTTACTGCCATTCGATGATCTCCACCCTGCCGTTCAACTGGTCAATCCCTATTTGATCGCAAGTCAGCATGCGCGGGGGAGGTGGGTACGTGCCTGGACAGTCAATAAACCGGATAGGATGCAAGAGTTGTTTGAGATGGGCGTCGACGGTGTTATTACGGATGTCCCCGATCGTGCACTCTTGGTGAGGGAAAGAATGAAGCAGGGGAGTCTATGATGAAAGAACCTTGGTCGATCGATGAATTGATTTGTGCTTGCATCGCCCGCCAGGTCAAGGATGGGGATATTCTGGCACAGGGATTGGCGACCCCGCTTGTGGCTGCAGGGTATTTGCTAGCATGGCACACCCACGCTCCGCACGCTACATTCGCCTCTGCCATCGGCCAAACAATCTGTCGTAAGGGTGCTCCGCTTGGATTGGCGACTATTGAATCACTCTGGTTGGATCGAGCGTTGGCATCTTTCGGATTTGTGATGGTCGCTGCTGATCTGCTTCCCAGGGTCCAGCCCAAGGAATTCTTCCGCCCGGGCCAGGTAGATGCGCATGGAAATTTCAATAACATCGCCTTCGGTAAGGATTACCGTCACCCGCGACTGCGCATGCCAGGCGCCGGTGGTATCCCGGATGTGACAACCTACATGATGAACACTTATCTGTACGTCCCGCGGCACTCGCGAGTAACATTCGTTGAAGATATTGATTTCGTCTCAGGTCTCGGGCATGGCAGCAGACGCTCGCGTGTGGGAGGTCCACGTTATCTCGTCTCTAATCTTGGGCAATTCGATTTCGTTGGTGGTCGCATGCGAGCAGTAAGCTTGCACCCTGGAGTAACACTCGAGCGCGTTCGCTCGAAGACAGGATTTGAACTGGCGATAGCCGATGATCTCAATGAGACCGTGGTGCCTGACGATAATGAATTACATTTATTACGGACGGTCATTGATCCGCTTGGCATTCGGCGCTTGGAGGGCTTATCCGGCCCCAAGCGGCGAGAGGCGATACGCGAAATTCTCATTAAGGAAACTGCGCATAGACAATAGAAAGGATCCGCAATTCCCCATTTTCCTTGTTAACGAACCAGGGGGACGGTATACTCAACACAATGCGCAAATTCACGGCTTTCACCATTCTGCTTATAGCAATCCAGCCTCTGGTTCTTGCTGCCTCGCAAGCTGCGGTGCCGAGACCTGACCTGGCTGAGCAGCTGCTGGCACAGATGACCCCAGAGGAAAGGGTGGGTCAGCTTTTTCTGGTTACATTTGATGGTCCAATTTTGCATTCGGATTCTCCCATCTATGAATTGGTGACTCGCTACCACGTCTCTGGCGTGATACTTAAAAGCGATCGTAATAATTTTTCGGATACACCGGATACCATTCTTGATCTTCGCCAGTTGATCACGGACCTGCAGAACTTGAAGCATGAATCGGCGCTGTTGAGCACGTTGGATCAGACAGGTTCTCCTCCAGAAAGCGAAGCGGCGTACGTCCCATTATTCATTGGGATAAATTACGGCGCCGGGACGTCTGACACAGCCGAGATCCTATCTGGTTTGTCCGATATTCCATCGGCGATGTCGATTGGTGCTACATGGGATACACAAGTTTCGCAGAACATCGGATCTTTGCTCGGCACCGAGCTAGAGGCGCTGGGGTTCAACTTGATGATCGGCCCATCCTTGGATGTGCTCGAGAACCCTGAGTTGACCGGCTCCAATGCGCTTGGAACGCGTTCCTTTGGAGGCGATCCCTACTGGGTGGGTTCCATGGGCTCAGCCTTTATCGAGGGCGTACATGCCGGATCGGATAGTCGGATCGCAGTTATTGCAAATCATTTTCCTGGATTGGGGAGCGGTGATCGCCCGATATCAGAGGAAGTTGCAACGGTTCGGAAGTCTCTTGAGCAGTTGAAGCAAATCGAGCTTTTCCCGTTTTTCGTCGTAACCGGGAACCTGCCTGGGGAGGCCCCTGGGATTACCGATGGATTGTTGACAGCACATATTCGCTATCAAGGATTTCAAGGGAACATCCGGGCTACGACCCGCCCGGTAAGTTTAGACCAGCAGGCCTTCAACCAGTTGATGGCGCTCGAGCCACTGGCCAGTTGGCGAGAGGGCGGAGGCATTGCCATGTCAGATTCGCTCGGCTCACGAGCGATCCGCAGATTTCGTGATCCTACCGAGCAGACCTTTCAGGCACACATAGTAGCGCGCGATGCATTCCTGGCAGGAAATGACCTGCTGCTTCTTGATGACTTCCGGGATAGCAACGATCCTAACGAGCTGACCACGATCAAGAACACCTTGCAGTTTTTTGCGAATCGCTACGCCGAAGACTCGCTGTTCGCAGAGCGAGTAGATGGCGCAGTGCTCCGGATTCTACGACTCAAGCTCCGGTTATATGAAGGCTCTTTTACGTATTCTGCGGTGGTAACTTCCCAGAGTGATGTTTCTGCCATTGGCCGGGATCGATCCGCTGCTGCTGTTGCTCAGTCGGCTGCATCATTGATTAGTCCAACAGCTGATGAGGTACTTGATCGATTGGGTGGGGCACCAGCATTTGGCGACCGCATCGTGTTCTTTACAGATGTGCAGACTGCTTCGCAGTGTGATCGATGTGATGCCCAAGCAATACTTTCAACGGATGCTCTTGAACGTGCAGTCCTGAGATTTTATGGACCCGGAGCTGCCGGTGAGGTGGGCGGGTGGAACCTGCGGTCCTTCAGCACCGCCGACCTTGCAAACTACCTCGGTTTGACCCCGCCAAACACCCCCTCTGCTCCGCTTTCGCCGGTCGAAGATGTTGATGCAATCATCCACAGCGCGGATTGGATGGTTTTCGTGGTACGCAGGGGCAGCGAGAATCGTTTCGGTTCGGATGCGTTAAAGATTCTTCTCGATCAGCGTCCGGACCTGGCACGGGACAAGAAACTTATCGTCTTCGCAATGGATGTCCCTTATATCCTTGATGCAACGGACATCAGCAAGGTAGATGCCTTTTACGCTCTTTATGACAACTTGGAAGCGTTTATAGAAATGGCTGCAAAGCTGCTCTATTTCGAGGCCACTGCGGCAGGCTCGTCACCGGTGAGCATCCAGGGTGTTGGTTATGACCTGATCGAGGTGACGGCCCCCGACCCAAATCAAATCATCCAGCTTCTAATTTCGCAACCTGAAGCGGTGGAGGGTGTACAGGGATACAGCGTTGGGGATCTGGTCCAACTCGAAACTGGCATAATTCGCGACAAGAATGGGCATCCTGTACCCGACAGAACGCCGGTCGACTTCATGATAAATCAGCAATCGGAAGATGCTCCAGCGCTTACAATGAGTTCTTTCACTGTTGATGGTTCTGCATCGATCTCACTTGCGCTGGAACGGACTGGCCTAATTACCGTATCGGCTCAAAGCGGTTCAGCGCATCTATCGGAAACTCTTCAACTTAATGTACAGCTCGGTGTGCCTGCCCAGGCTACCGTGATATCGCCCACGCGCGTCCCGACTGCGACGAGTGAGCCGACGCGCACGCCAGCGACTGCAAGCCCAACTCCCGGCTCGGCAGGCGACCCAGGAACCGGATCTGACAAGGAGACCTACGCATTCGGTTGGACTGAGTTAATCTTGGGATTGTTCTCTGTGGCAATTGTGGGAGTTGTCGGTTACTACATGGCAGGGTTTGGTTTGCTAAGTGATCGGATACGTGTACGCTGCGCATTAATCGGGGTGGTGGCTGCTCTGCTTGGATACAATTATTTTGCGCTTCAGCTGCCGGGAAGTAAAACCCTGATGGACCTCTTAGGTCCTTTTGCGGGTTTTGGGCTCGGTCTGTTAGCCGGTGGGCTTGGCTTGATCTCGATTCAAGGTTGGTATCTGAACCGCAAAAATACCTAGGCTAGACTAGCTAGGACGGCTACCAGGATCAGCAAGGCAGCAGTGCCAGCGAGCAGGCGATCTGTTGGCGCTGAAAAGAGATCTTTAATTCTTTCTGTAAATGGAAAGGCAAGTGTATCCGATTGCTTCGGCATCTGCCCATACAGAGCGGCTTTAAATGATGCAACGCTCTTTGGGCGACCATCGGGATGGAGATTCATCGCCCATAATATCGCACGGGCGGTGGTATCGGGGATTTTTGGGTTCAGGATGCGTGGATCTCGAAGCGAATCGGGACGCAGGAAACGCTGTTTGGCTTCAGCAGGCGCTGAATTCGTAATGAGATGGTATAGGGTAGCGCCAAAGGCATAAATGTCACTGCGTACATCGGTGTGTCCTTCATCACCGCCATATTGCTCAAGTGGCGTATAAAGTGCGGTACCTCTGCCCTGGATCACCGTGATGGTCAATTCTTCAGGAACCATCTGTTTAACCAAGCCAAAGTCAACCAGTTTAATCAAACCCTGAGGGGTCAGTTTTACATTGCTCGGTTTTATGTCCCTGTGTATTACCGGGGGTTCCTGGCCATGAAGATACTCTAATGCATCAGCGATCTGTTTCGCCCATGCAAGGACGTCATTGATAGGAAGAAAATCACCCCTTCGTCTGGATTGGTCCATCAAGGTCTTCAAATCTTCACCCGGAATGTAATCCATGACGAGGTAATCTCGATCTGACTCGCTGAAGAAATCAGAGACCTTTGGAAGGTTGGGGTGATCCAGCCTTGCCAGGACGGAAGCCTCACGGTAGAACTGTTCCCGTCCCTGTTCTCGCAGCTCCGCGGGAACTGATTCATCCTGTTGAACTTCTTTAATAGCGCACTGTCTGCCAGTTAGACGGTTGTCATCGGCAAGGTAAATTGAGCCCATACCACCTCGGCCAATGATCTGGTCGATGATATAGCGGTCTTTAAGTACCTCTCCAGGCTGCAGGGGGACAGGCAAAGGGAACCTCTTTGAGTAGGGCAGGGCGATTGGCGATTCTGGCATAGCTCTCGACGTGATCCTCGCCCTCGCAAATCAGAGCGCCAAGAATGCAATTGCATTATACTCTGGTTGGTTCGCGAGAGAAGCGTCGAGGGCATTATGATCTCAGGTCGCGATGAGGTCCCACTGCTTCTGGTCCCTGAAGGGGATTTGCAAGGATCGCGCTGGCCTCTGGACAAGGACGAGTTCATCATCGGACGTGGGGAGGAGTGCGATCTAACAATCTCCGATCGTCAGGTATCACGACATCATGCCCGAATTCGGCGTACGCCATCAGGTTACATGATCGAAGATCTTAACTCGAAGAATGGAACGCACCTAAACGGTGCTCCTATTATGGGGCATGAGTCGCTCCAGGATGGCGATGATATTCAGATTGCGCTCGCGTTGAAATTAACTTTCGTAGGGTCGGAGGCCACGCTCCCGTTATCCATGGAAGAAGCGGGGAACATGGGGTTGGGGCAATTGCGTATGGAGATCCAGGCCCATCGCGTTTGGATCCGCAGCTCAGAGATAGATCCTCCGCTCTCTCCGCCGCAGTTCCGTTTGCTTGAACTCCTGTACAACAACCATAATAAAGTCATTAATCGCGATACGATCGCTGCTTATGTCTGGCCCGGGACTGAGGGCGTTGGTGTTTCGGATCAAGCCATCGATGCGCTTGTGCGGCGGCTGCGAGACCGGCTATCTGAAGTTGATAGTGATCATGACTACATCGTTACGGTTCGAGGCCACGGTTTCCGTCTGGATAATCCTATATAGTCCAAAGGGTATTTGATGAATCAAAAAGCGACCAGGCTCTTAATCATTCGGGCCTGGTCGCTTTGAGTGGAGATGGCGGGATTCGAACCCGCGTCCGAAGGGTTCGGTCATCAAACGTCTACAAGCGTAGTCAATCTATTCAGTCTCGTGCGATCAGAGCCGATTGACAGGCCTTCTTCACGCACCAGCCACTCGGGCCCGAAGGCGCCGCTTAGGTAGAGTTCGTGGCGAGCCCTACTGCATCCCAACCATCCTGTCGTCCACCAACCCGCCGGATGGGAGAGGCGAGATGGCGACGGGTCCCACTAGGAGACCGAGCTGTGCGCGTTGCTGTTTTTAGGCAGCTACGGGCAGAGCCGCATAGTCAGTGCGATTGGCACTTAGGTTTTGCGCTGAGTTTACGAGTTCGGCGCCTCTCGGCTCGCAGTTTGTGACGCTCCGCCTCCGTCGAAGCCATTCATCCCCTTAGCCAACATTATAACAGATTGAATATATTCTAATATGCGTATAGCCATATTGAGCTAATGCTCATCTTATTACATTGCAAATCCTTAATTAGTTCAAGGCTATGCGCAATTTGATAAAGACCGCTACCAGGTTGCCTCGGCGAAAGTCGAAATATATTCTGTCTCGCCCAGTTTCTTGAACATGACAATGTCTGTGAATGGTTGACCTAAGATGCCGTCATGGATTGCCCAACTCCGCCCACGTATCGAGTTGTAGAATCCTCGCTCACGAAAGGGAGTTGAGCCATCCAGTAAGTTATGAAATTCCCCGCCCGGTAGAAAACCGAGGTTGATCTGCTCCATCCTACGGCGTCCCTGCTGGTAATGAAAGCCATATCCCTCAAATACCACGGCGTTATGGTAGGCCAGTGGATCGATGAAGTACACGTCATGCCCAAGTGAGGCTACGAATTCTTCAAAAGCTTGAATGGAATGTCGCAGCAGACGAAGGCCGCTTCGTATCTGGCCAGGTGCAAGCCCAGCTTTCAGGGCGCGTACTTCTTCACCTATGTTGCGGCGAAAGACACCGAACTCTGTTGGTGTGCCATCCGGCATATGGTCAACATCAAAGCGTGGAGAATCAGGATCATTCAAGATATATAGTAGGACGTGAATCTGGCCGTTCATCGTGTCTGTCAAGTGGGCATAGAGCAGGGGATCGCGCGAACCATACCTGTGGCGGAGATCTACCACAACATCAGTCGATCCCTCCCTGCAGCGCAGCGTTAGCAAGCTGTTTCCATCCGGATCCACCAACGTTTCAGGGAGCTGGAAGCGTTGGAAAAGCTCGGCCGGAATGAAGCGCCGGTAGACAGCCTCTTTTCGCTCAAGTGGCAGATTATTTACCGCGGAGATCGACCGTGGCTCGCTCACTCTCCACGCCTCCCCTGAGCCAACGCGCGTTCAACATCACGATCGGCTGCCTTCTTCGCAAGTTCACGCCGCTTGTCGTACTGTCGCTTGCCCCGCGCCAGCGCGATCTCGACTTTGGCAAGGCCAGCCTTCAGATAAAGCCGCAGCGGGATGATCGTGAAACCACGCTGGCGGACCTTGTCCTGGAGGGTAGAGATCTCGCGCTTGTGCAGCAACAGCTTTCGCCGACGGCGAGGGTCATGATTGAACTGGTTTGCGGGGTTATAGGGAGCAATGTGCGCGTTTACAAGCCAGGCTCCGCCCGGATCGACCTGGATGTGAGCTTCCTTTAGGCTTACCTGCCGAGCACGGATCGACTTGATCTCACTGCCAGTCAAGACGATGCCTGCTTCGAAGCGTTCCTCCAGGATGTAATCATGCGACGCCTTGCGATTGGTCGCGATTGTTTTTATATCACTCTGATTGCCCATCACTTCACCACATGTAGCCTGGATTACATTCGGCTCGAGCCTACCTTGCATAGATAAACCTGCCCGGTACGACGTAACAGCCGCCTGTTCGGGTGTCAATTGTTTTGATTGTAGCATGATCAGTCGCAGCCATTCCTGATTTCGACCAGATACACGTGTCGTGGGCACGCCATGTGGCAGGGCAGGTTAGGGGGTACGAAGGTCTATCTTGCCAAGTTCCTTCTCGAACGACATAATCAAGATGAATTACCGAAAACCATTGACCGTGTATTATGCAAAATGGTGCATGCGGTCTGGAGAGGTTCGTGGATCTACCTATCAAGCTTCTCGTCGTCGAAGATGATCCCGCGATGCTGATCGCCTTTAAGGATGTCCTCGAAGGTGGTGGCTACGAAGTATTAACGGCATCGAATGGTGAAGCTGCCTTGGATTTGCTCGACCTGGAGCAGCCAGCACTCATCCTTTCCGATATCTCGATGCCGATCATGGATGGGTACAAGCTGCTCGAAGCCCTCCGCCAACATCCTGGGAAATCGACCATCCCCTTCATCTTTCTGACTGCAAAAGGGACGCGTGAGGATACCTTCTATGGGCGTTCTCAAGGCGTAGATGATTACATCACGAAACCTGTTACCACGAAGGAATTGCTCTCTGCAGTTAAGGCGCGACTCGACCGTTCAGCCGAACTTAAGCTTGGACAACTGAAGGCGGCCTATAAGGACAGCTTATTCGTCCTAGCAAACGCCATTGAAATGCGAGACGCATATACGCACGCCCACATGTATCGGCTAGGCCGCTATGCTCGTGCTCTTGCCAAGGAGATGGCGTGGGATGAAGATGATCTTGAGCGCCTCGAGTTTGGCGCTATCTTGCATGACATTGGGAAGATATACATCTCTGATTCAGTGCTAACCAAAACAGGGAAGCTCAATAAAGAAGAATGGGTAGAGATGCGCAAACATCCGGAGGTGGGCGCCCGGATGATCCGTGACATCCCGTACCTTGCTCCGGCAGTTCCCCTCGTCCGTCACCATCACGAACGCTGGGATGGTGATGGGTATCCTGATGGTTTGAGTGGTGAGGAAATCCCACTAGGTGCACGGTTGCTGGCAGTGGCTGATGCCTTTGATGCAATGACATCGGATCGATCCTATCGCAAGGCACTCAGCCCGGAAAATGCTTTCACTGAAATTATAGAGGGCGCTGGGAAGCAATTCGATCCTATCGTCGTCGAAGCACTTCAGCGCTGCTGGCATGCAGGCATGCTCAAGGAAATCATCCAAGGTTCAAACGGCCACTCCTGAACTACCCCTATCTGATTCGACCGCTAAGTTCACATTCATGCTATTATCCTGGCCGACACGTCCAGCATGACATGACCCATGGATCGGATAGCACGCCTTATACAAAGCGCCCGTTCACAAGCTTGGTACCGCATCCTCTCGCGCTCGATCGAGCGATTTTCTAAGGAGAGAGGCGGTGAGGTAGCTGCCAGCCTCGCCTACTATACGCTCTTCTCCCTATTCCCATTTTTCCTTGCCCTAATCGCTGCTGGAGGCTATTTCCTCGAACGCGATCAGATCTTCCATCAGGTACAGGAACTCTTTATCAACCTATTCCCTGGTTCACGCGATGTAATCGCAAACAATCTGCAGACAGTGCTCAACCTCCGGGGTGCGGTGGGGATCGTTGGCTTGGTAGGGTTGCTCTGGTCAGCATCCGGCATGTTCTCAAGCCTCATATACAACGTAAACCGCGCCTGGCCCGACACGCAGATCCGGAATTTCCTTCGAAAAAGATTGGCCGGGATCGGGATTGCCTTTTTGCTTGGTGGATTGGTAGTTCTTTCGGTGATCGCAACCACGACTTTGAGCGTCTTGACCCAGATTGACCTGCAGCTGCTGGGCAACCAGATCATTCAACGTCTGCCCTATTCAGTTGGAATGACACGGCTGTTCTCCTGGCTTCTTAAGGCACTTGTTTTCACCGGGCTCTATCTATGGGCACCCAATAAAAAAGTCCCGATACGCTTCGCGATTGTTGGCGCAGCAGTTGCCGCCTCGGGGTGGGAGCTGGCAACGTCAGGCTTCACATGGTACCTGACGAGCGGGATTCCCCGTTACGAGTTGATTTATGGCTCTCTTGGTGCGATCGTGATCCTGATGTTCTGGATCTATATCAGCTCTCTTATCATCCTCTATGGAGCACACCTGGCTGCAGCTGTTGAATACATCCTGACACAATCCCCAGCAAGTCCCTCTTGATGGTAGTGATTCATAGCAATTACGCACCTTTCCCGGGTAGGGGGGTGTGGCCATCAGAATACACCATCGGCTCCTTCTTGATCGACTATTTAAAAATAAAGTGAATACGATTCCTTTCGGCCGGTCCTGGCCTGCAATCTTTGCTGAAACCTATCGGTAGGGAGGTGGCCCTTGCAGCTTGACAGGGTGAATATTCTACGGTTATGATAAGTATCATTATAGCAACCTAATATTTCTACGGATATATCACGTGAGGGGAGCCACAAAGGTTATCTGTCATGAAAGCACAAGATGGCATTAATGCATATTTAAAGGGCGTAATGCTTTCCCGAAGCGAAAATACCGTCCGGACTTATCGCAATGCCTTGCAGGCATTCTCCATATGCCTGACGGAAAATGACCTTGATCTTGATGATGTTGCCATCAAACAGGCCAGTGAGGATTGGATCGCTATCTTCGCTTCCTATCTAAAGTCTTATGCCCCGTCCACGGAGCGATTGTATTTAACCGCTGCATCAGGCTGGTTTGAATATCTGGCTGCAGAGGATCTCGCTGATATCAACTTGCCCCGGTTGCGTATGCTCATCAAGATGCGCGCCAGGCGTCCAGGTCAGCGACTGCCTCAGTTTCCCCGCCAGCAGATCGAGGATGTTCTTGAATACGCAGATTCGCTCCAATCGGTGCCAATTGAAGATGAACGCGAACATTTGATCGCCCTACGGGACCGGGCGTTCTTGATCACACTGGGTGCGACAGGCCTTCGTGTTCACGAAGCCTGTAATTTGCGACGCGGCGATCTGGATTGGAATGAAGGCCGAGCCCTGCTCATCGGTAAAGGTGACCGTGAAGCCGTCGTTCGTTTCTCTTCCCACTCCCTTGCTGCCCTGAAAACCTACCTGGGCGCTCGTGCCAGGATGGACGGTGCTTGCGGTCGCCCGCTATCTTCACTTCCATTATTTGCACGGCACGACCGTGCGGCTGGCAAGCGCGTTCTCCCAATCAGCACCACTACTGGGCGTGCCATCGTTCATGATCGGGTGCACGAAGCGCTCGGCGAAGACCTTGGTGGAGCGATTACACCACACTCTTTTCGCCATTATTTCGTGACAACTGTTCTTCGGGGGTCTGGAGGTAATCTCAAACTCGCACAGGAACTGGCCCGGCACCGTAATATCGCTGTGACCCAGCGCTATGCACATCTTAGCGATGATGAGCTCGATCGGGGCTATTATGAAATCTTTAAGTAGTTTGCCGATTCACCTACTGTATCTTGTCGAACACGAAAGTACTGGTTTGGGGTAGAACGTCCGTTCTATTCTACGGCTATGCGCAAGCCTTCTTCTCTTTCTGGATACTGCGCGAGCAGAAATAGGTTCAACGTTCCCGCAATTAACTGGATGATCGTCAATCCGAAAAGCAGGCTGCTAATCCTCGTGATCGATCCTCCCCCTGTCCCTTGTACTCGCGCCAAGCCTATCAAGATGAAGGAAATTGCCACTGCAACGATAGGGTGAAGCCCGCGCAAGCGTAGCAAGAAATGGGAATCCGGGGCAAGATCTTGTCGGAACCCGTCAGCAACGGACACGGGTGGGAATAGGGTATCACCGAGCGCTGCGATTTCACCGGTCATACCGATTAATAAGACACCCAGCAGACCGATGGTGAGCCAGAACACCCAACTTCGACCTACTGGCAAAATCGGACCCGGCTCCCAGGTACTCCAAGAGCAAGCCAGACTCAAGCTCGCTAGGAGTAGAAACGTGTTTAGAAGGTGCGCTGCGCCCACAACAGCCCGGGTGACCGAATTGTTTCCCCCCACAAGCTCGAAGACCACCAACCCGGCGCCTAGCAGTGCCTCGAGGATGATGAGGATCCCCGCCCAGATCGCCGCTTTCCGAACCCTGTGCCCGCTCGGAAACGTACGAAAGGGAAGGTACAGCATGCCAGCCACGAGGACCAGCGCCAATCCGCTCGAGAAGCGATGCGTATACTCGATTATCGTCTCAAGCGCCGGTTGACGTGGGATGACCAGGCCATTGCATAGCGGCCAATGTCCTCCGCAACCGGCGCCTGAGCCGGTTGACCGCACAAATGCACCTCACAAAATGACAAACAAAATAACACCCAGGGTAACCCAGGCGAATCTCGAGAATCTCTGTAGCTCTTGTTGCGTTCTCCCCTTCATCACCACAATGGCCACTCCAGATAACAAATGCCTGCCGTGCCCGGACCAGAATGCACCCCGAGGGCAGGAGATAGTTCGGCAATGACTTTCTCCTCACAAATAACTTCCCTGGCGACGATCTCGTCCAGCCTCTGGGCTTCGTCAAGCGCAGCAACATGCACGAAGGCAGCCTTTATTTTGCCGAGATCTCCAACAGCCTCGCGCACTCTTCGCGCGATCTCGGCATAGGCTCGTTCTCTGCTGCGAGCCTTCCCCACTGCGACGATAATGCCATCTTGCATCCCAATCAGTGGCTTAATGTTGAGCAATGATCCGAGCAGTTGGGTCGCCTTTCCTATACGGCCGCCCATCTGCAGGTAGCGAAGTGTATCTGCGGTCTGGATCATCCTCGTACGCGGGATCATCGCATTGATGCGCTTCATGATTTCCGCTCGGTCTAAACCCCTGATTGCCGCACGGGCAGCTTCAATGACGATCCAGCCGTGACACATTGCCACATTAAGTGTGTCGACGACATCAATCGTAAGGGAGGGAACTCTGTCGATCAACATATCTTTCGCGGAGCACGCTGCCTGGTAAGCTGCTGATCCCTTGGAGGTCATATGGACGCTGATGATCTCACGGACACCACGATCAGCCAGCTTCTCGTACATCGTTAAGTAATCACCAGGTCCAGGTGCAGCCGTAGTTGGGAGCGTGGTCGCCGACCGCATCCACGAGTAAAACTCATCTGCTCGGGCGGTGACGAGATCGCGTAACACTTCTTTCCCACGATGGATATAGTATGGAACCCACTCGATCCGCAATGAATGCAGCATCTCGGCCGGGATGCTCGCACAACTATCGGTCACAACCACGACTTCAGCCATCAGGTTTTCCTTCATCAACCAGAGCATCGGCGAGTAAATGCGCTGGATGATAGCTTTTAATCTGCGCTCCATCCATAAGCTGGGTGCGGCATGAAATCCCTCCCGCCGCAATCAACGAACCGCTAGCACTCGCCTCCAAGGCTGCCGGGAGAAGAAGCTGTCCGGCGATCTTTATCGAAAGATCGTAGTGTTCTGCCTCATAACCAAATGAACCTGCCATCCCACAACAGCCAGAGGGGATCTCTTCAACCAGGTAGCCTGCTCCTCGCAGTGTATCCAGTAAGGGCCCGGACCCGATCAAAGCTTTAGAAAAGCAATGATTGTGCAGATGAATCCGGCTTCCTGTTGACGGTTTGAATACGAGCCGGTCGAGTGGCCTGACACCATCCTCATCGGGGAGCACCAGGAACTCCTCCAGCAGCCACGAGTGCCGGGCGATTACGTCGGCCATGGGATCCCCTGGAAAAAATTCAAGGTACTCGTCTCGCAAGGTTAACAAGCAGGAGGGCTCCAGCCCGATAATCGGGATGCCTTGAGAGGCGTAGGGTGCTAACGCTTCCAGGTTGGCTTGAGCAAGGGTCCGAGCATGATCCAGAAGACCTTTGGAGATGCTAGGCCTTCCACAGCAGCCTTGTTTCTTGACCAGCTGCACTTGATAACCTGCTGCGTCAAGAACTTTACAGGCAGAGTCTCCGATGGACGGATCTATCGCGTTGGTATAGGTATCGAGGAATAGAATGACTGCAGGACGGTTGTCGACTCTAGAAGGCGGTTTATACCGGGATACAAACGTATGCTCGCTGAGTTTGGGGACAGTGCGAAAGCGCGAGATCCCCATAACGTGTTCTTGCAACCTGCGGAAGATGGCGCTCCCACTTGCCCAGTTCAATGGCCTGGCTAACTTTGCCCCTATCTCCGTCATTTTCCGCAAATTCGCAAATAACCGGCTTCGTAAAGGGATGCCGTGTCGCTCATAGTAGAGATCGAGGAAAGCAGCTTTGATACGAGCCATATCGACTGCAGTCGGACACTCCGCCTTGCAGCCTTTACATTCCAGACACAAATCCAGGATCTTGTAAAGCGCTTCATCATGTAATGACCGGGCTGGTAAGACACCGCTAAGGACAGCCCGTAATGCATTGGCTCTGCCCCGGGTGGAATGCTCTTCCTCACGAGTGGCCTGATAGGATGGACACATCAATCCGTCGTCCTTCCGGCAAACCCCCAATCCTGTACAACTCTCCACCGCTGCGGTGAAGGATCCTTCACGGAAGAAATCGAATTTTGTGGTTGGAATCTGTGCCCGATATTCCGGCCCATAACGTAGATCGGAGGTTAAAGCTCCCGGCCCACCGAATCCATCCACTGCAGGAATGACCTTCCCAGGGTTGAGTATCTCCCTCGGGTCGAACGCTTGTTTCAGCTCGTGAAAAGCCTGATTTAGTTCAGGGCCAAACAACCTCTCGTTGTACTCAGTATGCGAGAGACCATCACCGTGCTCACCCGAGATCGCTCCACCCATCTCGATCACAACATCCACTACTTCTTCGGCGATGCCCCTCATTTGTTCTACACCATGCAGCGTTTTTAAATTAATCAATGGTCGGAGGTGAAGACAACCAGCGGAGGCATGGGCATACCACTCTCCGTAGGTACCATGGTCATCGAGGATTCGGTCGACCCTGCGCACATACTCTGCCAGACGTTCAACCGGGACGGAGACATCTTCAATGAAAGTGATAGGTTTAAGATCTCCCGGAACTGACATCAATAAGCCAAGACCTACTTTTCGAACGGCCCAGAGATCGGCCTGCTCTTCTATGCTTCCAAGCACAAGCACATTTTTGAGTTTGGATGCCTGCCCGATGGCTTTCTCTAGTTGAGAACCGGAATATTCGACTACCAAGAGCGCAGCCGGATCACCTTGCAGGAACCCCATCCGGCGGGCATAGGCCGGGATTTGACGGGCTCGTTCGAGCAACGTACGAGGCAGTAATTCAATCGCATCCGGTGAACTCTCGAGGATCTCTAGTGTTGCCTCCGCTGCCGCTTCGATCGAGTCATACGATCGAATGGCAAGCGCTGTATAGTTGGGGCGTTGAACCAGGCGCAGTTTGAGACTGCGGATCAGGGCTAACGTGCCTTCCGATCCGCAAAGTAGCGGCGTCAGGTTCAACCCAGCCGTAGGGGGATAGATGAGCCCGGCATCGAACCACACGGGCGGTTCACCGGGTGTAAAGCCAGTCAGGTAGTTCAAGCTGTATCCAGATGCACGGCGCCACGTTCGCGGCCAATGCTGTTTGATTGCCTGATCGTAGTTTGCGCGCACCATGTCCGCAGCTCGATAGAGATCCCCCTCGAGTGATGTTAAGCTCAGCTTACGCTGAAGTTCGTCTCTCTCAAGAGGCCGGAACACTACCGATGAACCATCGCTCAAGACGACATCAGCCTCCAGCACGTGGTCGATCGTCAGGCCATAGCGGATGGAATGCGCCCCGGTGGCATTATTCCCTACCATCCCACCGAGCGTGGCCCGATCGCTTGAGGCAGGGTCGGGACCAAACATCAATCCCAATCCGGCGGCCTCGCGATTCAGCCTTGCAAGTACGACCCCCGGTTCAACAACAACCGTGGATTCCTCACGATTGAATGCGCGGATCTGGTCAAGATGACGTGTACAGTCGATAATCAAGCCGTGTCCGAGCGTCTGCCCCGCCATACTCGTTCCAGATCCACGAGCGATGACGGGCACATGAAATCTGCGTGCAACTTCGACGATCGCCTGAAGCTCATCAGTGTGACGCGGGAACACAACGCCAAGAGGTTCAATTTGGAAATTGGAGGCATCCGTGCTGTATAGGGCGCGGGTAAAGGGATCGAACCTTGCATTCCCATCCAGAGCTGATATAAGTGCCTGCTGAAGTTGGCTGTGGCCCGATTTTCCTTGTGTGCTCATAGGTCGCTCAGATAATCAGATAGGAATGCTGCGCTGAGCCTCAAGAGGGTTTCTCGGATAGATCTTGCATTGCCGTTGCCGGTGAACCAGTTTCTCCAGGGCGGGATTTGTAGCGGGTAAATTCCGGGATAAGTCTTTTCGGCAATCGTCCCGAGATCAGGACTTCATCCTGCTTGTACTCAATCTGATCCACCTTGCCCATATCGTGAAACACGCTGATCAGTCTCCCATCCTTGTACGGGAGACTTACTGAAATTTCGGTCATATCCTCGAAGAGCTCATGCTCGAGAACTGAAAGCAAGGTCGGGATCCCATCTCCCTTTAACGCAGAGATTGGGACTGCCCTATCGAAGAGATCAATCTTCTCCTGAATATCTTCTTCCGTATGCAGGTGATCAATTTTATTCAAGGCTGTCACAATGTTGATCTCGTCCGCCCCGATCTCCAGCAGCGTATCCAGTACCGCTTCTGCTTGAGCAAGCGCATTTTCATGTGTGATATCAACAACGTGGATGAGCAGGTCAGCATCCAGGATTTCTTCCAGAGTGGCACGAAAGGCAGCGATAAGTGCAGTAGGAAGTTTTTGAATGAAACCTACGGTGTCCGTAATCAGTGCCTGCTGGCCGTCTGGTAGTGCAACCCTACGTGTCGTTGGGTCGAGTGTCGCGAACAGCTCATCAGCGACATAGACATCCGTCTCTGCCAGCCGATTCAGCAAAGTCGACTTTCCTGCGTTTGTATAGCCGACCAGCGCTGCGGTCGGGATAGCCGCCCGTTTGCGCTGGCTCCGGTAACGCCCACGGTGAGCCCGGACCTTCTCAAGATCGTCTTTAAGATGGGCAATCCGCGTACGGATTTCGCGCCGATCAACCTCAAGCTGTGTCTCGCCGGGTCCTCGCAAACCGACACCCCCCATGCTGCCAGCACGCCCACCGCCACCTCCAGCCTGGCGTGCTAGGTGCGCCCAGGCACGGGTGAGCCGTGGTAGCCGGTATACATACTGTGCCAGCTCGACCTGCAGCGCGCCCTCCCGCGTTTGAGCATGTTGGGCGAAGATATCGAGGATGAGGGCGGTACGATCAACGACACGTACAGATTCAGGGAAGATCTTCTCAAGTTCGCGCTGGTGACGCGGGTTGAGTTCATCATCAAAAAGGACGACATCGACCACTAGGTCCTCGATAAGCGCCTTAACCTCCTCGACTTTACCAGCACCAAGATAGGTCTTCGGATTTGGCCTTGATAAATTCTGAGTTGCCTGGCCGACGACATCAACCCCGGCCGTCATCGCCAAAAGGGCCAGCTCAGCCAAAGAATCCTCAATCGAGAATAGATTATCTTGCTCCGGATAACGCACTCCAACAAGGAACGCACGCTCGCGCGGTCGATCGGTCGAAATAGGTCGCTTTCCCAATGCTTTATTTAACCTCCCGCACGCCGAGAAGTCTGGCTGTTAGATCGTCCGGCGGCTCCTCCCTCAATGGGATCATGATATGGAATGTGCTTCCGGGCAAATTGCGTTCATCGTAACCGCTTGACGACACCCAGATCGCACCTCCATGCGATTCGAGGATTCCCTTCGCTAAATGGAGCCCGATATATTGATGCATGTTCCTTGGGTGATCCGGGGCCGATATCTCCATGGTATTGAATGGCTCGAAGATCGCCGTCTGGTCTTGCAGTGCGATTCCCGGGCCGCCGTCTTCAATCGTCAATTCAAGAAAACCATATAATCCACGCCCGCGCAGGATAATAACGGCTCCCTTCGGACTTACGCGAATAGCGTTTTCAACCACATAACCAATCGCCTGCTCAATCCGTTCATGATCGATAAATATATTCTGCCCATACTCGTCGCAGCGGTGAATTTTCAAAGTTAGAGAGCGGCTCTTCACTTCGGGTTTCAACCGCTTCTTCACACTCTCCAGAATCTCGCCCACCTTCGCCTGACTGTAGTGCAGCGAGAGCATCTGGTTGTCCACCATGGCGACATCGATGAGCTCATCGATCGCAGTTCGCATCTTCTCGCTGCCACCTGCTATGCCATTAAGCCACGCAAGCAGCTCTGCATCATCCAGACTCCGCTCCTTGATCATGGAGAGATACCCTTCAATGAGCGTCAACGGCGTCCTCAGGTTCTGGGTTGCCATTCCAATAAACCTGGAGCGAGAATCATTGAGCATCTCCATTGCCTGCTTGGCCGCTTGCTGCTCCTTTGCCGCCAGATCATGCTGGATATGTGCTTCCCGATAGGCTGCATACTCAATCATGTGGAACATGATTGGCTCAGTTGCCTTAATTAACTTCATTGTCTCCGCAGGATCATGTACTGCACTTGATGCAGTCAGGAGAGCACCGTGTAGAGTATGAATCAGGCCAACGTAACTATCGTATGCATACGTTTCGAAATCACTCTGGGCCTGTGATACCTGAGATCGTTCTGCATACAACAAGTCAACAAAGGCCTCAACGGTTGTCCATTGATTTGTGAGCAAGCCATCAGTAATTGTCTGGAAGAACTGCTCGAGAAGTGAATCGCCAATCACAATCCCGGGGGTATCGTGATGCCAGACCTCACGCACGTTCTGGATCCAATTGAGTCGTAATTGTTGAAGTAGGTCAAAGGCGGTAGTCATGGCATCCCTGGCGAGCCTGGGCGATGTTGGTAGTTCTGGGTAAGTGTACACGTAATAAGCGGAGATGGCTTTTCTGTTGGAGCCACGGATCACCTACGCTCCAACCAAACTTGAAGCGTGCGTCCAACCTGGAACAAGCTGTCCGCACTTACCTGGTCCAGCGTGTCGGCAGTTGTGTGCCAGGCCGAGTAGTCGAAGTCGATGATCTCAACCGCCGGGACGCCCAGATTTATGAAGGGAACATGGTCATCGATGATGGTGTACTTGACCTCACGTACAAATCCTGTGAAATCAAGTTCGCTGGCTATAGTCCAGATCTCATACGACAACTCACGGGTTGAATTCCGCTCCAGGTAAAGCTGTAGTTCCTTATCCCCGACCATGTCCACGATAATGACCATATCGGGTTTGACCGATAACTGCTCGGCAGCATAACTTGCTCCAACGCTCCAGTCCCATCCATCCAGGCGGCCTTGATCCTCTGCGTCAAAGAAGTACATCGTCACCTTTGAACTTAGATTCTTGGGCTGGATGACACGAGCCAACTCAAGCAATACAGCAACCCCTGATGCGCCATCATTCGCGCCAGGAACCGGCAATTCTGGATATACGGGATCTTGGTCAGCGGTGCGGCGGGTGTCATAGTGAGCACCAAATACTATTCCTGGTCCACCCTCACCAGCTTGCCCGACTGGGGCCGCGATGAGATTGCAGACTTCTATCCCCTTCTTGTCAAAGCATTGTCTTTCACTTTGCCAACCAAATG
>DAOUEJ010000211.1:0-1996 GCA_034430615.1 Anaerolineales bacterium | reverse complement strand
TGCTTCCTCCGTCAGCGGCGGTTATAGTAGGAGCGTCTCGGGAACATATGACTGGGCTGCGGGTAGTTTACTCGAAAATGATTAATCTTCGAAGCGCTTTCACAGCAGGAGGACGAATGTCGAAAATCCATGGACATCGTTTGCTTATCGCCTTGATGTTGTTTCTGATCGTTGCTGCTTTCATCGCGGGTACATCCAAGGCTCTTGCCTCCTCCGGAGGCGACTACACCCTCGACTGGTACACCATCGATGGCGGGGGCGGGACGAGCACAGGCGGGGATTACAGCCTCTCCGGCACGATCGGCCAACCGGACGCAGGTTCAATGAGCGGCGGGGACTACGCCCTCTCCGGCGGATTCTGGGGTCGGTTTGTCAGTTGGTTGTATGAGCTCTTCCTGCCGCTGATTACACGTTGAGTAAATGGGTTATATCCTAAGAGGGAGCCCGGGCACTTCATGCCCGGACTCCCTCTTACGAGGCACACATTCACCTGCTTTGCTACCCCGCTACCCCGGGACCGATTGTGCGGCCAGACGGCATTTCGTACAATTATTGTTGACAGTCCACCTTTCAATTCTGACGACATAAAAATGACAAGCATCTTCTTCAACACCGAACTACGACCTGCGCTGACTATCCCGGGCAGGTCTTTTATTGTGGTTCCCACTTGGATTGTAATGAGACGGGCGATGTAGGTATCTGAACCTAGATCAATTATCCGGTCAAAGTGAGCGAGAGCTACGCTTGTCCGTCGATCTTCCTGTATTCATAAGGATGTGTTGGTGCTTAACCCAGATGAACGCCACCGTTGTCATCCCAGCCTGGCGAGACGGCGGAAAGACTACTGCTGCTGTGCTATGCCCCTACCATATCCTGGAGGATGTCGATGAAGATAAGAGCCATGTTCCTGACCGCCTTGCTTTTCTCGGTCGTGCTGCTCTCCGTCGTGCACGCGACCGCGGCACCCAGCCAAAGCCCCGGCGCGGCGGAACCAGTCATCGGCAGTCCTTTTCCAATCAGCACCTTGCCTGATCCGGTCGATGAGCGTGCCCCGGCCGTCGCCTACAACAGCCAGGATCACGAATTCTTGGTGGTTTGGGAGAATGCCCGTCCATTTGCTGATAATGATATTTACGCCCAACGTATTTCGGTTGATGGCCGACTGTTGAGCTGGTTTTATGTGGGCGAGGGCAGCGATCCTGATGTCGCCTACAATCCGAAACATAACGACTTTCTGGTCGTTTACTCACGGTTAGTCGCCACCGATATCGATGTGTTTGGGCAGCGCGTCGATTACGCTGGCCCATTTGGCTCCGAAATCATTATCGCAAATGCTCTGGATGTTGATGAGATCCGGCCGCGTTTGGACATCAATACTCACCCCTCCCATGATTCGTATCTCGTGGTCTGGTATGAAATCGATTGCGCGATTGTGTGCTATATAAATACACGCGGACAATTGGTGACCGGCCTCGATGGTGCCGGGCCAGGAGGGGGGAACGTGCTCGCGACAGAAAGGGATATCGCCGTCGGCACAACGGATTACCATTTATTACCAGATGTCGCTTATAACCTGAACCACAACGAATTCCTGGTGGTTTTCAGTCGTGATCCCAGCCTGTCTGGTGATCTGCAGGCGCTCGATCTTATCGGCCGGCGCATGACCGCTGCCGGGATCCTGCTACCAGAGCAAATCATCGACGCCAGCTCCGGAGCACAGGAGTACGCGGCCGTCGCTGCGTACCGTCTCAATGCGGCAACGCCTTATCTGGTCATTTACGACGATTATTGGAACGACACTGATGGGGATGTACGTGGATACTTGCTTGACTTCGAAGGGACACCGATGACGCTGGTCTGTAGTGGACCCCAAAAACTGGACACAGGTCATAGATAAATTTAGACTTCAATTTGGAGGTCCACTGTGTCGAAACGGCGCAAATTTACCCCGGAGTTCAAAGCCCGAGTTGTGCTCGAACTGCTGATCGAAGGCAAG
>DAOUEJ010000210.1:0-1753 GCA_034430615.1 Anaerolineales bacterium | reverse complement strand
ATCTATGTATCATGGCCGCATCGGAAGGGATGAGCTACGACGTGTTGATCAGCGAGATCCTTTACCTGGGTGCCGAGCGCTTCGGGCTTTCCTTCGAGCAGATCGCGCGCCAGGATGCCTTCCGTTTCCCAAGCGTGTTTCGGGAGCGGGCGAACACAGCTGCTCGGTCGGTTGTTGAACCGATCATGCGTGCAGCGCTGCGTCGAAATTTATAATGGGTATCCCGATGGTAGATGTCTACAGGAGAGAGTATGTCGAGTAATCCCTTCCCGTCGCGCCGTGCGCTGCACTTCGCCGATGTCCCAGATGAGCAATGGCTTAATTGGCGCTGGCAGCTGAGCCATCGGCTGAACAGCGTCGAGGAGATCGAGCAGGTGCTGCCGCTCAGCCAAAGTGAGCGGCGGGCACTCCAGGCCTCACACCTATTCCGGGTCGATATCACACCCTATTTCATATCGCTCATCGACCCGGATGACCCGAATGATCCGATCCGCAGGCAGGTGATCCCGACCGGCGCAGAGATGGTCCCCTTTGATGGGATGCTGGTCGATTCGCTGTCTGAGGACGAACACTCGCCCGTACCCGGGCTGGTCCATCGCTATCCAGACCGGGTCCTGATGCTGGTCACGACCCAGTGTGCCTCGTACTGCCGCTACTGCACCCGCTCACGCATCGTGGGAGATCCACACCAGCAGTTCTCACGCGTGGATTATGGGAAGCAACTCGATTACCTGCGGCGTACGCCCCAGGTGCGGGATGTGCTGCTCTCGGGTGGAGATCCACTCACGATGCCTCCGGCGATGCTGGATGATCTGTTGCGCCAGCTGCGCGAGATCGAGCACATCGAGATCATCCGGATTGGAACCCGCGTGCCTGTGTTCATGCCGATGCGAGTCGATCAAGCGCTGACCGAAATACTAGCACGCTACCATCCGCTGTGGATGAATATCCACGTCAACCACTCGAACGAGATCACGGCCGAGCTGGCGCAGGCCACGGACCGACTGACGCGAGCCGGAATCCCGCTGGGGAACCAATCCGTGCTGCTGGCCGGCGTTAACGACTGCGTCGAAGTGCAGCGAAAGCTGGTGCACGACTTGGTGCGGATGCGTGTCCGGCCGTACTACCTGTACCAGTGTGATCTTGTCGCCGGGGCTGGGCATTTCCGGACGCCGGTGGCGAAGGGGATCGAGATCATCGAAGGCCTGCGTGGGCATACCTCCGGGTATGCGGTGCCCACCTTTGTCGTCGATGCGCCCGGCGGGGGCGGCAAGATCCCGCTGATGCCGAACTACCAACTGAGCGCTTCCGATCACCGCGTCGTCCTGCGAAACTACGAGGGCTTAATCACCACCTACGAGGAGCCACAGGAGTACCAGCCGCATGACCCGATGTCATGTCCGGCCTGCCGCAACGCCAGGGCCGAAGCAGGGCAGGAGGGGGTCAGCGCGCTGTTAAGCGGGTATGGGCGTGTCATCAAACCGATGGGTTTTGATACACTGCATGCCCGTAAGACGGCCAGCCTGGAACCTGCGAAACCGGAGCGTGTTCTGGTCGCTCCTCCTACGGCCCCGGATCGGCGCGGGAATCACAACGGCAAGCATCGAGCTGCGCAACGGGTTGGAAAGAAGGACCAGCTCGAGGGCTAGTCCAAGTCCAAGTATTTCCTGGAACCTTTTCACCCATCCCATCGTCTGGGATGGGTGGTTAATTTAAACAGTTGAATGACAGTCAGTCAGACGGTGGATGGTTA
>DAOUEJ010000209.1:0-9055 GCA_034430615.1 Anaerolineales bacterium | reverse complement strand
TATAGGTATGTTCTAGCCACGATTCGTAATTGGATAGGTCATGGACGAACTCGATCATGCCATCGTGCGCCAACTTCAGGTTGATGGGCGAAAACCATTCACCGAGATTGCCCAGGCTTTAGGCATCTCCGAAGGTACGGTCCGGAACCGCTACGCCCGCCTGGTTGCGGATGGCGTGCTGCAGATCATTGGCATGATCGATCCCCATCAACTTGGCATCGACGCCCCCGCACTGATCGGTGTATCGATCGAATCGGATAATTGGGACGACGCCATCGCCACCATCGCCAATTTTGAAGAGGTGAGCTACCTTGTGCTCGTTTCAGGCGAGTTCGACTTGATCGTAGAAGTGATGTGCCAGGACCGGACTCACCTGGCCGACTTCCTCCAGCATACTCTGCGGCAGGTGCCGGGCGTTATTCGCACCCAGACCTTCACAATTCTGCGCACTTATAAGATGGCCGCCGGCGCTAAACCGGTGCTTGAGTCGGGTGAACCGAAGAAATGATCTAGGGCTGAAGAAAACAGTTATTAACGATGAGCAGCCCCAGCAACTGATCTCGTTTTCGAGCGCCATGACCTGGAACCAGGCAGGAGGAGCAGCGTGAATTCGCAGATTCCCTCGGTCGAACTTATTTCGATCTCGAAGCTGTTTGGATCTGTAACTGCTGTAGATAACATGTCACTGCGCATCGAGGATGGTGAGTTCTTCTCGCTTCTCGGTCCCAGTGGATGCGGCAAAACCACCACGCTGCGCATGATCGGCGGCTTTGAGATGCCAAGCATGGGTGAGGTCCATATCTCGGGCGAAGCCCAGGGCTTTCGACCAGCGTATAAGCGACCCGTCAACACCGTCTTCCAGAATTACGCCCTCTTCCCTCACATGACTGTCTACCAGAACACCGCCTTTGGCCTCGAAATGCAGAAGGTCCCGAAACTTGAGATCAAGAAGCGCGTTTTTGAAGCGCTCGAGATGGTGCGGTTGGCAGGCATGGAAAACCGCAAACCACAGCAGCTCTCCGGTGGGCAACAGCAGCGGGTAGCACTGGCACGGGCTTTGATCAACCAACCCAAGGTGCTGCTGCTTGACGAACCACTTGGTGCTCTAGACTTAAAACTACGAAAAGCGATGCAGCTTGAACTGAAGGACCTGCAGGGTCGTGTCGGCATCACCTTTATCTACGTCACCCACGACCAGGAAGAGGCGCTGACGATGTCGGACCGGATCGGGGTCATGCGCCGTGGCCGACTGCTGCAGGTCGGTTCACCGGAGCAGGTCTATGAAACCCCGGCCACCCGCTTCGTAGCTAACTTCATTGGCGACAGCAACTACCTGGAAGGGCAGGTGAAAGAACGTAGCGCCGATCAAGCTACTGTGGCACTTGAATCTGGTGAGACGATGTGGGCCCAACCAGCTTCGGAACTTACGATTGGAGAACACGTGACGCTAGCCTTCCGGCCCGAGAAAGTACATATCTCACCCGGTGATGAGCCCCGCCCGGAAGGGAACGCCATCCTGTGCTCGGTCAAGGATGTCGTTTATACCGGGTCATTCACGACCTACCTGCTTTGCACGCAAGATGAATCTGAAATCATGGTTCGCTGGCAGAACGAAGCCGGTGCCCGCCAGCGGCGCTTCGACCCTGGAGACGGAGTTTACGCCTCCTGGCCTCCTGAACTAACGACCGCTTTCCTACCGGAGGAGGATATACCCGCAGGTCACACCTCATCGGTGGACGTCATCGAGGCCATGGAGCCATCCCGATGATCAACCTCTCGCCGCGCCAGCGACGGATTAGCCTGGCCGTATTAATCTCCCCCAGCTTGTTCTGGCTGATCGTCTTCTTCCTTTTCCCGCTGCTGATCGTGGTGGCGATGAGCTTCGGTCAGCGTGGTACCTACGGCGGGATCGAGTGGAACCTTACCCTGGAGAATTTCGCCCGCCTGGCTGACCCACTCTACATTAAAATTTTCTGGCGCTCGTTCTCCATCGCCGGGCTGACGACCATCATCTGCCTGCTGCTTGGCTACCCACTTGCCTTTTGGATCGCCACCCGCCCCCCCAACCGGCGCACACTTTTCATCATGCTCCTGATTGTCCCCTTCTGGACCAACTTCCTCGTGCGCACCTACGCCTGGATCCTGATCCTGCGTGACCAGGGCCTGATTAACGTCGCCTGGACCGGTCCCATACACGCCGCAGCCGTCTGGCTGGCTGCGAACCTGCCGGGAGTGTTCTGGTCCAGCCTGAGCAATCTGACAGCCGAACCGTTGGGGCTCTTTGGCACCAACCTGGCGATCATCATCGGCCTGGTTTACGGCTGGCTGCCTGATATGGTCCTGCCTTGCTATGCAGCCATCGAACGTTTCGATTTCTCACTAAGCGAGGCAGCCGAGGATCTCTACGCCAATCGTCTGAGAACGTTTCTGCGGGTCATCTTCCCACTTACCCTGCCCGGGATTCTTGCTGGTTCGATGCTGGTATTCATCCCTTCGCTCGGCGCCTATGTCACGCCAGATCTGTTGGGGGGCGCCCGATCGGTGATGATCGGGAATGTCATCTATTCGCAGTTCATGGCTGCCCGTGACTATCCATTCGGCGCAGCAGTCGCAATGGGGTTAATGGTCTTGATGGTGATCGGGACGGTGATCTACTTCCGTGCCGGAGTAAAGAGCACCGACACCGTACAGCCTGTGGAGGCAGCGAGATGAAACGAGGCCCATTCAGGCACCTTCTAAACCTAAGCGCATTGTCAACGTTCGCCTTCCTCTATGCGCCGATTCTCATCCTGATCCTGTACTCGTTCAACGCCTCGCGCCTTGCCTACAATTGGCGCGGGCTAACCCTGCACTGGTATGTTGATCTTTTTCAGAACAGGGCCATCGGAGCCGCCTTGAAGAACAGTTTGATCGTCGCGCTTTCCTCAACTGCGATCTCCACCGTGTTCGGGACGATGGTGGCGCTGGTCATGGAGCGCTACGATTTCTGGGGAAAACTTCCCTTCGACGCGCTGCTATACCTGCCGATCATCATCCCAGACGTGGCGATGGCGGTCATGCTTCTCATGTTCTTCGTGATCGCACATATGCAGTTGGGATTGATAACGATCATCATCTCCCACGTCGCTTTTAACATATCCTTCGTTGCTGTCGTCGTTCGGGCTCGCCTATCGCAATTCGACCTGACCGTTGAGGAAGCGGCCAACGACCTGTACGCCGACAACTGGCAAACCTTCCGGCGAGTGACGCTGCCGCTCTTGATGCCCGGTATCCTGGGTGGAGCCCTTCTTGCCTTTACGCTCTCGCTCGATGATTTCGTGATTACCTTTTTCACCGCCGGCCCCGGATCCACCACGCTGCCGTTGCGCATTTACTCCATGGTCAAACTGGGCGTCACCCCGGAGGTCAATGCACTCTCCAGCATGATGATCCTGGTCTCCATGGTGCTGGTCTTTATCTCGTATCTCTTGCAGAGAGGAGGTGGCCCGAAAATCGAGATGCTCTAAGCTCGACCTCCAGGAGTCAAAGCCAAGGCGTGACACTGGTTGATGAGGAATATGTGTTCACGAATGAAGGAGAACCTGATGAGAAAAATCGCTCTCCCGCTTCTAGTAATCCTGCTGGCCCTTGCACTTGGTGCATGTGCTACCTCAGGTGGGGAACAGGAACTGGCTGACAAGCTCTACCTGTATAACTGGTCGGAGTACATCGACCCCCAGATCTTCGACGACTTCCAAGCCGAATACGGTGTACAGGTCATCGAGGATACTTTCGCCAGCAACGAAGAACTGCTAGCCAAGCTGCAGGCTGGTGCAACGGGTTATGACCTGATCGTCCCGTCTGATTACATGGTCGAGATTATGATCAACGAGGGATTACTGGCCGAGTTGAATAAGGACAACGTGCCCAACATCGCAAACCTGGATCCACTGTTTACTAACCCGCCTTTTGATCCGGGTTTGACCTACTGCGTACCCTACCAATGGGGCACCACCGGGATTGGCTACAACGCCGATGAATTCGATGAACCCCCTGACAGCTGGGCCTATTTGTTCGATCCAGAAATTGCCAGTGCCTACGCGGGCAAGTTCACCATGCTCAACGATAGCCGCGAGTCGATTGGCGCCGCCCTAAAATACCTGGGCTACTCGCTCAACAGCACCGACGAAGCCCAATTAAACGAGGCCAAGGATCTGCTGTTCCAACAAAAACCGTGGGTCTACTCGTACGACAGCGATCAATTTGAAGACCTGCTGAGCTCGGATGAGACCCTGCTCGGGCATGGTTGGAGTGGAGACTTCTTTATGGCAGCCGCCGAAGACGAACGCATCTGGTATGCCATCCCCAAAGAAGGCGGCGTGAAATGGGTTGACAATCTCTGCATTCCCAAGTCAGCCTCAAGCAGCTACACAGCCGAGGTTTTCATTAACTACCTGCTCCGGCCTGAGGTTGGCGCAGCCATCACCAACTATACCTGGTACGCCAGCCCAAATGCGGCAGCAGCGGAGTTTATCGACCCCGAGATCCTGGACGAGCCCGCGATCTACCCACCCGAAGATGTGTTGAACCGGTTGGAGTGGATCGCGGATGTGGGTGACGCCACCCCGCTATACGAGCGAATCTGGACCGAGGTCAAAGCCCAATAACGACTTAATGGGAGAGCCGCCTGTGCGCTCAGCGCGGCTGAGCTGGGCGCACAGCGCTCCCCTCCTCGGAGCAAACGATGACCAAACCAATGCTGATTGGGGGTGAGTGGACGCTGGATGGCCTCAGCGAGCAGATCCCCGTCCTCAATCCGGCCACGGAGGAAACGATCGACCACGTTCCGCGCGCAGGTCGCGTAGCAGCAGAAAAGGCTGTTTCTGCCGCTCAAAGCGCTTACCCACTCTGGCGTGACACCCCTGCCCCCGAACGCGCTTCCCTCCTGCACAAGGCCGCACAGAAAACTCGTGAGCACATGGACGAATTGGCGCGTTTGCTGACCCAGGAAGAAGGAAAGCCCCTCCCGGAGAACGAGGAGGAGCTGGAATGGACGATCAACACCTTTCACTACTACGCCGAACTGGGCCGGCATGATCGTGGGCTCGTTCTCCCACCTGGTGACCCGGATCAATTCAACTTCGTTTTGAAAGTGCCCTACGGGGTGGTCGGCTGCATCGTGCCCTGGAATTATCCTTTATTGCTCATGGCCTGGAAGGTCGCCCCGGCCCTTGCAGCTGGAAACACGGTTGTGATCAAGCCATCCGAGTTGGCTCCCTTGAGCGTGCTCCGCATGGCGGAGATTGCCTTCGACCATCTACCGCCGGGTGTGGTCAACGTTATTACCGGGTATGGCCCCGAAGCAGGTGAACCGCTTGTGACCCACCCTCTTGTGCGCGTGATCGCCTTCACGGGGTCACTCGCTACCGGCCAGCACATCACATCACTGGCTGCTCCGCAGATGAAGAAACTGCATCTCGAACTGGGTGGCAAGGATCCGATGGTGATTGGACCCGACATCGATCTGGATCTGGCTGTACGCGGCTTGGCCTACGCCGGCCTGATCAACGCCGGCCAGGTTTGCACGAGCACAGAGCGCGTTTATGTGCCACGTGAGCGTTATGGCGCATTCTCGGAGGAATTGGCCGAATTCGTCAGTGGGCTGCGACTGGGCGATGGGCTGCAGCCAGGCGTCGACGTGGGACCTATGATGCGCGACAACTTTCGCCAAAAGGTCGTAGGCCAGATCGAATCAGCCACCAAAGCCGGAGCTAAACTGCTTACCGGCGGCGTACGACCAGAGGGCATTGACCATGGTTTCTTCCTGCGGCCGGCAGTGTTGATCGACGTGGATCACAGCATGGCCATCATGCGGGAAGAGACCTTCGGCCCGGTCCTTCCGCTCATGCCCTACAAGGACTTCGACCAGGCGATCAAACTCGCCAATGACAGCCCCTACGGCCTGGGCGCATCCCTGATGAGCAATGATCCCCGGTTGGTAAAACGATTCTTCGAGCAGGTCGAAGCGGGCACGATCTGGATCAACGACCCACTCACCGACAATTATGCCGGCCCCTTTGGTGGCATGAAGATGAGTGGGCAGGGACGCGAACTGGGCCAGGAAGGCCTGGATGAGTTCTTCGAGGTCAAGCACGTGCATTGGGACATGGTGGGAAATACCAAGAATTACTGGTATCCCTACGATTGACCTGCTAATCGAGCTTGTACCTCAGAGTGTGGGTGCCTTCGATAAGGCGGCCCGCTACACGAAAACCCCGGATAGCCCGGGGCAATAACCACGAGGTGAAACGAATGACAGAAACTGCACGAAAGCACATTTCCCCAGTCTGGTTCCGCTACACTGACATTGTCGCCGAACGCGCCAAGGGCAGTTATATCTACGATCCGTCGGGAAAAGCCTATCTCGATTTCACCACCGGCATCGGCGTGACGAGCACCGGCCATTGCCACCCGGCGGTTGTCGCGGCAATCGTCGAACAATCCGGAAAGCTGATCCACGGTCAGGCAAACATCGTGCTACACCCACCTCTCCTCGAACTCATTGCGGAATTGGAAACCATCCTGCCCAAGAAAATCGATAGCTACTTCTTCAGTAACAGCGGGGCCGAGGCGGTGGAGGGTGCCATCAAGCTGGCCCGGGCGGCTACCGGGCGGCCTAACATCATCGTTTTCCAGGGGTCATTCCACGGCCGAACGATCGGCACAATGTCCCTCACCACGAGCAAGACGATCTACCGCGCCGGCTACCAACCGCTCATGTCGGGTGTCTTCGTCGCCCCATTTCCCTACTCGCTGCGCTATGGCTGGGAGCCGGAGGCGACCAGCCGCTGGTGCCTGGATGAGCTGCGCCTATTACTTCAAATGCAGACTGCGCCGCAGGAGACAGCCGCCATCCTGATCGAACCCGTGCTCGGGGAAGGCGGATATGTCGTCCCACCGGAGAGCTTTCTGCCAGGGCTGCGTGAGATCTGCGACGAACACGGCATCCTGCTCATTGCCGATGAAATTCAATCCGGGATGGGCCGGACCGGCCGCTGGTTCGCGTTCGAACATGCCGGGATCGTGCCGGATATCGTCACCAGCGCCAAGGGACTGGCTTCTGGTCTGCCGCTTTCGGGCGTATATGCGAACCACAAGCTCATGCAGGCCTGGGTACCCGGATCGCATGGGGGCACCTATGGCGCCAACGCCGTGGCCTGCGCCGCGGCTGTGGCCACGATCCGCGCCATACGTGAAGAAGGCATGCTTGAGAATGCAATCCAGCGCGGCGATCAGTTTCAGAGCGGCCTGCGCGCATTCCAGTCGGCCTTCCCGGGCATCGCCGACGTGCGTGGGCTGGGGTTGATGATCGGGATGGAGCTACGCGACCCACAAGGCCAGCCGGATACGAAGCTGGCAAAAACGATCGTGCATGATTGCCTTGATGCGGGGCTGCTGCTCCTGACCTGCGGTCCGTGGGATAACACGATCCGCTTCATCCCACCGCTGAATGTGAGCAAAGACGAGATCGCAGAAGCACTCGGTATCTTGGGGATTGTTTTCGAAGGGCATGCACCCTAGCCGGGTATTCCCGGCCAGCAAGGTGCAGAAAGTACGACCGATTTCAATCGGCTCCGTGTGGAGTCAATCAGTGTAGGAGGCGTATATGGGATTGCAGGGTAAGAAAACGAAGGAGATGTACCAGCGTGCCATGAAGGTGATACCGCACGGGGTCAACTCGAACTTCCGCTACTGGGGGGAAAACGACACGCTTGTGATCGAACGCGGCCAGGGAGCATACATCTGGGATATCGATGGCAAGCAATCGATCGACTATCGGCTTGCATTTGGGCCGATCATCCTGGGCCACGCCTACCCGGCGGTCACGGCCAAGGTGCAGGAAGCGATCGAAGGCGGCACGCTCTTCGCCTGGACTACCCCGCTCGAGATCGAAGTGGCGGAGAAGATCTGCAAGATGTGCAAGGTCGACAAGGTCCGTCTCACCAACAGCGGGACGGAAGCGACGATGCACGCCTTGCGCATCGCCCGGGCGCATACTGGGCGTGAGAAGTTCATCAAGTTCGAGGGCCAGTACCACGGCATGCTCGACTACTTCATGTTCAGCAATGCCTCCGTCCCAATTTCATCGATCGGATCGCGAACCAACCCGATCAATGTACCGATGACCTCCGGCATCCCCAAGGCGATCGTCGAGTATGTGATCAACCTGCCCTACAACGATGTCGACCGGCTGGAAGCAGAAGTTCGGGCGCACTGGGGGGAAATCGCGGCGATCATCGTCGAACCCATCATGGGCAACGTCGGCTCGATCATGCCAGAGAAGGGGTTCCTGGAAGCGATCCGCGCCCTGTGCGATAAGTATGGCATCGTGATGATCATGGATGAGGTCAAGACTGGCTTCCGTATCGCCAAAGGTGGCGCACAGGAATATTTCGGGGTCAAGTCCGACCTGGTCACCTATGCAAAATCGCTGGGGAATGGCTTCCCGATTGCCGCCATCGCCGGAAAGGAAGAGGTCATGATGACCATTCAGCCCGGCCAGATGGCGCACGGCGGTACATACTCTGGCAACGTCGTCGGCACGGCAGCCGCCTCGGCCGTGCTCGACATCCTTGCCAACGAACCGGTCCACAGCACCATCAACAAGCATGGAAAACTGCTGATGAGTGGGATGGGCGAAATCCTGAGCGAAGCTGGCATTGCACATGCTTTCATGGGCGTGCCTGCAATGTTCGGGTTCGTTCTTGGTATCGATCAACCGCCTACGGACCTGCGCAGCTACCACAAGGGGAATTTGGAACAGTACGAACATCTCGCGATGAAATTAATCGAGCTCGGTATTCAGCCAGATGCAGATGCGCGCGAACCCTGGTTCCTGTGCTACAGCTTATCTGAGCAGGATGTCGCTCAAACGCTGGAGAAGTTCGAGCAGTCTATCGAAGTGCTCAAATCCTGACTCCCGGCATGGATAATATTCGTGCATCCTGTCAGGATTGGATGATGCTCATAAGGAGGCCAAGATGCCCCTCGGCTACCATGGCCGCATCCTGCAGGT
>DAOUEJ010000208.1:0-2211 GCA_034430615.1 Anaerolineales bacterium | reverse complement strand
CAAATACCCGAGATGCGGGCGACCTCATCGTTCGCTTCGAAGGAGCCGGTAATCGGGCCGACATCGCCTGGATCGCGGCTGTCATCGCTCCCCAGGTCGAAGGTCCTGAGCGTGTTGAAGGTGACTCGCACCCGGCGGCATTCGATGTTGCCGGCCTCGCTGGCCGAGATAGCGTAATTGGAAGGAAATGACCAATCGCTGCCGCGGAAGGATTCGAGGTGGAAGCGGTATTCCTCTCCGCAGGGCGGGTGCAGGGCTTGCGATGGGATAAAGGTCGAGCGCCGGTCGCTCTCGACATCGAACATTAGTTGATCATCGATATAGACGTGGAAGCCATCGATCGGCTCTTCATCCGGGAGCGGTTCATAATCCCAGCGCAGCATGGCACCTTCCAGCCGCAGGTTCGTGGGCGGCGCCATATCTGGGTCGAGCTCGATCGGGACCCACCCCGGCGGATCGCCGGCCGGCGACACGGAATAGGTTATGCGGAACGAACCCTCCCCGCCCTCGCTGTTGACCTGCCGCCAAGTGCCATCCCAGCCACCCTGGTCAATTTGCGGATCCGCGCTCCCGAGTTCCACCGCTTCCGTCCCCCCGGCAGTGATGCCCACGCAGCGGAAGTGAAGCGTTATCGAGCTGAGTCCGGCCGAGGCGAGCATAATGCCGTTCTCACCCGAAAGGTGAGAAGTGATGTCCCACTCCCCGGGACTCAGGCGCTCGAAGTATTCATCCGTCGTCTGGTCCCCATCATCATCCGGATACCAGCGCGGCGGCATCGGCGCGAGGCCGGCATAGCAGAAGACCCGTTCGTAATCGGCCTCGGTGAAGAGCTGGTGCGCTTCGATGCGCACCTGGTCCGGCGGCGGGCTGTCCTCCCCGAAACCGGTCGCACGGTAAAAACCCATCAGTGCAAACACACCTTGAAATGACCCGGGCGGGTTGCCATGGGGATCGGGAGGTTCGCCACCAGATGACCCAACGGACGAGCCGCCTGGCTCGGATGCGCTCCCGCCTGTCGGCGCGGAGGCAGCGCCGTCACCTGCAGCTCCTTCAGAAGAGACTCCCTTGGCCGGCAGTACATCCTCCGGAACCGGTGCGCTGCCTTCAACGGCTTGGATGCGAACGCTGGCTTGGCCGGTCAGACCACGAGGGGTGAAGGCACGCACGATGAATTCGTGCCGGCCGAGCGAGGTAGGAACCCACGGTTCGGTAAGGACCATGGGCGAGGCATAGATACCGCCGGGCAGCACACGTTCGGAAACGAGCTGACCGTCAACCCACAGCTCCATGCGCTCGATCCCGGCTGAGGAGCGCGCCGTAGCATGCAGAAGTGCATCCCCACCCAGCGAAACTTGTTCGAAGCGGAGCGGTGAGTGAATCCGGACCAAAGGCTGCTGACTGCGGCTGATGTAGCGCAAGCCGCCGTAGAGCACCCCTCCCAGAACTAGCAGGACCAGGAGTGCCAGCGATAAAATTACGAGAGTTTTTTGTCGCTTGATCATCGTGGCCTCCCCTATGTAAGTGGTTTTGTGAAGTAAGCCCAGGCGGAGTATTCGCTCCAATTCCCTGCCCCATCCTGGGCTCGTACCCGCCAGCGAAAGTACCAGCCACAATCGAAGCTAACCGTGAGCTTGTTGCCATCCCCGGTCATCCATGGGCTCCCGGGCACCGGATCCCAGCTGGCGTTATCCATACTGCGCTCCAGCTGCACCTGGTGTGCTGCGATACCGCTCTCATCGCTTACCGGCTGCCAGGCCAGTGTGATTTGTGTCACGCAAACCAGGTTCTGCCCGCCGATCGGGTAAGCCGGTGAAGGAACCGGCGGAGCCTTGTCGTCCACCGGAACGGGCGTGGGCGGCTTGGCCACGACCGGGATGTCTTCGCCCAGGCAGGTAGCCTCAACCACGTTGCTGGCGATCCAGCACTGTCCGGGCCGGTCCGGGTTGGGGATCAGCCACCAGCTGCTGTCCGCCAATCTACCTTCGATCGCCGCTGCCTCGTCATCTAGCAAGTAGCCGACAACGTCGAAGACTCCCTCTGGCCCGGATCGGCAGTTGGCGTTCATGATCGCCGTCACGGTCGGTTCGCAGAGCGCTGGTTCGGGTGTGATGACATCCGGTGTGATCCCCGGTGGTGTGATCACGGCCAGCGGCAGAGTTGTCGGTATGTCGACGACCTGCTTGCGAATATGCAGACGGACGCTGTCCTCAC
>DAOUEJ010000207.1:0-20938 GCA_034430615.1 Anaerolineales bacterium | reverse complement strand
GAACCTAGGACCTTCAGGTTATGAGCCTGACGAGCTGCCACTGCTCCACCCCGCAACGTGAGCGGGATTATAACACAGCGCTTTAAGCAGGGTCAAGCAGTCACCCTCCAAAGAGCAGCGCCAACCAGATTTCGAGGTTACTCAGCTCTTCATTCGATCCCCCGGAAGCCTCTCCAGGCACCGGTGTCGCGCCCGGTGGGCCAACCGGCACGACCAAAACTTCACCGGGCTTGACCATTTTCGCTTCCTCACGCGCCCAGGCTGCGATCGCATTTTCGCTCGTTGCTCCGGCCACGCGCGTCATCAAATCCACCCGCTCGGTGACCATCGCCGCCACCTCGGTTTGCAGAATGAGCGTATCCTGCTCCAGGCGGCGGGCATCGGCCATGCGCCGGTTCAGATCACCGAGCACGAGAATCCCCAGCACAACGATCGCCAGGATCCAGATCAAGGGAATGCGGGATTGGCCCTGCGGTTCACTCGTCATTTCGTCCGACATCATACCTGAGCCTCATACGCCCAGCAAGCGTGCCAGAAGCATGCCGTAAAATAAAAACAAGCCCCTCACGGGGCTTGAGTGCCGAAGGAGGGATTTGAACCCTCATGAGCATAAGCTCACTACGCCCTGAACGTAGCGCGTCTGCCAATTCCGCCACTTCGGCGCGCTCCGCTATTCTACCTGAACGAGCCGGATTGTCAACGAATGCCCCCAGCACCCTCATGCATCGAGCTCTTCCTCGACCTCATCCAGCTTTAAACTTATGACTTTGCTGGCCGTATCCGGACCCATGCTCACCCCATAAACGACCTGGGCCGCCTGCACCGTCTGCCGGTTATGGGTGATCAGGATGAACTGCGTCTCGGCGCTCAACTCGCGCAGCATATCTGTATAGCGGACAACATTCGCCTCATCCAGCATGGCATCGACCTCATCCAACACGCAGAACGGTGTCGGCGAAACCTTGAGCAGCGCAAAGACCAGCGCGCTGGCCGTCAGGCTGCGCTCGCCCCCGGAGAGCATCGCCAGGCTCTGCGTGCGCCGGCCCGGCAGGCGGGCCTCGATGTCAATCCCGGTCTGGGTCAGATCGTCCGGGTCGGTGAGCGTCAGGCGGGCAGAGCCGCCGCCAAAAAGCCGGGTGAATGTCTCCTTGAACGCGGCGGCCACCGCTTCGAAAGTTACCCGGAACTCGCGCTCCATGAGCACATCCAGTTCGGCTATGACCTCATGGATCTGTTTCTCGGCCTCCCGCAGATCATCCACCTGTTCCGTGAGGAATTCGGTGCGCTCTTTGACCTCGCGGAACTCACGGCGCGCCTCGGGATTGACTGGTCCGATCCGCCGCAGCTGCATGCGCTGCTGCTTCAGCTGGTTTTCAATGTCGAGCGGTAGCTCCGCCACCCGCGGCAGCCGCTCCACGATCCCTTCCAGCGGAAGCGGCTCCTGGGTAGTCCCTAGATCATCCTCCTCGAAAGCCACCAGGCCGAAGTCATCCTCGATCCGCCGCCGCATGCTGGCCATTTCCTCCTGACGCCGGGCCAACTCGATCTGGACCTGAGCTACCTCCTGCTCGCTGGTTTGGAGGACCGCACGTAATTCGCTGTCCCCGACTTCCAACTCCCGCCGCCGGGCCTGCGCTTCGACCAGCGCACTCTCTGCCGGCGCCATATCCTCCTGCAACGCTGCAATCATGGCTTCGACCTTTGCCAGCTCCTCACCAGAGCCTTTGATTGTTTCCTGCAGTTGGTTGTGCTCGTTTTCCTGGCGATCGAGCCGGGCCTGACGGGTGCTGGTCTCGCTCTCAATAAACCCCTGTCGATCACTGAGCGCGTTGAACTGTGCTCTTGCCGATTCAAACAGGTTCTGCGCCCGCTCAAGCCGTCCCTCCAGTACCTGCATCTCGGTGCTGCCCTCGGCCAACTCCAACCCGCTCATGCTCGAGCGGTAGGCCGACTCGAGCCGCGCCCGGCTGCCCTCCAGATCCTGGTCCTCCGCTTCCAGCAGCCGCAGAGCTGTCTTCAGCTGCTCCCCCTCCGCCTTGAATTCCTGCAGCCTAACTTTCAGCAAATCGGAGCGTGAGCGAAGTGAGGCAAGTTCACGGTCCTGCTGGTCCAACGCTTCGCGCGCGTTCTTGAACTCAGCCTGGACACGATCCCGTGCAGCCTCCGCTTGTACGCCGGCTGCGTCGGCTTCATCCGCCTCGTTCAGCAAACGCGCTCGCTCGGACTCCAGCCCAGAAATCCTGGCCTGAAGTTCTTTGAGCGAGTTCTCGAGCTGCTCCTGGTTCTGATCGAGCTCGCGTTCCGCCTGACCCGCACCAAGCACGATCGCACCCCGCCCGTCGAACAGGTCACCACCGAGGGTAACGATCGTCGTATTGCCTGATCCATGGGCAAGGAGCTGCCTCGCCTGGTCACGGGTGGAAACGACCAGAACCCGGCCCAGCAAAGCCCTGAGCAGTGGCTCAAGCCCGCCTGGAGATCGGACAAACGCAAGAGCGTACCCGAGAGCCGGCTGGGGTGCCGTCTGAAGGGGATCGTTAGTGTCGGGTTCGGAGCCCAGCGCGAGCAGCACGATCGATCCACTGCCGTCCTCTATCCCCTCTGATGCGGCCGCGGCCAGGGCTTGATCGAGGTCGCTGAAGGCCAGCCCCCGCCATGCAGATCCAAGCGCGGCCAGGATTGCGGTCTCATAACCAGGTTCAATCTGAACCTGCTCTGCCAGCCGGCCGAGCATACCCTCGATCCGTCCGGCTTCATGTGCACGCACCAGTCGGCGATCCCGGCTGGCTTTGCCCAGGTTGGGGTGCAGCCCGTTCAAGCGGCCTTCGAGGGTTGCCGACTGCTGCAGTGCCTCCGACAGCTCACCCTGCAGCGCCTGCGCCCGTTCGCGTGCTTCCCTGCTCACCGCTGCCGAACGAGCCAGGTCCGCTTCGTGCCCTTCGATCTGCTGCGCGAGTTTCTCGACTTGCGCAGTCGCCGTTCCCTTCGCCTGCTCGCTTGCAGCGAGCGCATCCGCAAGCTTTGCGATCTCTTCCTGGACTGGGGTCTGGCGCGTAGCATGCGTTTCAATCTGACGCTGCAGTCCTTCCCGCCGGGCGCGCAGTGCGCCCTCCTCGCCGGCCAGTGCTTCCAGTTCGCCCTTCGCCTGTGTGAGTTCCGCACGTAGGAGCTGGCGCTGATCGGATCCGACATGCCCTGCCTCAAGCAGCGTCTGGCGCGACTGGATCAACGCATCCAACTGCGACTGGGCTTCGTTCACTTGCCCCATGGCCAGCCCTGCTTGCCCGCTGATTTCCGCCAGCGAGGCCTGCAGGTCATCCAGCTCAGAACGCAACCGCACATCATCCTCATCCAACCAGCGCAGGCGTTCTTCGGCGACCACCAACTCACGCCCGATCCGCTCCCGCTCGCGGGACTGTTCATCGATCTTCCCACGCGCACGCGCAAGTTGATCCCGCAGCGCGTCCATTTGCGCACGCAGGCCGCGCACTTCGGTCTCGGCCTCGGCCTGGCCTACGCGCAGCCGGTCGCGTTCCTCGGAACTGACCCGCGCGTGTTGATCCTGCTCACGCAGCGTATCGAGCAGTCTGTACCAGTGATAGCCATACCAGATGCGCAGCGATTCCTGCAGATCCGACCGCACCTGCTCAAACCCCTGCGAACGCTCAACCTGGCGCTTCAAGCTGCGCAAGCGGGGACGAAGTTCGGTCAGGATATCCTGGATCCGCTCCAGGTTGCGCTGGGTCGTGTCCAGGCGTCGCAGCGCTTCCTCTCGCCGGCTGCGGTACAGGCCGATCCCGGCCGCTTCCTCGAACAGCTGCCGACGTTCATCCGCCCGCAGCGAGAGGGCTGCGTCCACCAGGCCCTGCCCAATGATGGTGTAGGTCCGCTGCGCCAGCCCGCACTTGGAGAGCAGTTCGGTCACATCCCGCAGCCGCACTCGCTGCCCATTGAGCATGTACTCATTCTGCCCATCGCGGTAAGCCCTGCGCCCGATTGTGACCTCGGTGAACTCGATCGGCAGCCAGCCATCACTGTTGTCGAAGGTGATCGTCGCCGCAGCCATCGAAGCCCGTGAGCGAGCATCGGAGCCGGAGAAGATCATGTCCTCCGTGCGCTTGCCGCGCAGCAGGCTGAAGGACTGCTCTCCCAGCACCCAGCGGATGGCATCGGTGATGTTGGATTTTCCCGAACCGTTTGGACCAACGATGGCTGTGATCGTGGGCGAGAAGAGGAACATATTCTTGCTGGCGAAGGTTTTATAACCCTGGAGTTCGAGTGCTTTCAGCCGGGCCAGGCCCAGTGGTTGCTCTGACATGTCAGTCCTGACTGCCTTCTGATTCCGCCTGGCGCAGCGACTCGAGCGCGGCAGCTGCCGCCTCCTGCGCTGCTTCCTGCTTGCTGTTGCCCTTGCCCTGGCCCATCACTCGATTTCCAACACGCACTTCCACAGTAAAACTGCGGGCGTGGTCAGGCCCCTCCATACCGGTGGTCTCATACTGCGGTGTTTCCCCCATCTTGGCCTGAGCCCACATCTGCAGGATCGAGCGGGCATCGATCAAGCGCTCATCCTCCAGGACAGCTTCCGCTGCTTTATGCAGGCGCGGTTCCATGAATTCAATCACACTCTCCAAGCCCGAATCGATGTACAGCGCGCCGATCACCGCCTCAAAGGCGGCACAGAGGAGCGCCAGGCGCTCTCGCCCACCAGAGGCGATCTCACCCCGCCCCAGCAGGAGTGCTTCACCCAGGTTCAATTCTCTGGCGAAGGCAGCTAGCTGCTCCGTCCGCACGAGCGCCGACCGCAAGCGGGTCAGCGCGCCTTCGTCCATCTCCGGGAAATGATTGTAGAGCCAGGCGGCTGTGATGAAATCCAGCGTGGCGTCACCCAGGTACTCGAGACGCTCGTTGTCCTCCAGCGCCTCGGCGTGTTCATTCAAATAGGAACGGTGCGTCAGAGCGCGCCGTAAAAGCCGGGGGTCTGTAAAGGACAACCCCGCCTTCCGGATCCATGCATCCGGTGTCACCTGCTACCTCTCCTGGAACTTGGGGGACGCCGAGGACTCAGGCAGCCTGAGTGCTCCGCGTACCACCAGTTCGGATGTAAGCGAACTACTTTGCCTGGGTGATTTTACTGTGTGTAGCGGCGAAATGCCAGCACGGCGTTATGTCCCCCGAAGCCGAAGGCATTCGTAATCGCCAGATCCACCTTGCGCTCACGGGCAGTGTTGGGGACATAATCCAGGTCACATTCCGGGTCGGGCGTGTTGAGATGGATCGTGGGCGGGATCAGCCCGTTGCGGATGGCCTGGACGCACACGATTGCTTCCAACGCGCCGGTCGCACCCATCATGTGCCCGGTCATCGACTTGGTCGATGACACTGCAACTTGGTAGGCGTGGTCACCGAAGACAGATTTGATGGCGCGGGTTTCGGCGATGTCGTTTAACTGGGTTCCCGTTCCATGCGCGTTGATGTAGTCGACCTCGTCTGGATTCGCCCCGGCTGTTGCCAGTGCTGTTCGCATCGCCTGCGCTCCACCAGATCCGCTCTCGGAGGGAGCCGTGACATGGTACGCATCGACGCTCGCGCCGTAGCCAACCAGCTCGGCCAGGATCTCCGCCCCACGCGCCTGCGCATGCTCCAGGCTCTCCAACATCAGGATGGCAGCGCCCTCACCCATCACGAACCCATCCCGTTCGGCATCGAAGGGGGCCGGCGTGCGCTCGAAGTCCTCGTTGCGACGCGAGAGGGCACCCATGCGGTCAAAGCAGGCGATGCCGATTTGGGTAACAGTGGCCTCCGAAGAGCCGGCCAGCGCCGTATCGATCGTACCATTGCGGATCAAATGCCAGGCCTGACCGATGCTGTCTTCACCGGTAGCGCAGGCTGAGGCGACGGAGAAACAAGGTCCCTTTGCCCCGATATCAATAGCGATAAGCCCCGAGGCGCCATTTGGCATGAACATCGGGATCATGAATGGGCTCACCCTACGCGGCCCATCATTCAGCATGACGGTGATGCCCTGCTCCATCGACGCCAACCCGCCCACGGCCGAAGAGACGATCACGCCGATCCGCTCGGCATTTCCTTCGGTGACTTCAAACCCCGAATGCGCCAGGGTTTGATGGGCCACCACCGCCGCCAGCTGCTCAAACCGGTCACGCCGGCGGGCTTCGCGCGCCTCCATGAACTTTTCTGGCTCGAAGCCCTTGATCTCACACGCAATCTTGACCAGCAATTCGCTCGCATCGAACTGTGTAATCGGACCAACACCTGACGTCCCGGCAAGGAGCGCACTCCAGGTTTGATCCAGGTCATGCCCCAGAGGATTGATTGTCCCCATGCCAGTTACGACTACCCGATGCGTCATCGCATAGTTCTCCCTTATTTCCAGAGTACGTACTGAAGCGATCCAATACCCGTTATGGGGATTTCAACCCGGAACCGGTGAGCACAAGTGCGATCGATCCGCTCGTGTTCGATAGGACCGGCTCAATCGCGGCCCACACAACGGCCGACGTTGGCTCTACATATAACCCTTTGGCACCCAGTGCGTTGCGGGCCTCGCTGATCGCCTCCTCATCCACGGCCTCCACCCAGCCCCCGGACTCTTCGATCGCCACCAGCACTGCATCCCCGCGTAATGGGTGCAGGATGCGAATGCCCTCCGCCAGCGTCACCCCTTCCGAGACCCACCCCAAGCCTACTGCACCGGAGTTGAATACGGCCCAGATCGGTGCACACGCCCTGGCTTGCACGCCGACCAATTTCGGGAGGCGCTCGACCATGCCTGCTTCCCGCAGCGCACGAAAACCACGGCTCAAACCTAGCAGGAGCGTGCCCTGTCCTACCGGCACGACGACCGCTTCCGGCAGATCGTCGAAGGCCTCATAAAGCTCGTAGGCCAGCGTCGCCATGCCTGCCAGGCCATGCGGCAAATTGGCATGACTGGCGTAGACTACCCCCTCATCCACTGCACGCAAGGCTGCTTCTGTAACAGCGCTGCGCGGACCCAGGATGCGGATCACCTCTGCCCCATAGGCTTGCATCTGCGCCCGCTTGGGGCCCGAAGCGTAGTCCGGCACAAAGATCCGAGCCCGGATCCCGGCTCGGGCGGCGTAGGCGGCAAAGGAGGCACCGGCATTGCCGGATGAATCTTCGATAGCGATTTGCACACGAGCTGCAGCCAGGCTGCTTACGAGAACCGACGATCCGCGATCCTTGAACGAACCGGTCGGGTTGCAGCCCTCCAACTTGAAATACAGGTCCCGGTCCTTGAAGCGCTCATGTACAAGGGGGGTGTTGCCCTCACCCAACGAGATGAAACCAGCGGAGGGGGGTAGCGGGAAGCTAGCCTTAAAGCGGCCGATGCCGGCCGCCGGCTTTTCTTCAAACTGCTTCGCTTCAAGATGCAGACTTTCCGCAAAGTCGAATACACCTCCGCATCGGGGGCAGCGGTAAGGGAGCCCAGCATCGGGATAGGGTTTGCGGCAGTTTGTGCAGATGAAGGGCCAGCGCCAGTGTGGGTGATCGGGAGGGCTCACTTTGCGGAGGGACTCCGATCCTCGCTCGTGGGCTGGTAGCTCCCCTCGACCCAGGTCTCACCCCCCGGGCCGGACTCCTTCTTCCAGATCGGCACGATCTCCTTCAGGCGGTCGATGCCGTAGCGAACTGCTTCAAAGACGCCCGTATCACGATGGGCTGCAGTACAGGCGATCATCACCGTCGGCGTACCTGCTTGAAGTTCACCGACCCGCTGCACGATGGCGATCGACTCAACCTGTGGCCAGCGTTCGCGGATTTCGCTCGCAACCTGGGCCATCTTCTCCTGCGCCATGGGTTGGTAGGCTTCGTAATGCAGCTTTTCGGTTTGGCGTGCTTCGCCACGCTCGGTGGTACCCCGTACCATCCCGGTGAAGACACAGGCTGCGCCGGTGGTCGGCAGGATCATCGGCTCAAGAAGCCGGTTGAGATCAATCTCATCCTCAGTGATCTGGAAGTGGTCCACCCCTGAGCCGCTGCCCCCGCTCACCGGGGGAAACAACGCTACTTCATCCTCTGGCTCGAGCACCTGGTCATCTGCGGCGTACTCCCGGTTAACGGCCACGATGGAGGTGGGAAGCGAGGGCTTGATAGCGGGGTGCGCACTTTCAATCGCCGCCTTCAGCTCAAGGACGGTCGTCCCCTCGGCCACCTCGAGAATTTCCTCCTTGCAGCCGGCCCGCTCGCGCAGGGTCGCAAAATACTTAACGCTTACCTTCATTCCTGCCATGCCTCCAGGAGCACGTCACCGCTCGTTCCACCGTGCTTCTCCAGCAGGCGAATATCGGTGATCCGAACTGACTTGTCCAATCCTTTGACCATGTCATAGACCGTGAGAGCCGCGACGCTGACTGCGGTCAGCGCTTCCATCTCCACCCCTGTTTTTGCATGGGTGCGCACAACGGCCGTGATGACCGCGCCCGGCAGGTTTTGAACCAGCTGTACTTCGACCTGGATCGAGGTCAAAGGCAGCGGATGGCAAAGGGGGATCAGCGCCGATGTGCGCTTAGCGCCCATCACTCCGGCCAGTTCGGCCGTAGCGCGCAGATCTCCTTTCTTCAGATCACCTGCGCTTACCGTGTCGAAAACATCCAGCGACATGATGACATGGCCGCGAGCTGCCGCCCAGCGTTCGCTATCCGGCTTCGCGCCCACATCGACCATGCGTGCTCGTCCCTGCGGATCAAGATGAGAAAGGTCAGCTTCGTCCATACCAACCATTATACCGGCGGCACACATGTACACCAACTTCCTCTCCTTGACAGCCCACGACGCTCGGCTATAATGGTCCCTGCCTGCCTGATGGCAGGCACTGTTGTGAAAACCTGACGGAGTGCAAGCATGCCGCCTCTACCTAAGAGAAAGATATCAAAAGGTCGCCGAGATCGTCGGCGCGCACATGATTCGCTGCGCGCCCGGAATCTGATCGCGTGCACCAACTGCGGTGAGAAACATCTTCCCCATCGCATGTGCCCCAACTGTGGGCATTATGCAGGACGGGAAGTCTTGGAAATCGAAAACAACTAGCACCGGCTTCACAATGCAGACCTCGCGCATGCGGGGTCTGACGATTCCCATGCCCATCCAGCCGCAAAAAACCGCATTCATCTTTCCCGGACAGGGATCCCAGGCCGTAGGGATGGGTTCCTTGCTCGTGAAAGATGAACCGCTAGCCGCGCACGTCTTCGAACAAGCCGATGCGCTGCTTGGCTATCCGCTGTCAGAGCTCTGCTGGCAAGGCCCAGCTGAAACCCTGAACGAGACGCTGCACACGCAGCCGGCGCTGCTCACGCATGGCGTGGCTGTCCTCGAGGTATTCCGATCCCGCTTTCCCAGTTTCCAGCCTGCGCTCGTCGCCGGTCACTCGCTGGGCCAGTTTACGGCCCTGGTAGCCGCCGGTGCGCTCAGCTTTGAGGGTGCGCTGCGCCTGGTACGCGCCCGGGCTGAAGCCATGCAGTTCGCCGGCGAGGCCAGCCCGGGCGGAATGGCTGCCGTGCTTGGCCTGGACCTCGACCAGGTGGAGCAAGCCTGCCAGCAGGCTTCAGCAGCAGGGGATGGCGTGTGGATCGCCAACGACAACTGCCCGGGACAGATCGTAATCTCAGGACATGAATTGGGTCTGGACCTGGTCTCATCACTTCTGAAAGAGGTTGGTGCCCGAAAAGTGATCCGGCTGGCGGTGAGCATCGCGGCCCATTCACCGTTGATGGAAGCAGCGCAGTCACGCTTCGATTTTGCATTGGCATCGGCGAGCATTCGGACTCCACAGATCACCGTGATTGGCAATGTTCAAGCCACGGAATTAATCCACCCGGATGACATCCGCGCCGATCTTGCAGCACAGCTTACCTCGCGCGTTCGCTGGAACGAGTCGATCGAGAGGATGATCACTGCCGGCGTGGACACCTACATCGAGATGGGGCCCGGCAGTGTGCTCAGTGGATTAGTACGCCGCATCAATCGCGACGCCACTAGCTATAACCTCGACGAACCTGCGAATTTCGATGCACTTCCTGAGGCAGGCGCTGCATGATCCGCCGTATCTTCTACGCCGTCATCTTCGTGCTCACCGCCTATTTCGTCATCCACAACTTTGAGGAACTCAAGCTCATCGTCGAGACGGTAGGTCGCAGCGATGGCCGCTGGCTTCTGGTAGCTGTCGTGGTCCAGTTTCTATGGCTGGTTCTGATTGCCGCCAATCTGCAGTCGACCTACCGGCTGATCGGGATCGACGAGACGCTCACCCGCCTGGTTCCACTTACGGCAGCGGCAAATTTCATCAACGCCGTCGCACCCAGCTACGGCATTGGCGCAATGGCGGTCTTCATCACCGATGGCCAGCGGCGAGGAAAGCCACCCGGGAAAGTGTCGACTGCTTCCTTCCTGTACCTCGTATATGACTACGCCGGGTTCATGGTCGTACTCGCACTCGGGTTCATCGTATTCATCGATCGCAACTTGCTTACACCGGTTCTAATCGGAGCGGCCATATTCGCCGTCAGCATTGGTGTAACCTTGATCATTCTCACCACGGCCGGTGTGCTTTCCGCCGACCGGATGGAGCGTTTGCTGGTCGGGTTGACGGATCTGGGGAACCGCCTCCTGCGCCCGATATCGAAGCGGCCTCTCCTCGATCGTAGTAAGAGTTCTGCTCTAGGGCGGCAGATGACCGAGGGCTTGAAGGAGATCCGGCGCTCACCCCGCAGCCTAATCATCCCTGGCATCTACGCGCTACTGCGCAAGGCGGTGATGGCCTCGATCCTGTACCTAGTTTCTGTCGCCTTCCATACCCCCTTCGACCTGGGCACACTGGTTGCCAGCTTCGCCGTCAGCTATCTATTCACCATCGCCTCGATCACACCTTCCGGTGTGGGTTTTGTGGAAGGGGCGATGGCCCTCACGCAAACCGCGATGGGGATCAACCCGGCCATCTCGGCCGGGATAGCGCTTACGTACCGCGGGTTGACTTTCTGGCTCGTGCTGCTGTACGGGTTCATCGCTCTGCGCATGGTCGGCTATCAGCCGAGCGAGGTTAAACGCGATGCACAGGCGACACGTTCAACCGCATCCCGCGGTGAGCCACTGCCCACACCCGGCGCACCTCACATGCCGGAAGTCGAGCCAGACACCCGGGTAGCGGCGCTCGTTCCGGACAACCCCGGTAGACCTGAGGCAGGTGAGGGATAATCCGAACCTCGATCACCCCCGGGTAGTGTACAATCGCCGTGAACGGGTGGTCCAGCAGGGAAATCCTCATAAACGATGGGTACACGCGCATTTTCGCTCCGCCGGCTGCTGTTCGGCGATCCGCTGGCCAGCTCGCAGCTCCTGCATGAGAAAATTGGAAAAGCAAAGGCGCTTGCCGTCTTTTCCTCCGACGCTCTCTCTTCTGTCGCCTACGCAACGGAGGAGATCCTCTTCGTCCTCGCCGCCGCCAGCACGGCGGCGCTCGGCCTTTCGATCCCGATTGCGTTTGCCATCGCCATACTGCTGCTCGCCGTCGGTTTTTCATACTACCAAACGATCCATGCCTACCCGAACGGCGGTGGCGCATACATTGTCGCCAAGGATAATCTTGGCACGGGCTTTTCACTCATCGCCGGATCGGCCCTTCTGATCGACTACACCCTAACCGTGGCAGTCAGCGTCTCGGCCGGCACAGCGGCCATCACGTCCTGGCTGCCGGTTCTGCTACCCTTTAGAGCAGTTCTGGCAATCCTGGCGGTGGCGATCGTCACCTGGATCAACCTGCGCGGTTTACGTGAGTCTGCCAGCATTTTTGCGATCCCGACCTATATATTTATCCTTGGTGTGCTGGCCCTTATCGCCTTTGGGCTATTCCGCTGGCTGGCGGGTGGCGGGCTGCCGGATGTCGATGTCATCGAACCGATCCATGCCGAGATCGCTGTTTCGGGCGTGACCGCATTCCTCATCCTGCGTGCGTTCTCCGCCGGGTGTACAGCCCTGACCGGAATCGAGGCCATCAGCGATGGTGTGCCAGCCTTCAAGGCCCCGCAAGCGGATAATGCCGGGAAGACGCTCCTGGTGATGATCATCCTCCTGACAACGATGTTCTTGGGCATAAGTCTGCTGGCGCATGAGGTTGGTGCTGCTCCCAGCCATGCTGAAACCGTACTATCACAAATCGGTCGATCCCTCTTCGGTCGCGGCCTTGTTTATGTTGTTATCCAAATCGCCACCGCATTGATCCTGCTCCTGGCTGCAAATACAGCCTTCTCGGATTTTCCACGCCTATCCTATTTCATGGCGCGTGACGGCTTCCTACCGCGGCAGATGGGCAACCTGGGTGACCGGCTTGTCTATTCGAATGGGATCATGCTGCTCGGGCTGCTGGCCTCGATCCTGATCCTGGTCTTCAACGGTGACACGCACGGCTTGCTGCCGTTGTATGCCGTAGGCGTATTCATCTCGTTCACGCTCTCTCAGTGGGGGATGGTCCGGCGCTGGTTCCGCCTGAGGAGTGCGGGTTGGCAGAGGAACGCGCTGATCAACGCCATCGGTGGAACAACGACCCTGATCGTGTTCACGATCATCCTCATCACCCGCTTCCTGACCGGCGCCTGGATCGTGATCCTGCTGATCACGATCTTCAGCCTGGTCCTCACCCGGATCCATCACCACTACCAGAGCGTCGCCCGCAGCTTATCACTGGATACATTTGGGCCTCCAGCACGGATGCACAACCCACGGGTAATCATCCCGATCGGAGGCGTCCATCGCGGGGTACTTAAAGCGCTCGCCTTTGCCCGTACGCTCTCCCCGGATGTGACTGCGGTCTATGTTGAGACTTCGGCCGAGGAAGGTGAGAAGGTTCGCCAGCGCTGGTCGCGCTGGGGCGACGGGGTGCGCCTGGAAGTTCTTAAGTCTCCGTACCGCTCAATCACGGCCCCGTTGATCAAGTACCTGAACGAACTGGGTGCCCAGCGACAACCGGGTGATGTGATCACGGTGGTGCTGCCCCAATTTATCCCTGTCAACTGGTGGGAAAACCTGCTGCACAATCAGACCGCCTGGCCGCTGCGTCTGGCGCTATTATTCCGAGAAGGCTACATTGTGATTGATGTCCCGTATCACCTTGCATCAAAAGCCGAGGAGCGAGAGCTAGCATGAAACTGATCATTATTGGCTGTGGCCGCATCGGCTGCGAGCTGGCCGACGAAGTATGCGCTGCCGGACACACTGTCACAGTCATCGATCGTGAACCAACTGCCTTTGAACGCCTGAGCCCCGATTTCTCAGGCCAGACAATCCAGGGAGATGGCCGGGAACGTGACGTGCTGCAGCGTGCCGATATCGCGGCAGCAGACGGGTTAGCAGCACTGACTTCCAGCGATGAGATGAATCTGGTCGTGGCACGCGTGGCAAAGAAGATCTTCGACGTTCCAAACGTCGTCGCGCGCGTCTACGATCCTCGTCATCAGGAGGCTTTCCTCGAAGCTGGCCTGCAGACTGTCGTATCATCCTCATGGAGCGCACATCGCATCGAACAACTGCTCACCCATCCGGGTCTGAGAGAACTTGCGAGCCTTGGCCACCATGAGGTCAGCTTCATCGAAGTCCAGGTGCCGGATCACCTGATTGGGAAACTGGCTGAGGTCTTTGATCTGGAAGGGATCTGCCGCCCGGCGGCGATCCTACGCAGCGGACACGCAGAGCTGGTGGATGGCTCGACCGAGCTTGAAGAGGGGGACCTGCTTGTCCTCATCGTGAATCACGACTCCCTTCCCCACCTGGAAACCATGCTGGATGGTGGTGACTGAGATGAATGTCATGATTGTTGGCGGCGGGCGAGTTGGCTCGCACCTTGCAACACTGCTGCTCGAATTGGGGCACCGAGTGCGACTCGTGGAAGCCAGGTCGGAGGTTATCGCAAGATTGCATCGAGAGATCCCCACCGAGGCCATTTACGAAGGAGACCCGCTTGATCCGAGCGTGCTGCGCAACGCGGGTATTGAGCAAACCCAGGTTGTCGTGACCTGCACCCCGGATGATGCAACCAACCTGGCGGTCGGCTACCTGGCCAAGTCGCAGTTCTATGTACCGCGTGTCATTGGACGGGTGAACAATCCCAGGTATGCCTGGCTGTTCGAACCCGTGATGGGCATTGATGTTGCCCTGAACCAGGCGGACATCCTCGCCCGGTTGATAGAGGAGGAAATGTCACTTGGTGATATGATGCCCCTCTTGAAGCTCCGGCGTGGTGAATATATGCTTGTAGAAGAGAAAGTGCCGCAGGGAGCGCAAGCCCTCGGTATCCAGATCAAGGATCTCGAGCTACCCGAGAACTGTGTCATCGCTGCCATCATCCGCAGCGGTGAGGTCATTGTGCCGCGCGGCGTGACGGCGCTCGAGGCGGATGATGAGGTGCTTGCCGTGGTTGACCGGTCAGCAGCCGAGCAGCTCGCGGCTTTGTTCAAGCCTGGTTCGCGATAGGCACGCACGAAACAGACGGTTCGGTAAACTTGGGGAAGGGCCAATCTAACAAGAGATGATCATACGCGAGGCAGTCGACGCACTCACCACCATCCCGGGCGAACTCGGGTTTCACTTGATTACCCTGGTTGCCATGAGCATCCTCTATGGTTTGGCACGCAACGCGACCTCGAGGCTCAAGAGCACCCGCGCCGAGACGTGGTGGAGCATAAGCGAGATTCTGCTCCTGCTTAATGCGCTCTACATCCTGACCTGGGGTTTGACCAGCATGGGCGTCCTGGATGGCCGCATCCTGCTGCCCGTGGCCGATCGCTTCGTCGTGCTGGTTGGATTAATCCTGATCATCCATGGCTTCCAGATCCTCGGACCGGCGACGGGGCGCACGCGCTGGATCGTGGGCTCGCTGGCTATTGCGCTCATCGGAAGCCTGGCAGCGATTATCTTTCTACCTGCCCCGCAATGGTCTGATCGACTCAACCGCAGCCTATACGACGCGGCCTGGGGATTGCTTGGCCTGGTAATCGTTGGGGGAACAAGCCTGCGACTGATCTCCCGGAAACCACAGGGGTTCCGAATGCTAATACCGGCCTTCGCCGTCCTAACGCTCGGGTTCGCACTGCACCTGGCGATAGGCCCCGCCGAAAGCTCACAATCGCCTTTCGTCGGCTGGAGCACACTCCTTGCTTACCCTCTGCTGATCGTGGCCGCGGCTGGCAGTTTCTCAAGCCTCCCGGCAGCGATCGACGCACCGGGTACGACTGTTGAGCTTGAACCCGAGACGACGCCCGGTGGGAACGAATACCACTTTCTACCACAGGTCTTCGCCGATCTTGCGAATGTGATGCTCGCCGAGTCGCCGCACGCGCTCGCCATGGCGGCGGTGGAAGGGGTCGGCCGCAGCATGAAAGCCGAGCTCTGCCTGCTGATCACCCCACCCGAGACGTCGGGCTATCTCTCGCTCGCAACCGGCTTCAATTTGATCAACGAACATCACATCGAGGGCCAGGCCTTGGAAAATTCGGATCTACCGGTCATTTCTCAAGCACTTGAGCAAGGCCATGCCATCATCCTGCCGGAAGACAGCAACGCGCAAGATCTGGCAACCTTGGGAAAGGCTTTGGACCTCAAAGCCACTGGTCCGGTCATGCTGGCACCGCTCACCACCGGCGATTCAGTGCTCGGTGGACTGCTTTTATGCTCACCTTACGCTCGCAAGCACTGGTCACAGGAGAGCCGTCGGATCCTCGTTCGTCTGGCATCGTTGGTCGCCGAGCGTCTGGCTGTCATTCAGGAAGCGTCTGAACCGGCGCTGCGAGGTTCCACGGATCTGAGCACGGATTTGATGCAGACACGCAAGCTAGTGCAGCGCCTGATCACCGAAAATTCACAACTCACGCAGCAGTTGATCCTGGCCACCGACCAGGCTGGGCAGGATCTTGCGGGCTTGCTAACCAACCACCAACTGGCCGAGGAGACGATCTCACTGCTCGAAGCGGAAGTCGGACGGATGCGGGAGGCCGTGCGGCGTAAACCAGAATCCACGTCAAATGACGACCAGGTCGAAGAACTCTCCTATGAGCTCCAACAGGCACTCCAGGAACTTGCCGCCACGCGTGCGCGCATGGCGATGATGGAGGGCAGCACAGGCTCTGCGAGTAAAGTCCGAATGCAGCCGGCCGATGTAGAGTTGATCGCCACCCTGGCACGTGACCTACGCCAGCCAATGTCCTCCGTGCTTGGATATTCTGAACTCCTGCTGGACGAATCGGTAGGTCTGCTCAATCGCAAGCAGCGTGAATTCCTGGAACACGTGCGCGACAGCACCGAGCGCATGGCGCTGCTGCTCTCCAACCTGGTCAATCTGGCGGCGATCCAAACCGGGACCTTGCACCTCGTTCCGACCTCGATCGATATCCTCTTTCCAATCGAGGATGCAGTTACCCAGGTCAATCCGGCCATCCAGCGTAAAGGGATTAACCTGCGGGTAAATCTGGGTAAGGCATTGCCGCGCATTCTGGGCGACCCGGATGCCCTGTACCAGATTTTGATCCACTTGCTAAACAACGCCGTCGGAGCCAGCCCGGAAAACGGCGAGATCCAGATTGGTGCCCGCATCGCCGGGGAAGATCAGGTCGGGTTCCTGAGCCTGTGGGTGATTGATAGCGGTCCAGGCATTCCATCGGAGGCGATGGGCAAGGTATTTGAGCCCCACTACCTTTCGCAGGAAAGCCGCATTCCTGGCCTGGGAGATGATGGTGTCGGTCTGAGCATCGTCAGGTCACTCACCCAGGCGATGGGTGGTCGGATCTGGGTTGAAAGCATGCCCCGGGAAGGGTCTACATTTACGCTGCTCCTCCCATTGGCCGAACAACCCACCCCTCCTCCCGACCGCTCCACACCCTGAGCCGGAATGTTTATCCCTGGATATATGTCCATTGCTGGCATGCGACTTGCATATATTCTTCTCGATGTGTTTATCCCGCCGGCCTGAAATTTCGGCTGCAGCTCGGCACTAACCGTCCCTATGGCGGGAACAAGTAAGGGCGCTGAGGCGTTGAGTAGGTGATGAAGAGACCGCGTACGGAGTGGAGTTTCAATCCGGGCTTTAGCCTGGCGCTGATCGCGCTGATCGGTCTGCTGGTCATCGCCGGCGCATGCAGCGCCTTGACCAACGCATTTGTGGTTGCGCCAGCCGTGCTGCGCCCACCACTCGTCACCGCAGGCCTAGACTCGACACCTACAGCGACGCCGTTTGGACCGCTGGCTCCTACCTCCACACCACCGCCCCCACCACCTGCCACCGCCACACCCATTGCCACGCCTACGTCGATCAACCCCTGGGGTGATTTCCCCGCACCGGTTGAACCCTCAGCGATTGAGATCCGCCGGCCTGTCCCGCCGCTTCCGGTATCGGATGAGACTGTGAACATCGTGGTCCTTGGCTCGGATCAGCGCCCGTACAGTTATGGCAACAACACTGATGTCATGATGTTGCTCTCGCTTGATCCCAAGGACGGCACCGTAAAACTGCTCTCCTTCCCACGTGACCTTTACATCTTCATCCCGGGATGGCGGGTGGACCGGATCAACGTTGCCTACGCGGTTGGCGGACCCGAAGCCGTGGCTCAGACCATCCTGTATAACTTCGGACTCAAAGTTGACCATACCGTGCTCCTCCATTTCTGGGATTTCACCAATATCATCGACTCGCTGGGTGGGATCTATGTTGAAGTCGGAGGCGGACTGAAGGACGAGTGCGGCGGGATCCAATGGAATTATGGTCCGGGCACCTACCATATGGATGGCTTCACTGCCCTCTGCTATGTCCGCATGCGCCGAAACACTGGTGACTTCGATCGACTTCGTCGTCAACAAGAAGTCATGCTCGGTGTGTTTCAACGAACCCTTTCGTTGGATGGATTGACACGCGTGCCGGATCTTTACAACCAGTTCAAAGGCCTGGTTGAGACCGACATGCAGCTTGACGACCTGCTTCCGCTCGTTCCTCTCGGCGCCAAGCTGGCCACCCAACCTGAGCAAATCAAGCGCTATGCGGTTACTGCTTCGATGGGCACGCTTTGGCGAGTTCCCTATAGCGGTGCGTCGGTCATCCTGCCAACCTGGGAAGCGATCGAGCAAATGCTTTCCGAAGCCTTCCCACCTTAAGCTGCCATATTGCGTTTGAGCTTTACCTCATTCAACTCTCTGGGCATTCGCCTGTTTTCCCTTGCTTCCATTTGCTCCTGTAGGGGCACACGGCACTGCGCCCCACGAACCTGCACAATCCGATCGTTCCAAGAGAATTGATCCCTGGGAATTTACCGATTGCCCGCCTGATCGCTGCAGCGGCGGGTACCCTGCCCCAACACAATTAGACTCAAGTTATGTTATGCAAATCAACTCTGATGATCCTGGGCTGTGTACGGAAAGTCTCGAAGAATCCAATCCCAAAATCCATCACGCCTTGGAAAACCCAGATTTGACAAGCCAATCCACGGGGTCTAGGATTACCTACGATCTTTTGGCTATACGAAGACTGGGTGCGGAGGAAGCTCGCATGGATGACTCCTATTCCGATCTACCACTGTTCTCGCGGGGCGGTCCAGGCACGGCTCAGGAACGCGATTCTGCCGTCTCTGTGCTGGCCTCGTCCAGCCTGAGCGCGGCGATCGCAGCCTGGGGCGAGGCGCTTGAAGAACAGGGGATGTCCATTCACACGGTCAAAGCCTTCACCGGTGACCTGCGGCTGGTGGCCAAGTTCATCGGCGGCGGGCAACCTGTTGGACAAATCAGCACCAATGATTTGAAAAACTTCCTGGAGTGGATGCTCAATCGGCGGGGAGTCCCTTGCAGTCCAAAGACCTATGCCCGGCGCATCACCTCAATTAAGTCCTTCTACCGCTGGCTGGTGGAAACCGGTGTTGTGGGTAAGGACGTGGCTAACCCCATACCACAGCAATCGGTGATCAGCCCACTGCCAGAAGTGCTTACCCATGAGGAGGTATCAGCGGTGATCGAGGCTGCCCAGCAGCTGCGCCAGGCTGATGAGCCCGACGCCCGGCCCTACGCGCTGCTCACACTGCTGCTCGAGACCGGGATCAAGAAAGGTGAATGCCTGAACATCCACCTGAACCACATCGATCTCGAGACCCCCGATGGACCAATCCTCTTCGTCCGCTACGGCAAAGCCAGCAAACGCTACAAGGAGCGCAAGCTCTCCCTCAGTGGCGAGTGGGTTTCAGCATACCGGGAGTACGTCCAGCAGTACACACCCAGGGAACGCCTTTTCCCCTGGTCGCCAAGACGCCTGGAATACCTGTTGGAGGAAATCGGGGAGGCAGCCGGGTTGGAGAAGCATGTCTCCTTTGACATGTGCCGCTGGACCAGCGCGCTGCTCGACACCCTAGAAGGGACCGAGAAAGATCAGATCCGCCAGAAGCTGGGGATCTCGAAAATCCAATGGCGTGAGGTCGGCAACAAACTCGGACGGCTGGCGGACCAGGTCGCCGCTTGAGTCATCGACATCAAGGTATGGGATCGGACGAAATCATCCCACCTTGTAGGGGCGCGCGGTGGTGTACCCGACGATCGCACAAGACAGGCTCATTCCCACAACAATAACGACATCCCCGCATATTCGGTGAATTCACGTGCATCCAACGTAGGGGCGGGGCCACCCCGCCCCTTCAGATTGGCAATATACCCGTCATTTCTGTCCGCTGGAAACAGATAGTGGCTGCCGAATTCGGCAGCCACTGAGACCACACTAGCAAGCGCAGATTACATCTTCTTCACGACGATGTCCCCGAGCACGTTTGCGGCCTGATCACCCCGATCTGCGGCGTTCGATAGATGGCGGTAGATCTCGCGCAGCTTGAGCATCTGCACGACGTGATCAATATCGCGGGGCATTGCAAACAGATCTGCAATCGCCTCCCTGTAGACCGTTTCCATCCGGTTTTCGAGTGCTTTGGCTCGCACTGCGTGATCATTCGCGACACTCGGGTGATCATCCAACCGCATCACCCCCATGTGGATCTCACGCGCGGCGTCCGTCAGCAGGGAAACCATGCGCTCGATGTAAGCATTCGGCTCAACCTGCAACATATGCATCTCTTCTACCGTGGTATCAGCATAATCGAGCACATCATCGATCGTCAACGAAAGGGCGAAGATATCCTCCCGGTCCATGGGTGTAACAAAAGTCTGATTGAGCTCATCGATCAGGATCCTGCGTACCTCATCTGCAAGCTTCTCGGTCTGGGTCACGTTCTGGGCGATCGCTTCGCTCGGTTCACGGACGTAATTCAGGAGCTGCTGCATCCCATCCACCGCGTACTCGGCCTGCTTGATCAAGAGTTCGGTAAACCGGTTAGTTTTCTTGCGTGAGAAGATACTCATCCGTATCGCCCTTCTGCTTGAAGATCAGCTCACCGCTTAAGAAGGCAGCTGTCTGCGGATTTTCAGGCTTCCGGAAAACCCGGCCAGCCTCACCTTGCTCGAGGATCTTTCCATCGATCAGTATCGCAGCCTGATCGGCTAGTCGCCTGGCCTGGAATACATTCTGCGTGACAAGGATAATTGTCATCGCTTTGGCCTGGGCGGCTTTCTTTATTATATGCTCGATGAGCGCTGTGTTGTAGGGATCCAGGTTGGAGGTAGGTTCATCCAGCAGGAGAACGCCCGGCTCGCAGGCGAGCGCCCGGGCCAGTGCGACCCGCTGCAGCTCACCTCCAGAAATCTCACTCGCCGGCGCCTGCAGCAGCCCGCCCAGATCGAGTTGATCGACCAAATCCCCCAGATGGCTCCCGGGTTTCAGATGCCGTAAGCGCAGCCCGAGAGTCAGGTTATGCCAAACTGTACCAGTGAACATAACCGGTCGTTGGAAAACCATCGTGATCTCAAGGCGGTCGCGGGTTGATGCCGGTGCCTGGACTTC
>DAOUEJ010000206.1:0-8440 GCA_034430615.1 Anaerolineales bacterium | reverse complement strand
GGCGTGACCGAGCGGCGTCAGGCCTATCCAATTCCCTGACTGGAATAATGCCACCACGGCTGCGACAAGCCCGGCAGTCGTTGGGCCGATAATCGGGGCGAATTTCGCAATCCCACCGAGTACGCCAAGGCCCAGCGAGAAGCGCAAGCCCAGCACTGACATCAGTATCCAGGTGAGAATTCCGGTAAAAAAGACAACCAGCAGTTGACCACGCAAGAAAGCGCGCCAGATGTGCGAGAGTGAAATGCGCAGACGGCGGAAATCTTCTTCATATCCCGGGATCGATACCCCAAGCAAGACTTTCCGGATTTGCCGGTAGTCAAAGGTTAGAAAGTATGCGATGGCAAGGATGAAAACGATCCGTGTCAGCGACTCGATCGCTCCGGTGGCGAGTGAGGCAATGAGGCCGCTGGCGTCACGCAGCAGCGGTTGGATGGTCGCCAGCAGCTGATCACCCAGCGCGGCCAGATCGAGCTGAGAGAAATCGATTGTCCAGGGCCCCAGCGTGTAATTTCCGATGCTGAGCGAGTTGAGCCACGCCGGTAGATCTCCTAAGAAGCGTACAACAACCAGCAGCAGCGCCTGGAGCTGTCCGATGACGGTTACGCCAGTCGCGGTTGATGCTCCAATTATAACCAGGACGACGGCGATCATGACCACATTCGTCGCCAGGCCCCACGGCAACTGCACCCGGATATGCAGGAATTGAACAATGGGTACAACCAGGAAAGATAGAATCGCAGCCAACAGGAGGAGCGGCATGAGATGCCCCAACCGCCAAAGGACAAAAGCCGCCAGCATGAGCAGTGCTAGCCCGACCATCGCCTTCGTTGCCATCCCCCACTGAGGGGAACTTGGTCTCTCATTCATCTGAGGCTTGCTCGCTTGTGCTGCGCTCCCTCAACCGCCTGGCCAATGAGGACAGACTGGTGCGCGCCTGATGGAACCGCCCACGACCGACGCGTGGCTCAAGTGCCGGACTGGGCCGCCCGGGCTTATCGACTACTTTGCTATACACATAGGACAGGTATAAGCGCATGGTCGCCACAAACGGGGAAGCAAGCAAGATGCCGAAAATACCGGCTAGCGCACCACCGGCAAGTACGGCCATGAAAACGACCAGCGGGCGCAGGTTGAGGCTCTCCCCCATGATGCGGGGGACCAGGACTGTATTTTCGACTTGCTGGATGATGGTAAAGATGGCCACGATCAATAGTGCGTAAGCAAACGGGGTCAGCATGAATGGATTGCTGGGCTGGAAGAGTGCAACCAGGACTGCAACCAGCGCGCTGATGACCGGTCCAAACATCGGAACGAGCTCGAGCAATCCGGCAATTAAGCCCAGGACAATCGGAAAATCCAATCCGACGATCAACATCGAGATGGCCACGATCACACCAATTACACCGCCCAGGAATACCTGCCCACGTAAGAAGGCCCGCCAGATGTGGTTGGTCTCGTTCAGGAGGAAATTCGCATCTTCCTGATAGGCAGACGGTGCCAGCGACAGCAGGGTGGGGCGGATCAAGTTGAAATCGATCAGCAGGTAAAAGCTGATAACCATGATCAGGAGGAACCCCGTAACTGCGGAGGCAGCCGCCAGGGCAACGCTCCCAAGCACTGTCCCGGCCTGACTCAACAAGGGACTGAGGGAAGAAGCAAGACTGTTGAGCGTGGGTCCGAGGTTAATTGTAGAGAAATCGAGCATCCATGGTCCGAGCTCCAACTTGAGGTTGGCCAGGTTTGCGATTTGCGAGGGGAGCTGTTCAGCGATGCTGGCCAGGTATTGAGCCAGGGTGATGACGCGCTGTGAAAATGTAAAACCAAGGCCCGTGGTGGTACCGAGCACGATGAGCACAAAGGCCAGCATGACCAGGAGCGCAGCCAGACCGCGGCGCATACCGGTCTTCCTCAGGATCAGGTTAACACTTGGATGGAGCATATACGCGATAAGAAATGCAATGGTAAAACTCACGACCAGACTGCGCAGTAGATAAAGAATGAGCAGTCCAAATAGCACGACGAGCACTCCAACAAGCAGGCGGGTTCCTGGCTGCCACGGTGGGGATTGGAGATCGGTCGGTTGAACAGGATCTGACATGTGTAATCTACCTGGCGGTCTCAAGACTTAAGGGTACTGAACTTTTTCAGGTAACAACTTGTTCACTCAATCCCTTATTCTAATCAATCGCTCGGCAGGGGACAAATTCGACCGGGAAGGCCCTTAAATCCAGACGCCCCCGAAGCTACGGGGGCGTCTGGATTCTTTATGAGCGTGTCTGATGACTACCTTCGGTCCCTATTCTGTGATCCACCGCTTCGCTTATTACCACCCCCACGGCCACCGCTGGAACGGCCCTTGGGCTTCTTGTCACGCTCCATCGCCTCTTCGGGAGTCCAACCCTCCAAAACCGCCTGTCGTGAGAGCCGGATCTTACCATTGGAGTCGATATTCGTTACCATCACGGTGATCTCATCCCCAACCCGTGCGACGTTCTCAACTTTCTCGACGTGCTCACTGTCTAATTGAGAAATGTGGACCATACCGTCAATCCGGGGCAGGATCTCGACGAAAGCGCCAAAATCGGTCGTCCGGACGACTTTGCCGGTGTAGATCCGACCCAGCACGGCTTCCTCGGTCAGGCTTTCGACCATATCGCGTGCCATCTGTGCACCTTCTTGATTGATGGCAGAGATGAAGATCGTGCCGTCGTCCTCGATGTCGATCCTCGTGTTTGTTTCCTCTTGAATGCTGCGGATCACCTTACCACCGGGGCCGATGATCGCTCCAATTTTCTCCGGATCGATCTTCACAACCGTCATGCGCGGCGCGTGCGGTTTCAGGTCTGCCCTTGGTTCGGGGATAGCAGCCTGGATCTTATCCAGGATGTACAAACGAGCCTCACGAGCCTGTGTAAGCGCTTCGGACATGATCTCAGAGGTTATGCCCTTGGTCTTGATGTCCATCTGTAGTGCAGTGATTCCATCCCGGGTACCGGCAACCTTGAAATCCATGTCGCCGAGGTGGTCCTCGAGACCCTGGATATCAGTCAGGACGACATAGCGGTTCTCGTCCTTGATCAACCCCATGGCGATCCCTGCCACGGGTTTCCGGATGGGTACTCCGGTGTCCATCAATGCCAGCGTTGATCCGCAGACGGAAGCCATCGAGGTCGATCCGTTCGACGACAGCACCTCGGAGACGAGCCGCATCGTGTACGGAAATTCATCCGGCTCCGGAAGTACGGGCATCAGAGCACGCTCCGCCAGAGCACCGTGGCCAATGTCACGTCGCGAGGCACCCCGCAGGAAGCGTGTCTCCCCGACCGAGAACGGCGGGAAGTTGTAGTGATGCATGTAGCGCTTTTCCTCACGCGGGGAGAGCCCATCAAGTTCCTGGCGCTCACGCGGGGTTCCCAGCGTGGCAAGGGTTAGAACCTGTGTCTCACCGCGCGAGAACAGTCCTGATCCGTGCGCGCGCGGGCTGAAGTCCACTTCGGCGCTGATCTCGCGGATATCCTTCATCCCGCGACCGTCAGGGCGTTTGTTAGCAGAAAGGATACGCTCCCGAACGGCAGCCTTGTGGATTTCGTCGAAAGCGCTGCGGACATCCGCAGCCTGCAGCTCGCCCTCCTCACCGGAGAGCGCCTCCAGCGTCTCTGTACGCAGCGTGTTCAAAGCCTCATCCTGCTCGGCCTTGGTGTATTCCCCGGCAACCATGGTCTTCATGCGGTCGCCGAGCCATTCCGCGACCCGTTGACCGATGCTGGCCTCTAAAGCGAAGGAAGGGTAGATCCGTTTATCCTTGCCGACCGCCTTGGTCATCTCCAGCTGGAGCTCGATCATTGGCTTGATTGCGTTCTGGGCAGCTTCGAGCGCCTCGACAACGATGCGCTCTTCGACTTCATTTGCGCCGCACTCAACCATCAGAAGCGCGTCGGCCGTGCCAGCCACACGCAGATCCAGTGCTGATTTCTCGGCAATCTGATAGGTCGGATTGAAGACGAAATGATCTTCAACACGTGCGATGCGGACGGCTCCTACGGGCCCTCCGAACGGGATATCAGAGATCATGAGAGCGGTCGACGCTCCCAGCAGCCCGAGCATATCGAGCGGAGTTTCCCCATCCGAGGAGAGCGCATACAGGATGATCTGCACATCATTGTGCATGTCCTTGGGGAAGAGGGGCCGGATCGCACGATCCGTGAGGCGAGCCATCAAGATCGCTTCTTCGGTAGGCCGGCCTTCCCGGCGGAAGAAGGAACCCGGGATACGCCCGCCGGCGTACAGCCGCTCTTCGTAATCCACTGTCAGGGGGAAGAAGTCGATCCCTTCACGTGTATCCTTGCTCATCGTCGCCGTGGCCAGAAGCACGCTGTCGCCCTGGCGGACGGTGACTGCTCCGCCGGCCTGGCCGGCGAGTTTGCCTGTGGCAATCGTGAGTTCCTTGCCATCCAGGCTGGTGCGGAACGTATATTCCTTGTTCATCAAAAACCTCCCGCACCCGTTTTCAGTTGTGGGTCAGGGACTGGAGGCCGCCATTCAGAAAACCGCACGTATGAATGGTGTTCTCCAATTCCCAACCCGTCGCCATGCACGGGTGCTCTTGTATGATGGGGATGCCATTCAGGTCCCCAGATAAAAAAATAGACGAGCGTGGGCGTTGGAACTAACCACTCGCTCGTCCGGAACTACCTCTACTTGCGCCGGATGCTAAGGCGATCCGTTACGGCCAGGTAAGTTTGGGCATCCTTACGCTTTAAATAAGCCAGGAGCTTCCTGCGCTGCCCGACTAATTTCAACAAGCCTCGGCGCGATGATTCGTCGTGTTTGTGCAAGCGCAAATGATCGGTTAACTGATTAATGCGCGTGGTCAAAATTGCGATCTGGACCTCCGGCGAACCGGTGTCTGAATCATGCCTGTGGAACTCGTCGATTAATTGGTCCTTTTCTTGCTTCGATAGTGCCATGACATCTGCTCCTTTGCAGGTCACCCAATTCGCAGTCGCTTCAAGCTGCAACCACGAACCGGTCTAGTCATTCGGGTCAGGCCGATTATACCAGAAGCGCCAGTCGGCAAAGGCTAGAGAACTTGTTTTAGATCGGCCTGCAAGCCAGGGGGAAGGACATCCATGCACTTCTGGATCAAACGCCTTGTATCTGGATCACCCTTAAGTTCATCCAATAAGAATTGGACGGTTTCCTGGGGGGAACGAATGGCAAGCTCGCGCAAGAGGTCCAGCAAAGCATCTTGGCTCGCAGCGCGCATCCCTTCCGAGCTTCCACGCAGGAGACGGAAAACTTGTGGAAGATGCCCGTCATCACGATGCCCGGCAACCAGGTCCAGCAAGCTGAGCAACGAGAGGCGCTGGACCTGTGTTGAGGGATGCTGCAGCCACATATTTAATTTCTTCCAGGGCGTGCTCTCTGACGGGCGTTTTCCCAGCATCAGGCCCTCCTTCGCCATCCAGATCAGGACCTCATCATCATCGCAATCCTGTGCCCAGTTCTCAAAACGTTCCATGATCATCGGCAGCTCCACCTCGGACATCAGGCTGATAGCGATCATGCGTGTTTCACGGTAATCCAGCTCCCAGAGCATCGTGCTGCTGGTAAGCCTCATCGAAACCGGGAGATCTGGGTCGGCACGAATCGATCGTGTGATCGCTTGCAGCACCGGCTTAGGGACGCGCAAGACCTGTCCAAAGATGAGCGTTTCCGAGGCTTTCATCGATCGTCTAGTGCGATCGGCGTAGAATTCGACGATCTCTTGCAGTCCGCGCACATAATGCTCAGGATCATCTTTGTGTGCAAGTGCCGCAGAGATCTGACGCTCCAACTGCGACGGGTTAATGGCCGGCATCAACCCACCCCTTGTCCGGCTATGCGGACAATATCCCCATCTGGATCGTGGCTGCTCATGCCAACCGACGCTCTACCGCCTCACCGAGCGGTTCCAACCAGATCCGTTCCAACTGATGGGCTCTGGTTTCAAGGAGTGGGCCGGGTGTGGCAGCAATCAGGTCAAGCCATTCCTGCAAAAATCGCCACATGAGGGCATGATCCCAAAGCATCTGCCACTCATCAGCGTTCCATGTAAATCCATTCTTCTCTTCCAGAACCTGCCTGTAACGCTCAATGATGGTGCTGGCCGGCAGTGGAAGATGATCAAACCACCAGCGACTCTTGATGATGAAAGTGAGCAGGTCGATGATACCGGGTCCAACTCCTGCAAGCTGCCAATCGAAGACCATGCTGCGTCCGTCTTCCAAAACTGCGATGTTTCCTGGCCAATAATCTCCATGCAGCAACGTCATGGGCTGCAGGCGCAGGGGGGCGATTATCACCTCCGCTTTTTCTATCAGCGTCTCCAGTAAATGAAGGCGGCCGGGAACTTCCACCAGTGCACGCGGCTTCCCTTCCTGCACGACCCGCTGCAGCGCTTGCGTGGCTGCAGTAACGTGGACATCGAAGTCCGCATCCATCGGCCGGCTCAACCAGGCGAAGGCATCGAGATCATCTCCCAGGTTCCAAAACCGATCATGCAACACGGTCAATTCATCGATAGCTCTAAGATAGTGCGACTTATCCCAGGCCTCAGGTTCCAGGCTGGCCGGGATGAACTCGAGGATGAGCCAATCACCAAAGGGTGAACCAGCGATTAATCCAGGTGTACTCAGGGGTAGATGCTGGACCAGTGACTGGTACACACCCACCTCACGCCTTCCAGCTCCAGCTAACCCGGCCCGCGTCGTCCCGTGCGGTTCCTTCAGGACCAGCTTGATCGCGCCGCCGCGGGTTCGTTTCCCGGCATATCCCACCTGCAGTCCCTGGACGCGGCCGATCGAGGGTCTGCGATTGGGGAGTGGAAAGGAATCGACCTGGAGAACTTGCACCGTCGTATCCTCCAGCTCACGCCGCAACCCGGCGGTCAGGTTCGCCAGTGTGAAGGGCCAAACCCATTCATCTGCGCCTGCTGCACCGTCATGGATTGAGAACATCCTACCTCCACTATCCCAGCGGTTGCCTGGTCTGAGGGGATCCTAGATCCAGGCCAAAGTAGCCACACTTGCCGTCTGGACCGGTCCTACCAGGAACGGTCGTTATTTTGCTCCAATTTCGTCAACACAGCTGACTCCAGATCGATCCCGGCAATGCTGGCAAGCTGCAGAAGGTAGAGCAGAACATCGGCGAGCTCTCCGCCTAACTCCTGTCGGTCTACCCCACTTTCCTTCCATTGATAGAGCTCAAGGATTTCCGCAGCTTCAACCGAGAGCGAGATTGCAAGGTTGCGCTCGTTCTGGAGCTTCGGTGAATCCGGCTCATACCAGCCTTTGGCTGCGACGAAACGGTTCATCCTTTCTGTCAATTCTCGCAGCTCCATTACACCCTCCACATCTCGTTCACCCCTCACGCTCGTGCAACCGATCCGCACTTGCCATAATCCAAGATACCCCCTGACGATTATAGAACCGGTCCTGAAGGGCAGCAAAAAGAACAGGCCCGCGCGGGTTGCACGAGCCTGTGAATGCCAGGTTCTGGCGCGGCATGTTTCGTTAGATATTGGTTTTTACACCTGCTGCAGACTGAAACTCTTCGAGTTTACTAAGTCGTTCCCAGGGCAGATCAAGATCGTCGCGTCCAAAATGGCCGTAGGCTGCTACTTGCTGGTAGATGGGCCGACGAAGTTTTAGGTCACGGATGATAGCACCCGGTCGCAGATCGAAGACCTGTTCGATGAGCGCGCCGATCTCCGCATCCGGGATTACCCCTGTCCCAAATGTCTCGACGAAGATCGAGATTGGATGGGCGACCCCGATGGCATAAGCCACCTGGATTTCGCATTTTTCTGCCAGACCGGCGGCCACAATGTGCTTGGCAACCCAGCGGGCAGCGTAGGCTCCGGAACGGTCGACCTTGGTCGGATCCTTGCCGCTAAAACACCCGCCGCCGTGCCGACCCATCCCGCCGTAGGTATCGACGATGATTTTTCGGCCGGTCACACCCGAATCACCCTGGGGCCCACCGACGACAAAGCGCCCGCTCGGATTGACGAAGATCTTCATCCCGTCATCCACCATCGCCTCGGGAAGTACGGGCAGGATCACCTGTTCCGTGATCCCCGCCTGGATCTCCTCATGGGAGACCTCGGGCGTGTGCTGCGTGCTTACGAGCACTGTATCGACCCGTACTGGCCGGCCGCGGTTATACTCGATCGTCACCTGCGACTTCCCATCCGTCCTGATCCAGTCCAGTATATTTTCCTTGCGCACGACCGCCAGGCGACGGGTGAGCAGATGTGCGAGATGGATCGGCATGGGCATCAGCGTCTCGGTTTCATTGCAGGCATAACCGAACATCATGCCCTGATCACCGGCGCCAAGCGTCTCGACCTCTTCCTGTGTCACATCCCCTTCACGAGTTTCAAGTGCATGGCTGA
>DAOUEJ010000205.1:0-2024 GCA_034430615.1 Anaerolineales bacterium | reverse complement strand
CCGGCAGACCCCCCACGCAGGAATCTCAGCCAGGCCCACTGGCTCTGGCGATAGCGGGGGTTTTGGTACAGGTGGGCTGCCTCATTATTCTCGTTATACTGGCAGCACTGGGTGGCGGCCTCTTTTTAGACACCCGTTTCAACTCTCGTCCGCTCTTCACACTCCTTCTGGTGTTGGGGAGCATTCCAATCACATTTTACCTGCTGCTTCGGATCGTAAGGTCCAGCACGAAGAGGTTGCAGCAGGCCAACCATCCCCGCGCGGATCGGACATCCGCGGGTCGTGAGGAGGCGGAAGGTGGAAAAGACTCGTAGGTGGCGCTGGGGCGTCAATCGCTGGTTCGTCCTACTTTTTCTCGTCCTCGGTTTTTTTGCCGCCCGTGCCTACGCACCCATTCTGCCGCACGTCCAGCTCCCGGCCGAAACACTCAGTGAGCATCCGCTCTTCTCCATACCAGGCGTTGGCGATATTTATCTAACGAATACGCTCGTGGCGACACTGATCGCGGACGTCATTTTACTCATCCTGGCGATAATTGTCCGCAGCGCCATCCGGAGCGGTGAGCTTGTTCTATCCGGATTTGCTGCGGCCATTGAGGCCCTGCTCGAGGCGCTCTATGGCTTGGCTGAAACCTCGGCCGGCAAGTGGGCCAAGAGCATCTTCCCCTGGATGGCAACGATCGTCATGCTGGTGCTGGTTGTGAACTGGATGGAGCTTATTCCGGGGGTGGATAGTATCGGTTTGCTCCACCACAGCGAGGAAGGATACCCGGTTCAGCAGGTTGGGGAGATCGGCGACACAGAGCTACTGACCATCCTGCCTGCTCCGGTAACGACCGAGGCAGAAGGAATCAGCGATCCTACGGCCGGCTACGAAGTTGTACCCTTTGTCCGTGTCGCCTCAACCGATCTCAATTTCACGGTCGCGCTCGCCCTTATCGCGGTCACCATGACACAGGTATACGGAGTGCGTGCGCTGGGAGCATCCTATTTCACGAAGTTCTTTAATGTAAAAACTTTATTCAGTAAACCGATCTTCGGTGTGATTGATTTTGCAGTCGGCCTCCTGGAGCTGGTGTCCGAGTTTTCCAAGATCATCTCGTTCTCATTCCGGTTGTTTGGTAATATCTTCGCTGGTTCGGTCTTGTTATTCGTGATTGGCAGCCTGGTGCCTGTGCTTGCGCAATCGGGTTTCCTGATGCTCGAATTCTTTGTTGGCATGATCCAGGCCATTGTCTTTGGGATGCTCACGATGGTGTTCATGGCCCAGGCCACAGCCGGGCATGGTCATGAAGATGAGGCACACTAGCCTTTGAGAACGACCAGGGCTTGATCTTACTTTTTAGGGAGGCACTCTGAGATGCAAGGTGACGTCGTTGAAGCCGCAAGAATATTAGGGAAGCTACTTGGTGCAGGCCTGGCCACGCTGGGCATGATCGGTGCCGGTCTGGGCATCGGTGTGCTGGTGAGTGGTGCTGTGCAGGCGATGGGTCGCAACCCGGATGCCTCTGGCAACATCCAGGTCAACATGATCCTGGGGATCGCATTTGCAGAGGCCGTTGCGATCTACGCACTGGTCGTCGCGCTTCTGATCCTATTCGTTGGTTAAAGGATGCCATTCTCCGTACCTGGTGGATGAAGGAGGGATCCCTTGGAAGCATTAGGTCTCAGTCTGGGTTATCTGCTGGTCCAGATCTTTAACTTCGCGATCCTGTTTGTCGTATTGCGTGCCTGGGTGTTCAATCCAATCGTCGGGCTGCTGGAAAAGCGGCGTGAAACGATGTCCCAGGGCGTGGAGGATGCCCGGGAAGCGGCGGAAGCGCGAGCCAACGCCGAAAAGGAAGCTGAAGCAATCCTGACCGAAGCTCAAAAACAGGCGAATGAGCGCGTGCGGGAAGCCAGCGGCCGGGCGGAAGAAGTTGGCCTGGAACTGCGCACGGAGGCTGAAAAAGAAGCAGCCAAGATCCGGGAGTCAGCTTTAGCTGACGCCGAACAGGCGAAGGCGCAGGCACTCGGTGAACTGCG